>DXWE01000067.1 GCA_019417045.1 Oscillospiraceae bacterium
CGCACCCGCCAGGGTGACAAGCAGCATCATCCCGCCCGTTTTGAGAATATATCCCCGCTGGATCGCCGCCACATCCATCCCGAGTTCCTTATAGAAGAGCTCGGTGACCACCACGCCGACCTGTTCGTGCATCAGCGGGTCGGCGGCGGCAGCCTCGGCGATCGCCGCGTCAAACGAGCCGGCGGGCAGGCTCTCGAGCAGCGGCAGCATCGCATACAGCTGCGTGATGTCCATGTTCTCAAACATCGCGTCCGTGTCGGACGAGTCGGCCGTGACTCCCTGCTGCGCCATCATCGACTTCAGATAATTCATCAGCGCGAGGGCCGCCTGGCCGTATTCGCCCGATAACGTCGCCCGCCGGGTTTTGTCCGCGTCGTTGCGGATATAGCAGCCCTCCGCCTGTGAGAAAGTGTACCCGGCGGCGAAATCCGCCCGCTCCGCCGGCGGCATGAACAGCGAGACCAGCTCCATGCCGTTTTCGCTGATCCTCTCGGGCGCGGCCTCCTCAATGCCGTTTTGCTGGATCCCCACATTGACGATATCGCTCATCAAATTCGGCAGGCTGAGATCGCACAGCGCCTGTCCGAACAGCAGCACCAGACAGAGCAGCACAATCAGCGCAAACGGCCGTAAGTACCGAAAGACGATCTTCATAGCATACTCATCCTTTCCTCGTTTCTGGCTGTGGGGCCCGTCTCCCGCAGGTTGCGGCAAACCCTGTCGAGCGTCTGACGCAGCGACTCCTGTTCCTCCATGGACAGCCCCTGCGCGATCTGCCGCTCTGTCTCCTCAAACGCCCGGATGAGCTCCTGCTGCACGTTCTCTCCCTTGGCGGTCAGCAGCAGATCCTTGCGCCGGCCGTCCTGTTCGTCCGGCTGGCGGCGCAGGAAGCCCTTGCGTTCGAGATTACCCACCACACTGGTAATGGTGGACGCCTTGACCGAAAAAAATTCCTCGATATCCCGCTGTGATACCTTTTTTCCCCGGTACAGATAGAGATAGGTCAGGATCTTCGCCTGTTGATGGGTCAGGTCATACCGTTCGAGCTGCCGGTTCTGCCGGTTGCCCAGCTGATGGGCGATCCATCCGAATTTCACGGCATGCGCATTCCAAAACGCCGGCACCGACATCGGCTGCGGCATAGCCACCTCTCCTTTTCTGTCAAATCATTCGAATACTAACGAATTATACGACGGGCCAAACCCCGGTGTCAATGAAGAAACTGTGAACAAATCCCTTTCCTCTCTAGTTTGTCGCCCTCTACAAAATCCATTCCATAGCGGCGGACAGATTCTGGATAAAAAAGGAGCCGTCCGGGATCCCGGACAGCTCCTTTTATAACTGTATTCTGCTCAGGCAGTCGGAAGGGAAACGGTTTTCTGTAAAATCAGGCGGGCGTCGCTGCTGTTGACCGCCCCGTCGCCGCTGAGATCCGCCACCTCCTGCTGCGCGGGCGTCAGCGTGATCAGCTCCACCGTGAATTGCAGCACCAGGCGCGCGTCACTGCTGTTGACCACCCCGTCGCCGTTCACGTCGCCCGGCTCAACCGCCGGCTCCTCATCCTCCTCGGCAACCGCCAGATCGTCGATATACACCCCGGCGCCGCTTTCATTTTGCCATTTCAGCAGCAGGTAGCCACCGGCAAAATCCTCCGGTACGGCGATCGTAACCGTGAATTTCTCGTAGTCCTGCATACCGCCTGCAATTTGCAGCTCCTCGCCTCCGGCGACCGTGTCGTCGTCCGCCGTGGCGCCGTCCGGCTTGAGCTGCACCCGCAGCGGCCCGCCGTTTGCATTTGTATTCTGATAGTAGCCGGTGACGACATACGTCTTCCCCGGCTCCAGGGACAGATCCACTTCGATCCGGCCCCAGTCGGCGAACTTCACCGCATAGTCGCCGCTGTGCGCCAGCGCGCCGGCATTCACGAGCGACCCGCCCCAGCCGAACGCGATGTCCACACCGTCGACAGAGTGCACACCCGAATCCGCGGCGATCTCGCCGTTCGATTCAAACCCGGTGGCATACAGCGCGTCGCCCGGATCCACAACCGGCCGCTTCACCAGCGCCTCCCGCGCCTCCCGCAGGGCCTTCACCGCGGCATCCACCTGCGACTGCGTCGCGGTCGGGCTGCCGCTGAGCGCCCTGGCAGTGGCGAGCGCCTGCGCCAACGGCTCCCAGCTGGCGGCGGTGTACTCGCCCTGTTTGAGCGCCTGTGCCAGCGCGATCTCCTCATTCAGCGCGGCCTTGTCCGCGCCGCCGCCCACCGGCTGCAGCGCGCCGATCGCCGCTTTCAGCGCCGTGGTCTGCGCGTCCACCTGCTGCTGGGTGGCGTCCGGATCCCCGTTCACCCGCAGCGCCTCCTGCAGCGCCGCTTGCAGATCCGCCCAGCTGTCCGGCTCGTAATCCGCTTCGTTTAAGGCCTGCGCACTCTGGATCGCATTTTGCAGCGCGGTCTTCACCACGCCGGCCTCGCCCGCCATGGCCGCATCCAGCGCCGAGACGGCGTCGTCCACGTCCTCCTGGGTCGGCGGGGTGCCCTTATCCACCTTGTTTTTAAAGCTGATCACGTCGAGCCCCGGTTTGTCCTGCGTGGTGCCCTCGATATGCACGAGCACCGTGCAGGTGCCGCCGGTGACCTCCACCTCATATTCATAATAGGTCCACGGCTCGTTCCACGCCTGTTCGTGGAACCACTCCACCTGCGCCACCCCGTCGCCCGAGGTCGCGCTCATATACGAAATCTTCTTGTTCTCCACCCGGCCGCGCAGGTACATCGAGAAGATATACGTGCCGTCCTGCAGCCCGGTGAGCGTCTGGGAGATCTCATATTTATAGGGATGGGACGAGCAGTCGAGCCGGTTGTTGCCGTCCACCGCGGCACTCGCGTCCACATTGATCTTCGGGTTGCAGTTCGCCAGATCGTCGACCTTCCAGTCGTTCAACCCGCTCTCAAACGACCCGTTTTTCAAAAATTCGTCGCCGGTCGGCTCGATATAGTAAAGGTCCTTTGCCGCGGTGAGCGCCGCCTGGATCGCGGCCCACGCCTCGGCGGTATAGTCCGACTGGTTGAGCTTTTCGGCGCGCGCAATCGCGGCTTCCAGCCCGCCCTGGTCGAGCACGCCCTCCTCCCGCTTTTTCAGCGCGGTCACCGCCGCGTCAAGCGACCGGTTGGCAGCGTCGATCTCGCTTTGGGTCACGCCCGCCTTGTCCTTGGCCTTCCGGGCGGACTCGAGCGCCGAGACCATCTTGCCCCAGGTCTCATAGGTGTAATCGAACTCCCACAGTCCTTCCGCCTTTTCGATCGTGGCCGCGAGATAGGCCTTCTCCACCCCACCCGGTGCACACAGGTCGGCGATCGCACTGTGGATCGCGGCGGCGGCTTTGTCCAGCGCGGACTGCCGCGCGCCCGCGTCTGCGACCACCGTCATCGCGGACTGAAGCGCCGACTGCAACCGCGCCCAGCTGGGCTCGGAATAACTGCTCTCCTGCAACTTTCCGGCCGCCTCGATCGCGTCCCCGAGCGCCGTCCGGTCCGCTTCGGCCACACGCAGCGCGTCGATCGCGCTGTCCAGCGCGGCGGTGGCCTCGTCCACCGCCTCCTGTTCGGCGTCGGCGTCCTTGTTGACCAGCTTCGCCTGCGCCAGCGCGGTCTCGAGCGCCTGCCAGCTGTCCGGCAGGTAATCCGACTCGGTCAGCCCCTGCACATACCGCAGCGAGTCCTTCAGCGCGGTCTTGTCCGCGCCGCGCAGCACCAGATCCTCGATCCCGCGCCACAGGTCCTCCGCCGCCTCGTCCAGCTCCTCCTGCGAGGTCGCCGTGGTGATCGTGCGGGAGTGCTTGCGGTAATCCTGCTCGAGCAGGTTCCAGCTCTCGGCGGTGTAGTCGAGCGGGTCGAGGGCCTCCACCGCGGTCAGCGCCGCGTCCAGCCCCTCCCGGTTCACACCGTCCTTCACCTTTTCGACCAGCCCGTCGATCGCGGTGTTCAGCGCGGCTGTCGCCGCATCCACCGCCGACTGCCGGATGGTCTCGGTGCCGTCCGCCTCATTTGCGGCGGTGAGTGCCGCCTGCAGCTTCGCCCAGCTGCCGGCGGTATAGGTCGCCTCGGCAAACGTCCCGGCGCGGGTGATCGCCGCTTGCAGCGCCGTCTTGTTGATCGGCACCCACTGCAGCGCCTCCATCGCGTCGGCCAGATCCTCTGTCGCCTGCCGGATCTCGGCGCCCGTCGAACTGTGCAGGCTGTTCACCCGCTGCGCCTGCGAGAGTGCGCTTTCAAACGCGGCCCAGCTGTCCGACGTGTAGTCGATCTCTTCATACGTCGCCGCCTCGCGGATGGCCGCTTGCAGCGCGTCCTTGTTTTGGTCGTCCTCCCCGACCTTCAACAGCCCGTCCAGCGCCTTCGACAGCGCCTGGCTCACCTGGTACACCTCGAGCTGGGTGATCCGGTCTTTCTGCAGCGCCGTCTCGGCCTCTGCCCTGGCCGCCTCGGCTGTCGCCCAGCTCTCAGGGGTGTAGAGGCTCTCATCCAGCAGCTCCATCCGCTCGATCACGCCGGTGAGCGGCGCTTTGGTCAGCACGCCGTCGGTCGTCAGGTCGAGATTGGAGGTATACAGCGCGTCCTGGTCGGCCTTGAGCACCTTGCGGTCATACGACCACAGGCCGTTGAGCTCCTCCTCGATATCCGTGATCTGGGTGTACACGCACCCCATCATGCCGGCGGCCTTCTGGCTGCGGGCCTTGTCCTGGATTGCGTAGAACGCCGCCTCAAACGCCTCGTCGGTCGTGTAGCCGCGGGTATAGCCGTCCCAGTAATTCTCGGTCCAGATGTGCCCCGGCAGCACGCGGTTGAGCCCGCCGTACTCGCCGCAGATGCGCGCGCGGGTACCGCTGTAGCCGGGCACCACGTCGGTGTAGTTGTGGTTGTCGACGATGTCGCCGGCCTCCACATCCAACCCGCCGCTGCCCGGGCAGACCAGCCGCGACGGATCCCAGCTCTTCACACTGTTGGTCAGATCGATCGTGTAGCTCGGGTCCTCGAGCGACTGCCCGACGCGGCCATGCTGGCCCCAGCCCTCGTTATAGACGATCCACTGCACGATGGACGGGTGGTTCCAGTGGGAGGTGACCAGCCCGTACACCTCGTCCTTATAGTCCTCATAGCTCATCCCGCCGGTCTCGCCGAGGGAGGGCTGGTCCTGCCACACCATCAGTCCCATCAGGTCGCAGTAGTAATACCACCGCTTGGGTGCGACGGTCACGTGCTTGCGCGAGGTGTTGAATCCGAGATCCTTGGTCGCCTGGATGTCCCAGATCATCGCCTCATCCGTCGGCGGGGTCAGCCCGCTCTCCGGCCAGTAGCTCTGGTCGAGCACGCCGTTTGAAAAGATCGGCTCGTTGTTGAGATAGATGCCCATGATGTCGCCACGGCTGTCCGTGCGGCCGGTCGGGCGAATCTCGATCTTGCGCATGCCGAAATAGCTCTGCACTGTGTCGACCGTCTCGCCCCCCGCTTTCAGGGTGAGCGTCAGATCGTACAGATGCGGGGTGTCCGGGCTCCAGAGATAGAGCAGCTCGGAAGGGATCTGAAGCGTCTGTGCCTCCCCCACCGCCAGCCCCGTGCGGCTGAGCACGGGGGTGTCTCCGATCGCGATGTCCACGTCCACCGTCGCGGCCGCGCTGCCGGCCTGGTTCACCGTCAGCGAGACCGTACCCGCGTCGATATCCGTGTCGATCTTGATGTCCTCTATGTACGCCTGCGCGGACACCGGCTCGAGCCACACGGTCTGCCAGATGCCGGAGGTCGCGGTATAGTAAATGCCGCCCGCGCCGTTGCGCTGCTTGCCGACCGTCTGGTTGCGGACGTCGGTCGCGTCAAACACCTTGACCGACAGCGTGTTCACGCCGTCTTTCAGCGCGTCAGTGATGTCGACGGCAAACGCCTCGTACCCGCCGGTATGGTCCTTCACGACCTCCTCGCCGTTGACATACACCGAGCACTTCCAGTCGACCGCCTCAAAATGCAGCACGATGCGGGCATCCCTGTCCCAGTCCGCCGGCACGGTGAACTCCCGGCTGTACCAGGCGTGGTCATAGTGCTTCATGATGCCGGACAGCGCGGTCTCCATCGCGTACGGCACCATAATCTGCTGCGTGTAGCTCGCCGGCTCCGCAAACTCGCTCGAGCTCCCCGCAAACGACCACAGGCCGTTCAGGTTCATCCAGTCCTCCCGCTCGAGTTGCGGGTTCGGGTACTCGTCGAGCGGCACGGTGGTCTCGCCGATCTCGTCGTACCACACGGTGGCAACCGGCGGCACCTGCTTCTCCCAGGTCCCGTCCGGGTCCGCCGCGCCGGCGGTGAGCACCGCCGCGGGACCGATCCCGGTCACGAGCAGCGCCGCCGCGCACACCAGCGACAATAGCCTTTTCATACGCCTCTTCCTCTCTTCTGTTTTCTCTCATCTGCCCAGCGTCTCTCGCAATAGGCACAATAAGTATACATCTATTCTCTTGTTCTGTAAACGCTTTTAACAAAAAAGGCCGACGAAAAATTCGCCAGCCTTTTGTCTATTCTTTACAGCTCCCGCAGCCGCCGTACCGCCTCTTTTGTGCTCTCGCGGTCGCCGAACGCGGTCAGCCGGAAAAACCCCTCGCCGTTTTGCCCGAACCCGGCGCCGGGCGTGCCCACCACCTGCGCCTTGTGCAGCAGCCGGTCGAAAAAGGTCCACGAATCCAGCCCGTCCGGGCATTTGAGCCAGAGATAGGGCGAATTCTTCCCGCCGGTGTACCAGATTCCGAGTTCGTCCAGCGCCTGCGCGATCAACCGGGCGTTCTCCCGATAATAGGCGATGTTCTCATCCACCTGCCGCTGCCCCTCGGGCGTGAACACCGCCGCCGCGCCGCGCTGCACGATGTACGGCACCCCGTTGAACTTGGTCGTCTGCCGCCGCAGCCAGAGCTTTTGCAGCATCGCGCCGTCCCGCACGAGCGCGGAGGGCACCACCGTATAGCCGCAGCGCGTGCCGGTGAACCCGGCAGTCTTCGAGAAGGAGCAGAACTCGATGGCGCAGCTGCGCGCCCCCTCGATCTCAAAAATGCTGCGCGGCAGCCCCGGCTCGCACACGAACCGCTCGTAAGCCGCGTCGAACAGGATCACCGCACCCTGCCGGTTGGCGTAGTCCACCCACGCCGCGAGCTGGTCCGCCGTATAGACCGCGCCGGTCGGGTTGTTCGGGGAACAGAGATAGACGATGTCCGCTTCCACCGCCGGGTCGGGCAGCGGCAAAAAACCGTTCTGCTCGCTTGCCTGCATGTAGAGAATCCGGCGCCCGGCCATCACGTTGGTGTCCACATACACCGGATACACCGGGTCGGGGATGAGCACCGTGTTGTCCGTATCGAAGATATCGAGGATATTTCCGAGATCGCTCTTCGCGCCGTCGCTGATGAAGATCTCCTCCGGGTCGACCGCAACCCCGCGGCCCGCATAGTACCCGGAGACGGCCTCCCGCAGAAAATCATATCCCTGCTCCGGGCCGTAGCCGCGGAATGTCGCTGCCTGCCCCATCTCCCGCACCGCCTGTTCCATCGCCCCGACGACGGTCGGCGGCAGCGGGCGGGTCACGTCGCCGATCCCGAGCCGGATGACTCTCTCCTTCGGGTGCTCCTGCGAAAAAGCCGCCACCCGGTGTGCAATATCCGAAAACAGGTAGCTCTCCTGCAACTGACGATAGTGTGTATTGATATGCATGGCGCTCTCTCCTTTCCAGCTGTCAGATCTCGACCGTCCCCTCAAACGCGACCTCCGCGTCGCCGGTCATATATACGCCCCTGTCCGTGTAGCGGATGACCAGATCCCCGCCTTTGAGCTTTACGGTGATGTCCTCGCCCTTTGGACAGTAGCCGTTGAGCGCCGCCGCCACCGCCGCGGCGCACGCACCGGTCCCGCACGCCCACGTCTCGCCGCTGCCGCGCTCCCACACCCGCATCTTCAGCGTGCGGCCGTCGATCACCTCTATAAACTCCGTGTTGACCCGCTCGGGGAACAGCGGATGGGTTTCGAACTGCGGCCCGAGCCGCTCGAGCGGCAGCGCGTCCGGGTCGTCGCAGAACACCACGCAGTGGGGGTTGCCCATCGACACACAGG
>DXWE01000068.1 GCA_019417045.1 Oscillospiraceae bacterium
CGACATCCGTCTGATCTCACCGGTCATCATCGAGCCGATCCAGCACCTGAAGGTGGATCATCTCGGCAACCGCAATCCGCGGCTGCACACGGACGAGGTGCTGATCGCGCTGTCCATCTGCGCCGCCACCAACCCCACCGCGGAGCTCGCGATGGAACAGCTGCAAAAGCTGCGCGGGTGCGAGGCGCACTCCTCGGTGATCCTCTCCGCGGTGGACAGCAAGGTGTTCCGCCGGCTCGGCATCAACGTCACCTGCGAGCCGCAGTACCAGACGCCGAAGCTCTATCACGGCTGAACAGGCAGAAAAGCAGGCCCCGGCGCTTGAAGCGCCGGGGCCTTTTGAGCCCGTGTTTATTTCCAGGGGCAGGTGATCCCCTGGTTCACCAGAACGTGTACATCCCCTGCTGGCACATTCCCTTTGACAAAATCCCACAAATGCGAGCAGTTCGTCAGAGACTGAAAACTTCGTGCTCCCTTCCACGACGATCCCGCTGTCCCAAATTCCAGCGGGAAACGGGTCCTATATGGATTCCCATTTCCCCGAAGGCCAAACTGGATTCCAAACCAGTTTTTTTATTTTTATGAAAATCAAAATTTTTATCTATTTTTTTATTTTCTTTGACTATAAAATTGCAAAATTTATCTTCTGTATTTAACAATTGCAATCAAAACAGGGGCTGTTGTATAATAGGGCTTGTAAAAACGGATCCGTCATTACCAACTGCTTTAGGAAAGGGAAACTGTATGAAGACTACTAGGATTATGCTCAAACGGCTGTTGGGAGTTCTCCTGGCGGCCGCCATCTGCTGTACCGCCCTCCCTGCGATGGTCTTTGCGGCCGCCACGGAGACGGAGATTCCGGAGGAATACACCGAAATCGCCCGGGCGGGCTGGGAGATTGGCCAGGCGACCGGTTTTAAAGCCGGCAGCGATTTTACAGACGGCACGCTGACCTATTCCACCGCCTATAACGGCAAGGTGGTCACCCAGAGCACCTACGCACAGTATGAGGGGCTGACGGGCGACTACGTCGGCTATCTCGGCGCGTATGGGTTCCTCGGCGTCAAGTTCCAGCCCGGGACCTTCCAGCCGAATACCACCTATTATGTCTCCGGCATTGCCGCGTTCCAGCAGGGGTCGACCCCCACAGAGGTCACCTTCTCGATGGAGTGGCAGCAGGGGACGTGGGGTGTCAACCTCGACCCCGGTACCAGCACCGGGCCGGAGACGGTCGCGAGTATTTTGAAAGAGAGCTACCCGGTGGGCTCCAACCGGATTGTCACCAGCTTTGTGACGCCGGATGTCTCTCAGGAAGAGCTGGATGCGATGTGGATCTGCTTCAGGCTGCCGGAGAACAACTACCGGATCCTGCTTGACGACTTCGTGTTTTACGGGGCGGACGACGTGGTGCGCACCTATGCGCAGTTGCAGGAGCTGATCGCGCAGGCGGGGGATTTCTCCGAACGCGAAGACTACAGCGAGGAGGACTGGTCCGCCTTCACAGAGGCGCTGGCCACCGCCAAGGGTCTGACCGAGAGCAGCCCGGCCGGGGAGATCGACGCGGCCTATACCGCTCTGGAAGCAGCCATCCGCACGCTGCAGGAATATCCGGTACCGTCGGATTCCATCATCCCCGATAACTACCATCCTGTTGCCGATTTCGGCTGGGAAGTCGGCACCACCACCGATTTCCGGGAGGGGTGTGATTACACCGACGGCGAGGTGATCTATTCGACCGGCTACAACGGCAAGATCGCTGCCGCGAGCGATTATGCGGCGTATGAGGTGGCGGGCGACTATGTCGGCTATCTCGGTGCGTGGGGAATGCTCGGCGTCAAGCTGCCGGCCGGTACCCTGGAGCCGAACACCACCTATTATATGTCCGGGTATGTCAATTTCCAGAAAGCCTATAATTTCGACTCCGTGCCGCTGGAAATCGTGTGGCAGAAGGGTGTTTTCGGCACCAATCTCGACACCTCCACCAACGACGAGGTGGAGAACGTCGCCACGATCTTTACCGGCAGCTACCCGGAAGGCGCCAACTATGTGGAGATCAGCTTTGTGACACCCGATGTGTCGCAGGAGGAGCTGGACGGCATGTGGCTGCGGTTCCGGCTGGGGCAATATAACTACCGGATCCTGCTCGACAGCTTCACGATCTACGGCGCCTCCTCCTTTACCTATGAGGATCTGCAAAGCCTGATGTATATGGGAGAGGCGATGGAGTACCGCCCGGACTATAAGGCGGATGACTGGGAGGCCCTGACGCTGGCTCTGTCGGCCGCCCGGGAGCTGACCGCAGAGAGCGACGCGGCGGACATCAAGGCGGCTTTCCTCACGCTGCAGGCGGCGCTGCTCACGTTGCAGGCCTATCCTCCCGCCACGGGGCTGTACCGGTATGAGGCGGAGGACATGCAGCTCAATCATGTCCGTTTCCCCACCACCGGTGGAGTGGATGCGGGCGAGGCCATCGGCGTGTACTGGCAATTTGACGACGGGTTCCGGCCGGAGTTGACCGACGATTCGTTCGGCCGGCTGATCCTGAACGCTCCCGAAGCGGGCGAATACACGATCGAGGTCGGTTACTACGCAGCGGAGTACCCGATGCGGGTATACGTCAACGGGGAGTTGCAGGTGGATGTGACGCTGCCCTCCAACAGCTGGTCGGGCGGCACACAGCAGATGACGGTTACGCTGGAGGAAGGCGACAACGTGCTGCTGTTCTGCGTCTCCCGCTGGGGCTGCTTTGATTATGTCAACCTGCCCTATGCCCTGCAGGTGGTCGAGACCGAAACCACCGTGCCCGACACCTACCATGCGGCGGATGCGCTGCTCCAGTCCACCCGGCTGCTGCCGGTGGAGTCCCTGTTCGATCCGGCGGCGCAGCTGTATACCGACGTGTTGCAGTACGACAGCAGCGACGGGTATATCGGCAAGGCGACCTTTACGGTGGATGCCACGCTCGGGGATTCGGTCACACTGCACTACTATGTGACCCAGTACGCGGACGACGGGTCGGCCACCCTCGCAGTCTCGGTCAACGGCGGCGCGGCGTTCCAGATTGACCTGTCCGGCACCAAGACGGGCACCGAGCTCACCTACACGATCGATGCGAATACCCTGGCCGCGAACGGCCTGGTCGACGGGGAGAACACCATCGCGTTCTCCAAACCGGACACCGACGATCAGGAGGGGCTCTATTCCCTCACTGTACAGGAGGATCCGGACTATGTGGAGGTACAGTACATGACGCAGACAGGCGTGGAATTGCAGGATGAGATCGTCTATCGCGGCCGTACAATGGTTGCGGATGAGACGTCGGTTGCCATCGACTGGAGCGGCAGCGGGTTTGAGTTCAATTTCCACGGCGAGGGCGCGATCTTCGCCAACATCACCACCGAGGGCGGCGCGCGGTTCGCGGTATATGTGGACGGCGAGAAGTCCATGAAATACCTGGTGGACGGCTCCAACCGCGTGCTGCTCGCCTCCGGGCTGGAGAGGGGCGACCACACCATCTCGGTGCTCAAGACCACCGAGGCGCGCGGCTCGCTGGCTCAGCTCGACTCCCTCACCTTCAACGAGGGCTCGGTGCTCACCAAAACCGCCAAAAAGGATTACAACTTCTTTGTGCTCGGCGGGTCCGCCAGCTGCGGCAACCAGATTTTTACAGACGGGACGGAGGACGCCTCCTACTCGTATATCGTCAACCTCGCAAATGCCTATAACGCCGACTGGCACACCGTGGCGGTCTCCGGGCGCGGCCTGATCCAGGGCTACAACTCCGAGGACGGCTGGGCCGGCAGCACGGAAAAGCAGCTGCGCGACCTGTATGAGTACACCTCCTTCTTCCGTGACGAGACGGTCAAATGGGACCACACGAGCTATGTGCCCGACGTGATCATCGTCAACGCCGGCGGCAACGACCTCGGGGAAGCGATCATGGAGACCACCGGGCTCGGGGTCGAGGATTACATGAAGGCGATGCAGGAGTTCTCCCTGTATCTGAGGGAGCAGTATCCGGACGCGCTCATCATGTGGTTCTATGGTGTGTATATCAACCGCGCGTATGAGGCGGAGTACCGCGCGGCGGTGGAGGAGCTGAACGACGAGAACATCCGGCTCGTCTATACCCCGCAGATGAACAGCGGTGCGGCCAACCACCCCGACGTGAAGGAGCACATGTATCTCGCGCAGATCTTCTCCGAGCAGATGGCGCCCTTCCTGGGAGTCGAGAACCCGCTGGATCTCTATATCGAGCCGGAGGTCCCGGCAGATAACGAGGGCGGCTATCTCGAAGAGCTCGACACCCCGCTGCCCGGTGTGGCGGAAGGCTCCACCCGGTACGAGGGCGAGGACGGCGTGATCACCGGCTCCTCCAAGGTCGGCGGGATCGAGACCGGCGAGTTCTTCTCCGGCGGCAAGGCGGCCGGCGGCTTTGACCAGGCCACGGTCACTACACTGGAGGAGGTGGATTTTGCGGCGGGCAATATCCCGAACGTGAAGTTCACCGTGCACTCCGACTACGCCGGCGAGACCACGATGACCATCGGCTTCAACGGCAGCGACCCGGGGGTCGCCTATATCGTGGAGGTCAACGGGGTCAAGCAGCTGGTGGTGCAGCCGGATGTGACCGGCGCCAAATGGAACCAGATGGGCTGGGTGAAGTGCACCGTGACCCTGCAGGCGGGCGAGAACGTGATCTATGTCTCCTGCCCGGTCTCCAAGACCCAGCAGACCACCGGCTCCTGGCGGAATATCGACTTCATCGAGCTGGTGGACATCACGGCCGAAACGGCCCTCGGTGATGTCAACGGCGACGGGAAGATCAACAGCAGCGACGCGCGGATGGTGCTGCAGGCCACCGTCGAGTTCGTGGAGCTGACGCCCGAACAGGAGACGCGCGCGGATGTGAACACCGACGGCACGATCGACAGCCGCGACGCCCGCTGGATCCTCCAAAGAACCGTCGAATAAGCTCTCTGTCTTCTTCATACAGCGGCCCGCGGGGAAATTCCCCGCGGGCCGTTTCCTGTCCTGTGCCGGATCAGCGCTCTTCTCTCTTCAGACAGGCGCACACCTCTTCGGCTGTCTGAAGCCGCAGCGCCTGTGCCGTCACCGCATCCGCCTCCTGTTTCGACCACATCGACAGCGAGCGACGGGTCTCGAGTACGGCGGCGGGCGTGACGCTGAATTCCCGCAGCCCGAAGGATAAGAGCAGCGGCGTCAGCAGCGGGTCGGCCGCCGCCTCACCGCACATGCCCACCGGGATTCCCGCTGACTCCGCAGCCTGTATCACCCGGCGGATGGCGCGCAGCACCGCCGGGTCATAGGGCGAGTAGAGGTATTCCACCCGCGCGTTGCCCCGGTCGACCGCGAGCATATACTGGATCAGATCGTTGGTGCCGATGCTGAAAAATGCGGCCTCTTTGGCGAGCAGGTCCGCTGTCTCCGCGGCTGCCGGGGTCTCGATCATCACGCCGATGGGAACCTCTCGTTTGCAGGGGATCCCCTCCTGCTCCAGCTCGGCGGCACAGGTATTCACCAGCGCTTTCACCGCCCTCAGTTCCCAGATGGCTGTCACGAGCGGTATCAGAATGCGCACGTCCCCCTCCACCGCGGCGCGCAGAAGGGCGCGCAGCTGGGTTTTGAACAGCTCCGTGTGGCCGAGGCAGTACCGCACCGCGCGGAATCCCAGAAAGGGATTCTGCTCTGCTTGCAGGTTCAGATAGGGGATGTCCTTATCCCCGCCGACATCCAGCGTGCGGATGATGACCGGCCGCCCCTTCATCCCGACCGCCACCGCCCGGTATGCCTCCAGCTGTTCTTCCTCCGAGGGAGCGGCGGGCCGATCCATGAACAGGAACTCGGTGCGCAGCAGCCCGATCCCCTCGCCGTCGTTCTCGAGCACGTCCGCTATGTCGTTTGGCCGGCCGATATTACAAAACAGTTCCTTCTCCGCGCCGTCTGCCGTCCGGGTCTTTTGGCCGCGATAACGCCGCAGTTCCTCCCTGCGGCGCAGGTCGGCCTCTCGCAAGGCGGTGTAGCGCCGCAGCGCCTCCCCGTCCGGGGATCCCACTACCTCTCCCTTTGCGCCGTCCACCACCACCGTGTCCCCCTCCCGCAGGGCGCAGAGCGCCCCCGAGACACTGAGCACCGCCGGGATACCCAACGCGCGGGCGAGGATGGCGGAATGGGAGGTTTTCCCGCCGGTTTCGGTGACGATTCCCACGACATGCTCCCGGTCGATGCCGGCCGTCATGGAGGGGGTGAGATCCTCCGCCACCACCACACTCCCCGCCGGCAAAGCGGTCAGATCGGCCTTTGGCGCACCGAGCAGCTCGCGCAGCATCCGGGTGCGGATATCCCGCACGTCGGCTGCCCGCTGGCGGGTCAGCTCGTCCCCGGCGCTGCGGAACATCTCCTCATAGACGCCGCACACCTCTTCGAGCGCGGCCTCGGCGCAGGTCCCCGACCCGATCCTCTCCCGGATCTCGGCGAGCAGGACCGGGTCTGCCATCATCTGCATCTGGCCGCGGAGAATATTCGCCTCTTTCTCCCCGGCGGTGCGTGCCACCCGCTCTGCCATCTGCCGCGTGCGCTCGCCAAACGCCTCCGCCGCCCGGTCAAACCGGCCGCGTTCCGCCTGTGGGTCCGCCACCGGGTGCGGGGTATAGTGCGGCGGCTCGTCCGAAAGCAGCACGGCCCGGCCGATCCCGATACCGGCGGAGCCGGCAATCCCACTCAGCATACCGCTCCCCCCTATTCGCCGAACCCGGACTCGATCAGCTCTGTGGCTTTTGCGAGCGCCTCTTTCTCATCGGGGCCGTCGCACACCACGTCGATCTCCGCACCGCACGGGATCCCCGCGGCGATGAGGTGCATCAGGCTCTTGGCGTTGATCGGCTGGCCTTTGAAGCGGAGGGTGACCTCCGACTGGAATTTTCCCATCGCGGCGGCGAATACGCTCGCCGGGCGCATGTGGAACCCCTGGCTGCCGATCACTTTCATGCGTTTTGTCACCATTGACTGTCTCTCCTTTCACTCAGGCGGTCCTGGAAAGCCGCCGCCCGTCCAGCGGACGTTTCAGCAGGGCGAGCAGCGCCATGCCGACAAGCGAGCCCGCCAGCAGCGCGAGGATATACCATCCCACGTTGCCGACCACCGGGAACACAAACGCGCCGCCGTGCGGGGCCCGCAGGGTGCAGCCCATCGCCATCGACAGCCCGCCCGCAACCGCGGAGCCGGCAATACAGGACGGCAGCACCCGCAGCGGGTCGGCCGCGGCAAACGGAATCGCGCCCTCGGTGATAAAGCACAGGCCCAGAATATAGTTGACAATCCCGGATTTTCGCTGGTCTGCCGTAAACCGGTTTTTGAAAAAGGTGGTGCACAGCGCGATCGCGAGCGGGGGCACCATGCCGCCGATCATGACCGCCGCCATCACGTCGTAGCTGCCCGAGGCGATGGCCGCAGTGCCGAACACATAGGCCGCCTTGTTGAACGGGCCGCCCATGTCAATCGCCATCATGCCCGCCAGCACAGCGCCGAGCAGCACCTTGCTTGTCGATCCCATCGAGTTCAGCCCGTTGGTGATCGCGGTGTTCAGCCAGCCGACCGCCGGGTTCACCGCGCACATGAAGGCGCCCATCAGCAAAATGCCGAGCAGCGGGTAGATCAGGATCGGCTTGATTCCCTCGAGGCTCTCCGGCAGGAAGGAGAATCCCCGGCGCAGCAGCAGCACGATCCCGCCGCCGACAAAGCCGGCCACCAGCGCGCCGATAAATCCCGAGACCGCGAGAGCGTCCCCGGCCGGCGCTGCAAAGGTGTTGCCGAGCGCGGCCATCATCCCGCCGACAAAGCCGACCGCGAGCCCCGGTCGGTCGGCGATACTGCGCGCGATGAAGCCGGCGAGCACCGGGAGCATGAAATCAAATGCGACGCCGCCGACGTTTTTGAAGAAGGCGGCCGCGGCCGTATGGGAGCCGAAATCCGCGTCCTGCGGCGCGCCGGCAGCCGTGTCGATCAGAAAGGCGAGTGCGATCAGGATCCCGCCGCCGATGACGAACGGCAGCATGTGCGACACGCCGTTCATCAGATGCTTATAG
>DXWE01000069.1:0-3873 GCA_019417045.1 Oscillospiraceae bacterium
CCGCCGGACAAACCGGGGCGGCAGCACATACAAAAACCCGGCCAGCACCACCAGCTCAATGCCGAACTCCTCGAGCACGGCAAGCAGCGCGTCGGCAAACGCATCCGCATCCGCGTAGTCCCGCCGGCTGACCACCCTGGTGGGGATGCCGGCGCTGTCCGCCCGGGTGAGCGCGTATGCCTCCGGCTTGCTCGCGACCACCAGCGCAATCCGGCCGCCGCCGAGCCCCTCTTTCGCCTGGGCGTCGATCAGCGCTTGCAGATTGGTGCCGCCGCCGGACACCAGCACCGCGATGTTCCTCAGCACAGCACGACCCCCTCGTCGCCCGGGACGACCTCGCCCATCACATAGGCCGCGATCCCCGCCGTGCACAGCGTGTGAAGTGCTCGATCCGCCTCTGTCTTCGGGACGATCGCGCACATGCCGACTCCCATGTTGAAGGTGTTGAACATGTCGTGCTGCGAAATGCCGCCCACGCGTTCAATCAGCCGGAAAATCGGCGGGGTCTGCACGGCGGCAAGCTCGATCTTCGCCGTCATGCCGGAGGGCAGGGCACGGGGGATATTTTCGTAAAACCCGCCGCCCGTGATATGGGATACCGCTTTCACCGGCACCGCGTTGAGCAGCGCGAGCATTGGCTTGACATACAGCCGGGTGGGGGTGAGCAGCGTCTCACCGAGCGTCGCCCCCAGCTCGTCCGAATACATCGTCAGATCGCTGTGCTCCACGTCAAACACCTTGCGCACCAGCGAGAAACCGTTGGAATGTACCCCGCTCGAGGGGAGGGCGATCAGCACGTCCCCCGCCTGCACACGGGAGCGGTCGAGGATCTTCGACTTGTCCACCACCCCGACCGTGAACCCGGCGAGGTCGTATTCGTCCGCGGCGTAAAAGCCCGGCATCTCGGCGGTCTCCCCGCCGATCAGCGAACAGCCGCTCTCGGCGCAGCCGTCTGCCACGCCCTTCACGATCTGCTCGATCTTCTCGGGCACCAGCTTGCCGCAGGCAATATAGTCGAGAAACAGCAGGGGCTTGGCGCCGCAGCACACCACGTCGTTGACGCACATTGCCACGCAGTCGATCCCGACAGTGTCGTGCTTGTCCAGCAAAAACGCCAGTTTCAGCTTGGTGCCGACCCCGTCGGTGCCCGCGGTGAGCACCGGATGTGTCAGCCCGGTCATGTCCAGCTCATATAAGCCGCCAAAGCCCCCCAACCCGCCGATACAGCTCTCGGTCAGGGTCTTTGCCACATGCCGCTTCATCAGCTCCACCGCGGTATACCCGGCGGTCACATCCACGCCGGCCGCCTTATAGCTGTCGCTGTAGCTCTTCATAGCCATAGCCGCGCCTCCTGTTCTCTGTCTCTTATTCGCCCATCAGCCGGCGGATAAACTCCTGATATGCTTCGACTTCCCCGCCGAGATCGCGGCGGAACCGGTCCTTGTCCAGCTTTTCATGGGTGTGCACGTCCCAGAACCGGCAGGTATCGGGCGAGATCTCATCCGCGAGCACGATGGTGCCGTCCGCCGTCTTGCCGAACTCCAGCTTGAAGTCCACCAGTTCAATGTCGATCTGGAGCAGGTAGTTTTTCAGGAACTCATTGACCTTAAACGCATAGTTCGCGATCGTGTCCAGCTCCTCCTTCGTCGCCAGGCCGAGCGAGAGCACATGGTAGCTGTTGATCAGCGGGTCGCCGAGGTCGTCGTTTTTCAGGCTGAACTCGAGAGAGGGCTGGCGCAGTGCCGTGCCCTCCTCCACCCCGTACCGCTTGGAGAACGACCCGGCGGCGATGTTGCGCACGATCACCTCGAGAGGGACAATGGACACCTTTTTCACCGCAGTTTCACGGGGAGAGAGTTCCTGCACATAATGCGTCGGCACGCCCTCTTTTTCGAGCAGCCGCATGAAGAAATTGGTCACGCGGTTGTTGACGACCCCCTTGTTGTCGATCGTTCCCTTTTTCAGGCCGTTAAACGCGGTGGCGTCGTCCTTATAGTCGACGATAACCACCTGCGGGTCCTCGGTGGCGTATACCTTTTTCGCCTTGCCCTCGTACAGCAGCTCCTTCTTTTCCATTTCCGGTTCCTCCTCCGTTTATCAGGCCTGCGCCTGCAGTTTACTGTCCTTCTCCATGACCCCGCGGGCCATGTCCTCCTTCATCTGCCGCAGCTTTTGCCGCAGCCCCTCGTCCGACAGGGCGAGGATCTGTGCTGCGAGCACCGCCGCGTTCGCCGCGCCGTTGATAGCGACGGTCGCCACCGGGACGCCGGAGGGCATCTGCACGGTCGCGAGCAGTGCGTCGAGCCCCTTGAGCGCGGCCGACTTCATCGGGATCCCGATCACCGGCAGGACGGTCGACGCGGCGAGCACGCCCGCCAGATGCGCCGCCATGCCGGCCGCCGCGATGATGACGCCAAACCCGCTCTGCTCCGCCGATTCGGCAAACGCGGCCGCAGCCTTCGGGGTGCGGTGTGCGCTCATGATATGCATCTCATACGGGATGCCGAAGCCCTTCAGTTTGTCCGCAGCGGCCTGTACGACCGGCAGATCGCTGTCGCTGCCGAGGATGATCGCTACCTTTTTCATTGTCCCTCTCCTTTCGGGGTCCAAAAAATAAAAACTGCCGCCCCCTAGCGACAGTTTCAGCGGGGAATCCGGATTTTGCCTGCACCTGCCCCCCGGAAGACGCGGGCACACCCGCTTCGCGGCGAGTCCTGCGACAGGACGACCGCAACACGCAGCATGTTCCCCTCTCCTTTCCGGCGGCGGGCACTCAAACGGACCCCTCTCTTTTCTACCAATATTTTAATTCTAGTCGGTTTTTCTCTTAAAAGCAATCCCTTTTCCTGCGTTTTTCAAAAATTAGCCGTTTTCACAAGAGCGCCGGGCAAAACCGGCGAAAATCGTCGGTTTTGCCGGTTTCCCCTCCGTCGAGGGCGCGGCGGTCAGACGGCGCGCGTACCGTCCTCCCGCAGCAGATGACCGTCTTCCGCCAGCGTGACCATTTCGATATCCGCATGGCAGTATTTGCGGATATCCCGCATGCGGAACTGGTCGTTTTCCGTCATAAAGGTGATGGAGATCCCATGCCGTTTGGCCCGGCCGGTGCGGCCGATCCGGTGGAGATAGTACTCGTTCTCATCCGGGATGTCGTAGTTGAACACCGCCTCCACGTCGTCCACATCGATCCCACGGGCGGCTACGTCGGTCGCGACCAGGATCTCAAAATCGCCGTTGCGGAATCCCGCCATCACCCGGTTGCGCTGGCCCTGGGGGATGTCGCCGTTGAGGCAGTCCACCGAGCGGTGCTGCTGTTTCAGCCGCATGTCGAGCTGGCGCACGGTCGACTTCATGTTGCCGAACACCATCACGCGCTTGAGCCCGAGCGCGTCGATGATTTTCGTCATATCGCTCAGCCGCTGCGACCCCTTGGAGATCAGCGCATACTGCTGGATCTTCGGGCGGTTCTCCCCCGTCGCCTCCACGTTGATCTCCACCGCGTCGTGCTGGTACTCCCACGCCACGTCCATCACGTCCCGGGAGATGGTGGCGCTGAACATCACCACCTGCGTGTCCGCCGGCGTGGCGTTGAGGATCCGGCGCACGTCCTTGATAAAGCCCATCTTGAGCATCTCGTCCGCCTCATCGAGCACGGCGGTGTACACGTTTCCAAGCCACACCGTGCGGCGGCCCATGTGGTCGAGCAGGCGGCCGGGGGTCGCCACCACGATCTGCGGCTTCTTTTTCAGCGCGTTGATCTGGGTGCCGATCGACTGACCGCCGTAGATCGGCGTGATCCGCACCCCCGGCCTAAACGCCGCAAGCGCGCGCAGCTCCTCGGTGATTTGCAGGCAGAGCTCCCGGGTTGGGCAG
>DXWE01000069.1:3883-8089 GCA_019417045.1 Oscillospiraceae bacterium
TTCAAGGATCGGGATACCGAAAGCGACGGTTTTGCCGGTGCCGGTCGGGGCCTTCGCGATCACGTCATAGCCGTCGAGCATCAACGGAATCGTCTTCTCCTGAATCGGGGTGGGCGCGGCAAACCCCATTTTCTGCAGCGCCCGCAGCGTCTCCGGCTGCAACGCCAGGGAGCCGAAATTGGTCTGAGTCTTTTCCATATGTCCTGTTATCCTTTCATCTCCGCAATCGTGACGCCCATCTCCCCCTCGCCGTACGTGCCGAGCCGAAAGCTCTTGACCGACGGGTGGGTGCGCAGGTGCTGCTGCACCGCGGCACGCAGGGCCCCGGTGCCCTTGCCGTGGATGATGGTGACCTGCCCGAGTCCCGAGAGCACGGCGTCGTCCAAAAATCGGTCGAGCACGAGCAGCGCCTCGTCCACCGTGAGCCCGCGCAGGTCCACCTCGGTCGCCACCGCGCGCTGGGCGCGTGAAGCCGTCCCGTGCGTCGCTTTGGAGCCGCCCGGCGCCGTCACCGCCGACTGCTCCTCCAGCCGGAGATTCTTCACCGGCACACGGGTTCGGATAATGCCCGAGAGCACCTCCACCTGCCCGTTCTTCTCCGGGGCCAGCACCGTGCCGAGCTTGTCGATGTCCACGATGCGCACCGTGTCCCCTGCCCTCAGCGGCCGCGGCAGGGTATAGGCCTCCCGCCGGCGCTTTGTCACCGGGTCGATCTCCTTCTCCAGCGTATCGAGCTGTCTCTTCAGGCGGCTCTTCGCCTCCTGCGCCCGGCCGGCAAAATCCGCCTGTCGCTTCTGCTTGCGCAGGGTATCGAGCTCCTCAATCAGACTCTCCGCCTGCACGCGCGCCTTTTCCACAATCTGCCGGGCGGCGGCGCGGGCGTCCTCCAGCTCCTTCTGCCGGCGGCGCTCCAGCTCGTCAAGCCGCTGCTGCGCCTGCGTTTTGGCCTGCTGCGCACCGCTCTGGAGCGAGCGGGCCTCCTGCAGCTCCCGCTCGAGTGCCTGCCGCCGCTCCTCCAGGTCCGTCACCACATCCTCGAGCCTTCGCTCCTCCCCCGACACGAGGGAGCGCGCGCGCTCCACAAGAGCCGGGTCCATCCCGAGCCTCTCGGAGATGGCGAACGCATTCGACCGGCCGGGCACGCCGACGAGCAGGCGGTAGGTCGGCCGCAGGGTGGCAACGTCGAATTCACAGCTGCCGTTTTCCACGCCGGGGGTGTGGATGGCATACGCCTTGAGCTCCGCATAGTGGGTGGTCGCGGCCACCCGCGCGCCCTGCTCCCGCAGCCGTTCGAGGATTGCGGTGGCGAGCGCCGCGCCCTCCACCGGGTCGGTGCCCGCGCCAAGCTCGTCCACCAGCACAAGCGACCGGTCGTCCGCCCGGCCGAGGATCCCGATGAGGTTCTTCATGTGCGCGGAAAAGGTGGACAGCGACTGCTCGATCGACTGCTCGTCCCCGATGTCGACGAGCACCCGGTCGAATACCGAGAGGGAACTGCCGTCGTCCACCGGCGGCAGCAGCCCGCACATCACCATCAGCGTCAGCAGCCCGATTGTTTTCAGGGTCACGGTCTTGCCGCCCGTGTTCGGGCCGGTGATGACCAGCGTATCGAACGCATGCCCCAGCTCCACGTCGATCGGCACGACCACTTTTGGATCGATCAGCGGGTGCCGGGCGTGGCGCAGCCGCAGGCGGCGGTCGTCGGTCACGGCCGGACGCACCGCCTTCATCTTATACGCCAGCCGCGCCTTGGCAAAGATGACGTTGAGTTCGAGCAGGCCCTCGTAATCCTCCAAAATGCTGTCCGCAAACTCCCCCACCTCGGCGGACAGCTCGGTCAGGATCCGCTCGATCTCCGCCTCCTCCTTGGAGAGGAGCACGCGAATTTCATTATTTGCCTCCACCGCCGCCATCGGCTCGATAAACACGGTCGCGCCGGAGGCGGAGGTGTCGTGCACCAGCCCCGGCACCTGCGCGCGGCACTCCGCTTTCACCGGTACCACAAACCGCCCGTCCCGGATGGTGACCACCGGGTCCTGCAGCAGCTTCTGGTACTGCGGCGACCGGATCATGCGGTCGAGATGTTCTCTCGCGCGGCTCTGCGCCTGCCGGATCCTCCGGCGGATGTCCGAGAGCGCGGGGGAGGCGGTGTCCGCCACCGCCTCCTCCGAGGCGACGACACCGTTGATCCGGTCCTCGAGATGCCGGTTGGGGGAGAGCAGCTCAAACCGCTCGTCCAGGCAGGTCTCCACGCCGCTGCAGTGCCTGCGCCACTCGTGCAGCGAGCGGATCACCCGCAGCACCTCCTCCACCCGCAGCAGCTCCCGCAGGGAGAGCATGCCGCCCGCCTGCGCGCGCCGCAGGGGATTCGCCACATTCTGGATCGCCCCGAACGACGGGCTGCCAAACCCCGCCATCAGCCGATAGGCGGCGTCTGTCTCGTCCAGCAGGGTGCGCACCTCCCCGAGATACGGGGAGGGATCCAGCGTGCGCGCCTTTTCCGCCGCATCGTCACAGGTGGTCTCGGC
Organism: Oscillospiraceae bacterium; assembly: GCA_019417045.1. Taxonomy (GTDB): domain Bacteria; phylum Bacillota; class Clostridia; order Oscillospirales; family Acutalibacteraceae; genus DXWE01. Next base: position 6,412 of record DXWE01000069.1, read on the forward strand.
GGCGAGCAGCTCCAGAATTTTGTCGAGCTCCAACGCCCGGTGATTTCTGTCCATCGGTATGTCCCTCTCAGGTATTCCCCGCCCGCAAAGCGAGGGTGTGATAGAATTCCAGTGTGCGAAACCCGCGGTTCAGCTGGGCGAGCAGGAAGGTCTCCGTCGTCTCCGCAAGCCCGCGCAGCTCCGCCTCCGGCAGCGAGAACTGAAAGCATTTCTCCAGCGGGGCGCGAAGAATGTGGCGCAGCGCCGCCAGCACCGCGGGCGACACGGGCACCGCGCCCGGCTCCCCGCCACAGCGGCAGCAGCGCAGCGTGCCGCGCACGGGCAGCAGAAACGCCCCCTCCTCCGCCGGCCCGCCGCACCGGCGGCAGGAGGACAGATCCGGACTGTACCCGGCCCGCATCAGCAGCCGCAGCTCGGTCACCGCCTTGACCAGCGGCGCCGGACGGGTCCCCGCCCCCAGAAAATGCAGCGCGTTGAGCAGCAGCCGCAGCGGTTCCTCGGCGGGTTCCTCCCGCGGGACCAGCACTCCGGCGATCTCGCAGAAATACTGCGCAAGCGACAGCTTTTCGATATCGCTACGCAGGTCAAAAAACACGTGCAGAGGCTCCGCCTCAGTGATTATGTATTTGTCCCGCCCCTCAATCAGGGTTAAGCGGGAATAGGAGAGCAGCTGGGTGGCGGCGGCATTGCGGCTCTTCAGCTTGCGCGCCCCTTTGGCGGAGGCCCGCAGCAGCCCGCGCTCCCTCGTCAGCGCCGTCACAAACCGGTCCGCCTCACCGATCTGGTTGTTCTCCCGCAGAATCAGGGCGTCGGTGATGAGCGGCATGACTGGCTGACTCCTTTCCGGCAGTGTTCTCCCCGCGCGCGCCCGCCGGCCCGTCTGTCCCGGCCGGCACCGCGCTCTGCCCCGCCGCGCTGTCCGCGGCGGAGCGTACCCCGCGATACCGCAGGTAATCCTCCACCCGTCCCGTCTGGCAAAACGCCTGCCACAGCCAATCCTGTCCCATCTGGCACCAACCCCTTTGCCGGTAACTCCGTACACCTGTTACCATGCGCCGGAGAGGGCCGGATATGTGTGGAAAGAGCTGGCGGAAACAATTGTCAGTCGGGGGGCAGGTTTTTGTTATGTCCGATACCCGAACTGGCCAAGCAGGCCCTGGCGGTTGCGCCAGTCCTCCTTGACCTTGACCCAGCACTGCAGGTTGACTTTTACGCCAAACAGCCGCTCGAGATCCTCCCGCGCCTGGGTGCCGATCTGCCTGAGCATGGCCCCTCTTTTCCCAATAATTATCCCCTTGTGGGACTCCCGCTCGCAGAAGATGGTCGCCTCGATGTCGAGCACCGGGCCGTTTTGGCCTGCGCGCTCGCCCATGCGCTCCACCACCACGGCGACCCCGTGCGGAATCTCGTCGCGCAGAAGCAGCAGCATCTTCTCCCGGATCAACTCCGCAGCGGCCGCCTGTTCGGTCTGGTCGCTCACCGCGTCGTCCGGGAAAAAGTGTGGGCTTTCAAACGCATAGGTGCGCAGGTGTTCCTCCAGCGCGGGAACCCCCTCGCCTGTCAGCGCGGAGACGGGATATACCTCGTCAAATGCATACGCCTCCTGCCACACGGCGATACACTCCAGCAGCGCATCCTTGTTTTTCAGCGTGTCGATCTTGTTGAGCACCAGCACGGC
>DXWE01000007.1:0-338 GCA_019417045.1 Oscillospiraceae bacterium
GGGGCTGCTTCACCGGCGGCTCGGGTTCCGGCCGCTCGTTGGTCATGTAGAGATCATCGATCCCCGCGACGATCGGGCCGCTGTGCATGACGACAATCCGGATGCAGTTGAAGTTGGTCGGCACAAACGGACGGGTCCCCTGCGCCAGAGCGGCGTCCAGCGGCAGATACAGCTCGTTCCAGCCGCTCTGGGTCACGTAGTCCGTCAGGTTCCAGTACAGCTCCTCCTCATCCACCACACCGGAACTCGTGATCTCGATCATCCCGCCGGTGAGCTGGGAGACATCGTCCACATACACCCACAGGTGCAGGTAATCGTATGCGGAGATGTCAGTGGGG
>DXWE01000007.1:438-25804 GCA_019417045.1 Oscillospiraceae bacterium
TCTCGGTCACCGGGTCGAGGGGGAGGGTTTCCTCCACCGGCGGCTCGGGTTCCGGTCGCTCGTTGGTCATGTAGAGGTCGTCGATCCCCGCGGCAATCGGCCCACTGTGCATGACGACCATCCGGATGCAGTTGAAGTTGGTCGGCACAAACGGGCGGGTCCCCTGCGTCAGAGCGGCGTCCAGCGGCAGATACAGCTCGTTCCATCCGCTCTGGGTGACATAATCCGTCAGGTTCCAGTACAGCTCCTCCTCATCCACCGTACCGGAACTCGTGATCTCGATCATCCCGCCGGTGAGCTGGGAGATATCGTCCACATACACCCACAGGTGCAGGTAATCGTATGCGGAGATGTCAGTGGGGTTAAACGGACGGGAGAAGACGATATCGCCCGCCTCCACAGCTGCCTTCAGCCAGTCGGCGCCCTCCGTGTGGCCGCCGGTCGTCTCAAGCGTCATTGCGCTGCCGTTCCACAGGCCGATCTCGGTCACCGGGTCGAGGGGGAGGGTTTCCTCCACCGGCGGCTCGGGTTCCGGCCGCTCGTTGGTCATGTAGAGGTCGTCGATCCCCGCCTTCGTGGTGTCGTCCGGCAGCCCCACATACAGCCGCATCAGATCGAGCGCCAGGGGGGTGAAGGACTCCATACCCACCGCCTCGGCCTCGGCGAGCGGGAGATACAGCTCGTTCCAGCCGTCCTGATTCGCATAGCTCAGAACATTCCAGCGGATGGTGCGATTGATAAGGTTGCCGCCATTGCTGGACAGCTCCAGATAAGCCTGGGTGGCGGTGTCGAGATCCGGGATGTACACCCACACATGCAGGTAGTCATACCCCGAGATGTCGGTGGAGGCAAACCCGCGGCAGAACACCGCGTCGCCCGCGGCATTGCGGGTGGTGCTCATCCAGTCGGCGGTCGGCCCGTCGGCCGTCTCAATGACCAGGGGCTTGTCGCCAAACCACGAGGCCGTATTCTCCACCGGGTCGAGCGGGAGTGTCGCCGGCAGCGGCTCCTCCACCCCGTCGAAATTCGAGACGCCCGCCGCGCAGATGCCAAACCAGTCGTTCTCCACGTTCGGGTTGTCCTTCAGTGTCAGCACCACCTGGTGCTCACCGGCCGCACCGAGATGCAGCACGTGCTGGACATTCATATACCCCGTACCGAGATACGCCCAGTCGATGGTCTGCCGAAGGACGCCGTCCACCCGGATTTCCAGGTCGCCGGACTCGGGTGTCAGCGCAAAGAACAGGTAGAAATAGCCGCCGTCCACATCGAAGGTCAGGGAGGACCCCACGGTGGAGGTCTGCCAGCCCTCGGTGCTCAGCTGATAGATGCGCGCGGAGTAGTCATCGGTCCAGCCATCCATGCTCACCTGAGCGTGCTCGGTTTCGGTGAAGTTCTCCACCAGCACCGCATCGTCGAAGCCGTTGTCGGTGACGCTCTCGGGCAGTGTGGTGTCCTGCTGCCCGGGCTGGACGTTTTTGTCCAGGATCTCCCGCTGCATGTACTGGATCAGCAGCTCGGCCAGCAGCTTATGCCCCTGGTCGGTGGGATGGACATGGTCGGAGGACCAGATGTCGAAGTCCCGCAGCCCCACGATGTCGGTCGTCAGGGAGAACTCATAGTACGCGGAGCGGAAGCTGATCTGCGGAACGCCGTAGGCCTCGTTGATCTCCGTCTGGCTGTCCTGGATATTGTTTCCGTTCTCCGGGCACACGTTGGAGTTGATGGTCGGGATCCCCGCCTTCAGCAGCTTGGACAGGATGCCCTCATAGGCCTCGGGGCCATAGGGCAGGCCATAGTCGTTGGTGCCAAAGTCCACGATGACCAGATCCGGATCGTGGGCAAGCACATCCCGCTCCAGCCGGGTGACGCCGAACACGCCTTCGGTGGAGCCGATACCCGCATTGACGAGGATGACATTCCCGTTTTCGGTATCGCCGTCCAGGCCCTCCAGCCAGTCGCGCACCAGAGCTGCCCACTCGTTGCCCGAAGCGGCAACGGCGCCTGCCGTGATGGAATCGCCCAATGTCACCAGGGTGACGGGCTCCCCATTCTGGGCTTTCTGCAGCACCGCGGCGATGGCCGCCTGGTTGTTGTCCGCGCCGAGATAGAGAAGCGAGCGCTGGTACGCCTCTTCTACCGCCTTGTCATAGGCCCCGGTGTCGATCTCGGGCAGTTCGGTGGTCATCGAGATCTCGTCGATCCCGGCCTCGCCCGCTTCGGACAGCATGACGACCACCCGGATGCAGTCGACCGCGGTGATGTCAAACGCGTCCTCGCCCTGCGGCACACCGTCGGCGACAGGGAGCAGCACCTCGTTCCAGCCGTCCTGCGTGAGATACGAGCGGATCGGCCAGGAGATCTCCGCGTTGTCCACCGTGCCCGAGCTGGTGATCTCCACCATCCCGCCGGTGACCTTGCTCAGGTCGTCCACATACACCCACAGGTGCAAGCTCCCGTCTGCAAATTCGCTCAGATCCTTCGCAGGCGAGAAGTTGCGGAAGAAGAACACGTCGCCCGCACCGGCCACGCTGCCGGAAATCCAGTCGGCGTCCGCCGCATGGCCGCCCGCTGTCTCGAGCGTCAGCTCGGTGCCGCTCCACGGTCCGAGGGAATCCACCGGATCCAGCATTCCCGGATCCTCGTCGTCATCGTCGCCGGGGTCCGGCACGAAGTCACTCGCGTAGATCTCGTCGATGCCGGCCTCTCCGGCCTCCGACCGCATGACGACCACCCGGATGCAGTTCACCGCGGTGATGTCAAACGCGTCCTCGCCCTCGGGTACGCCGTCCGCGATCGGGAGATAGAGCTCGTTCCAGCCGGACTGCTCCAGGTAGGACTTCAGCGGCCAGGAGATCTCCGCGTTGTCCACCGTGCCGGAGCTGGTGATCTCCACCATCCCGCCGGTGACCTTGCTCAGGTCGTCCACATACACCCACAGGTGCAAGCTCCCGTCTGCAAATTCGCTCAGATCCTTCGCAGGCGAGAAGTTGCGGAAGAAGAACACGTCGCCCGCACCGGCCACGCTGCCGGAAATCCAGTCGGCATCCGCCGCATGGCCGCCCGCTGTCTCGAGCGTCAGTTCGGTGCCGCTCCACGGCCCGAGGGAATCCACCGGATCCAGCATGCCGGGCTCCTCCTCCACAGGCGGTTCCGGGACGATTTGGCTCGCGTAAATCTCGTCAATACCAGCTGTAACGGCGGAGTCGGTCCCCACGACCACGCGCATGGCGTTGACGGCCGAGATGTCGAACGCGTCCTCGCCCTCCGGTACGCCTTCCGCGATCGGCAGATAGACCTCATTCCAGCCGGACTGCTTCAGATAGGGCTTCAGCTGCCAGGAGATCTCGGCATTGTCCACCGTGCCCGAGCTGGTGATCTCTACCATACCACTGGTGACCTTGCTCAGGTCGTCCACATACACCCACAGGTGCAGGCTGCCGTTTGCATACGCCGACAGGTCCATCGGCAGGAAGGTGCGGAAGAACTCGATATCGCCAGCCTCCTGCCGGGTGGAGGAGATCCAGATCGCGCCGTCCTCAAAGCCGCCGGCCGTGTGGAACGCCATCGGTGAGCCCTGCCAGGGATAGACCGAGCGGATCGGATCCAGGATGTAGTTGCCGTCCGGATCGACGGGATCGGGTTTCTCCGGCGCAGTGGTGGTCAGGGTGATGTAGTCCAGCCCCACCAGCTGCTCCTGTTTGGACAGCACATACACCCGCATATAATTGAGCTTGCTGAAATCCGTGCCGCCGCCCACCTGCTGGCTCTGGCTGATGGGCAGATACAGCTCGTTCCAGCCGTTTTTCAGATCGATCTCCAGCATGTTCCAGGAGGTCTCGCCGGAATCCGCCTCGTTGCCGCTGCACAGCTCGATCTGACCACCCGTGATCTGGTCGATATCGCTGATGTACAGCCACATGTGCAGATAGCCGTTCTGGTACTTCCGGATGTCCAGATCCGAGAAGCCGCGGGCGAAGAGGATGGCGTCTCCGTCCAGCAGCCGGCTGCCCAGATACGCATTGCCCTTGGCCTGGCCCTCCCGGATCACAGTCAGCCCTCTGCCCTGCCAGGGCGCGAGCTTTTCCACAGTGTCCAGCACGAATTCGCCCTGTTCGTCCAGATCACCCGTGTCGAGCGTCGGCTCGTCGGGGTCCACCGGACCTTGACCCGAACCATCCGTCTTGGACAGGCTGATGTAGTCCACGCCGACGGTGGTGTCCGCGTCGGTGACAAAATAGATTCTGATGTAATTCACGGCCGAGAAATCGGTGCTCCCGCCCACTTCCTTGGCGTCGGACAGGGGCAGATACAGCTCGTTCCAGCCGTTTTGTGTGACGTAGTTGAGCAGATCCCACGAGGTCTCGTTGGTATCCGACACGCCGGCGCTGCTCAGCTCCACCTCACCGGACACCAGGTGCCCGATATCCTCTACATAGAGCCACACGTGCAGATACCCGTTTTGATACTCGCGGATGTCCATCGGCGCGAGATCCTGGCACAGCACATACGCGTCCCCATCGCGGGTGGTGCTGGACAGGTAGGCATTCCCTCTCGGGGCGCCGTCCCGCAGCAGCTCCCACGGGGTGCCATACCAGCTGGCGAGGCTCTCCACCTCGTCGATCACGTATTCCCCGTTCGCATCCACCCGGGAGGGAGGCGGCGGGCTGTCGTTGGTCAGCTGCAGGCTGTCGATCCCGAGGACACAGTTGCCGTCCGTGACAATATACACCCGCATGAAGTTGCAGGCGGCCAGATCCATGTCGCCTCCGACTTTGTTCGCGGAGCCAAACGGCAGGTACACCTCGTTCCAGCCCGACTTCTTGGCGTATTGCAGGATGTTCCAGCTCAGCTCCCGGTCGTCGCAGTTGCCCGAGCTGGTCAGCTCCACCTGTCCGTCCAGCACACGGGTGATGTCCTCCACATAGATCCACATATGGAGATACCCGTTGCTGTAGGAGGTCAGGTCCAGAGCGGGGACAAACGAGCGGAACAGCAGCGAGGCACCAGCCTGATCCTGCTGTTCTGCCGCCAGCCAGGCGCTGCCGACAGGGGCACTCTCCATGTGCAGAGCCACCCCGGTGCCCATCCAGTCCCCGATGCTCTCCACCTCATCCACTATCCCGTTCTCCGGGACGACACTCCCCGGAGGTTCCGGTTCCGGCGTCGTCGGAGCGGTGGTGGGCGGGGTGGTCGTCGAAGTGGTGGAGGAACTCGGCCCATCCACGGGCTCCACCGGGGAATCGCCGGTCAGCACGCAGACCAGGACCACCACGACAATGGCCACCACCACGACGGCCGCTGCAATGAGTATGGCAAGATTTCTGCGGTTTTTCAGCTTTTCTATCATATCCCTCTCATCCTTTATCTAATTTGATAAACGCCGGTTATGGGATCTGGGTGCACAGGTACATCTGATCGACCCCCACCGTCATGGCGTCTGACACGATGGTGAAAACGCGGATGAAGTCGATGGCTGTCAGATCGGCAGGCCTCATGCCGTTCTGTGCCTCGGACAGCGGCAGATACAGTTCGTTCCAGCCGCTTTGGGTCACGTATTTCTTCACGTCCCAGCCGATTTCGTACATATCCGGGCCGCCCGAGCTGCACAGCTCGATCTGGCCGCCGGTGAGCTTGCTCGCATCCTCCACATAGAGCCACAGGTGGAGATACCCGTCGCTGTAAGCGGAGATGTCCTTCTTCGAGGACAGGACGGTGGCGAAAACCGCGGCATTGCCCGCGTCCACGGAGGTGGACTTGACCCAGCCGTAGCCGGACGGCGCATCCTGGTTGTCGACCGTCAGATCGGTGCCGTACCAGGCGCCGACCGACTCAAAGTTGTCGATCACCAGCCAGTCCGGATCGTCTTCGATCTCGATGATCTCGGTGGGCTCCACCAGCGGGGTGACGCCCAGGCCCTCTTCCAGCATCTCGTAGTCAAACATGTTCACGGCCACTTCCGGATCGGGGCTGGTGCCGTAGGAATGCGCGGAAATCGTGAAGATGGTGTGCGCCTCGTTATACGACCAGTAGCTCCAGCCGATGTCGTACGCGTCAAACGAGGAGCGCATGTCCCTGGTGAACTGCAGCCGCACCTCCGGGGAGATGCCCGAACCGTCCACCGCGCTGTGCCACAGGACCTTCGGGGTCTCGGCGTCCATGCAGCCGAACTCCACGCACATGATGTGGATGTTGCCGCCGTACTTCTGCCGCCACTGGTCGAGGCTCTCCGCCCGTTCCATGTGCCACTCCGGGCCGTACAGGCTGTCGTACAGATTGGGCCGGTCCTCCCGCTGCCCGTCGTACTGCCCGGTGACATAGGCGGTCAACCACTCCCGCATCTGGGATTTCAGGGAATCGGGTACCATTTCGATGGCGTTCTCCACGGCTTCGGTGTAGTCCACCCCTTCCTCCAGCGGGTACGGGATGTCCTTGACATAGCTCCAGCCGGTGAGCTGATCCACCGTGGTGCCGTAATAGTACCAGCCGATGGTATACGGCTCATAGGTGGTGAACGTATAGATCAGGTTGCTGTCCGAGGCGGGGGACATGAGCTTCAGGTTTTCGAGATGGCCGTAGGCATCGCTGCTCGTCAGGATGGTGTGCTCCGGCAGGACGTTGCGCACCGCGCCCCACATGCGGTCGCTCATCCAGCTCCACGAGACCGTCTGGTTGTTCTCCCCCGGCTCGGTCATGAGCTGCAGCGCCACCGTCTCCGGGCCCCAGTGTTCCCCGATGTACGCGGCCAGTTCCCCGTACCAGCGGATCAGCTCTTCAAAATTCTCGAGATTTTTCAGATACAGCGGCTTGAAATCCCGCTCCGGGTGGATGCAGAGGATACAGCGGAAATTGTGATCCTTCACATAATTCACGACGCGGGTGATGTACTCCATGTTCTCCACGATCAGCCCGCCCTGCGCGTCGATAAGGTGGTTGGGCGTGAGCAGCAGCTTGACATGGTCAAACCCCATATTGATACAGTTGATGATGTCGTTTTCCGTGACGGTCTGGCCCTCGCTGGGCATTGGCTCGGGCTGACTGTACTGCCGGCGGTCGATGACGATCCCCTTCTTCAGGTTCAAAAACGGATCGTGCGGCTCGTTGTCCGCCGCTTTCAGCACGGTGCTGGTGACCTCCGCCGGCGTCTTGGCGCGGTCATAGATGCGCACCTCGGCCATCGTGCCGTCAAAGCCGTTCTCGCCCGCGGGATCCGACCCGAGGAACAGATCCTCGCTCGAGCCCTTTGCGGAGCCGGACACTGAAACGGTCTTCACCGCCTCGCCGTCGATGTAGTAGGTCAGTTCCCCTTTGTCGCAGCTGACGAGGATGTGGTGCCACTTGCCGTCCGTCAGGCTGACGCCGCTGGTCTCAAGCCCGGTCATGCCGCTTGCTTCAAAGGCGAGCTCATGGTTGCTCTCGCCGTCCAGGAACAGCCGAAACCCGTCCAGCTCGCTGGTCTCCTCGGTCGGAGCGCCCTGCATGAGCAGCACCCGGTCGCCCTCCTCCCGCACGGGCGCCATGGCCCACAGGGAGATCGCGAACTCCTTGTTCAGGTTGACGCCGCTGTCCTTCACGTACACATAGGACCCCTGGGTGGAGAAGTCGAGCGACCGGCCGAACGTCTCGTTGTTCAGCCAGACCCCCCACTTCTGCTCGCCGGCGGCCCCCTTCTCCAGTTCGGAGGCAACCGCGGTGCCGGTGCCGCCATCGTTCAGGGGCCAGGCGGCCACCAGCCCGGCTTTCTCGCCGCTGCCGGTGTTGCACCCGCCTGAAAGCAGCATGGCTGCCGCCATACCGCCCGCCAGACAGATGCCGATCAATCGTCTGCCGAGTTTACCGAACATGTCACACACTCTCCTCTGATAGATTTTCCAACGTATCCCAAGGGGTTACACCCAACCCCTGTTCCAACATGTCTCTGTCCCACACCCGGGGCAGGTCCTTCGTGAGCGGGCTCTCGCCCGGGACGCGGTGCGGTATCCGGAAGATGGTATGCGCCTCGTTATACGACCAGTAGCACCAGCCGATATCCTGCTCGTCAAACGAGAGCCGGATGTCCCGGGTATACTCGAGCCGCTTTTCGGGGGAGATCCCCGCGCCTTCCACCGCGGTGTGCCAGTGCTCCCGCGGGGTCTGCGCGTCCATGCAGCCGAACTCCACGCACATCAGATGGATGTTGCCGCCGTATTTCCGCCGCCAGTCATCCAGGCTTTTGGCCCGTGCCCGGTGCCACGCAGGGCCGTACAGGCAGGGATAGAGGTTCGGACGATCCTGCCGCTTGCCATCGTATTCCCCGGTGACATAGGCTGTCAGCTGCCGGCGCAGATCCTCCCGCAACGCCTCCGGTACCAGCCCGAGGGAGTGCTCCACCGCCCCGGTGTAATCCACCCCTTCTTCCAGAGGATACGGGATATCCCTGACATAGCTCCAGCCATCCAACTGGCCCCTTTGAAAGCTATACCAGTACCAGCCGATCGTATAGGGTTCATATGTAGTAAAAGAGTAGATGAGATTGGGGTCGGTGGCAGGGGACATCGTTTTGATCCGCTCGAGATGCCCCCAATCGTCGCTGCTCGTGATCAGCGTGTGCGCGGGCAGAACGTTGCGCACCGCGCCCCACATGCGGTCGCTCATCCAGCTCCAGCTGACGGCGTCGCTGTTGCGCGCCGGCTCGGTCATGAGCTGCAGGGCGACCACTTCTGGCCCCCAGTGCGCTCCGATATAGGCGGCCAGCTCCCCGTACCATTTCAGCAGGAGCTCAAAGTTCTCGAGATTCCCGAGATACTGCGGCTTGAAATCGTCCTCCGGGTGGATACACAGGATGCAGCGATACCCGTATGCCTGCACGTCGTCCACCAGCCCGGTGATATAGGCCAGATTTTCCACGATCAGGCTGCCGTCCGGCCGGATCAGATGGTTCGGGGTGAGCAGCAGCTTGACATGGTCAAATCCCATCCTCTGGCAATTGACGATGTCCCGCTCCTTCACCGTTTGCCCCTCCTCCGGCAGGGGGGTCGGCTGGATATACTGCCGGCGATCGATCACAATGCCCCTCTTTATAGGAAGAAACGGTTGCCGGGGCTCGTTGTCCGCTTCATTCAGAACCGTCTGCGTGGCCTCTGCCGGCGTTTTGGGCGCGCCGAACAGCCGCACCTGCGCCAGAGAGCCGTCCAAGCCCGCGCCTCCCTGTTCGTCCGCCCCCAGAGAGATCGCCGCATCCGCGCCGTCCAGGCAGCCGGTCACCGCCACGGTCTTGACCGCCCGCCCGTCTATAAAATAGGTAAATTGTGTGCCCGTACAGCTGACCAGCACGTGGTGCCAGCGGCCGTCCGCCAGGGAGACACCGCTGCTCTGAAGCCCGCTCAGGCCGGGGGCGGCAAAACGCAGCCGGTGCTGGTCATTCCCATCCAGGTACAGGCGAAACCCCTCATCCGGGCGCTCTCCCTGCCGGATCAACGTGCGGTCCCCCGGTTCGCGGGGCGGGGCCAGCATCCAGGCGGAGATGGCAAAGCGGTCGCCGGACAGGCCCCTCCCGCCGGAGACGACCATCCGGGACCCTTCGGTGGAAAAATCCAATACCCTGCCAAACGTCTTGTTCGGCAGCCAGACCCCCCACGTGTGAATGCCGGGAACCCCGCCCGGCAACTCGGAGGCCACGGTCGTGCCCGTGCCGCCGTCGTCCAGCGGCCAGCCCGCGATCAGATCCCGCAAAGGGGGGAGCGCTTTTGACTCTGCATGCGACATACTGGCGACCATTCCTTTCTAACTCTTGGATTTCGGATCGGACGATGCGCCGGGTGCCAGACAGGGAAATAAGTTTGTCGAAACTATATACGTTTATAAATTTCTGTACTTTGATAGTAACACAAGCCTCTTTCTTTGTCAACAACAATTTGAAACGTATTCTCCATATTTTTTCGTTTTTACTGTTCTAAAACTGGTATGATTTGTATTATATATATTATTTATATCCATATTACGACAAACAAAATACAAACTTTTTTGCAATTTGGTATTGACAAAAGGTATTTCCCTGCTATTATATAAATATAAACGTTTATAAATTCAGGCGTGGCCAATGCCGCCTGGATTTTGAAGAAAAGGAGGCATCGATTTTGTTAGTCACACTCAACGAGGTCCTTCCAAAGGCCCAGACCGGTCACTATGCGGTTGGGTTGTTCAACACGGTGAACCTGGAAATGGCCAAGGGGGTGCTGCGGGCAGCGGAGGAGACCCGTTCTCCGGTGATCATCGGCACGGCGGAAGTGCTGCTGCCGTATGCGTCGCTGGAGGAACTCGCGGCTTTTCTCAAGCCCATGGCGCAAAAAGCAAGCGTGCCGGTGGTGCTGCATTTCGACCACGGCCTGACCAAGGAGAAGATCATGGAGGCCATCCATCTCGGGTTCACCTCGGTGATGTACGACTGCTCCGCGGTGTCATATGAGGAAAACGTCCGCCGGGTGGCGGAGATGACCCGGACAGCCCACGCGGCGCACGTGACGGTGGAGGCGGAACTCGGGCATGTGGGGACGAACGAGGGCGGCAGCGCGGAGAGCGACGGCACGGAAGACCGCAGCCTGTACACCGAGCCGGATCAGGCGAAGGAATATGTGGAACGCACCGGGGTGGACGCGCTGGCCGTCGCCATCGGCACGGCCCACGGGGCCTATGTCCATACGCCCAAGCTGGATCTCGGGCGGCTTCATGAAATCCGCTCGACTCTTGATACCCCGCTGGTGCTGCACGGAGGATCCGGCCTGTCGCAGGAGGATTTCCGCGCCACCATTCGGGGCGGGATCAGCAAGGTGAATATTTTTACCGATATCAATACCGCAGCGGCCAACGCCGCCAAGGACAACTGGCAGCCCGGCAGGGGCATGACCGATCTGATGGGGCCCATCGCGCAGGCGGTGTACGAGGAGACCACACGCAAGATGGAGCTCTTCGGATGCTGCGGCAAAGGCTGACGGCACGAGGAGGAAGACCTGTGAGAGACAAGACCTTGGATGTGGTCAGCCTGGGGATCCTGGTGTGTGACGTGTTCGGCAGGACCATCGACCGCTTCCCCGACCAGGGAACATCCCTTTTCTTTGACCAGATGGAGATGCATCCGGGCGGCTGCGCGTACAACACGGGCGTGGACCTGGCCCGGCTGGGGTCCCGAGTGGCGCTCGGCGGCCTCGTGGGGGAGGACGTTTTCGGCGATGCACTGCTCGAGCACATGCGGCGCGAACGGGTGGATGTGTCCGGCGTGCGCCGCACACAGCTGGCGGCCACCTCCTTCTCCTTTGTGATGGTGCCCGCCTCCGGCAACCGCCGGATTTACACCTCTTTTGGCGCCAATCGGCTGTACGGCCCCGAGTACATAGACAGGCAAACCATCCTGCAAAGCCGGATCCTGCATGTGGGCGGCGTCTCCATGATGGACTCTCTGGACGGGGAGCCGCTGTGCGAGCTACTGCGCTTTGCCCGGGAGAACGGGGTGAAGACCTGCGTCGATCCGGTGTACCGGGAGGAGGGCGGCGAAAAGCTGCTTGGCTGCCTGCCCCATCTCTCCTATTTCATGCCCAACAACGACGAATCGGTGTTCATCACCGGCTATCGCGATCCGATGGACCAGCTGCGGTTCTATCTGGATCAGGGGATCGGCGTGGTGGTGGTGAAGCTCGGGAAGGACGGTTGCCTGTTCAGCGATGGGAAAACCGCCTGGCGTCTCGGGGTACAGCCTGTGGAGGCGGTGGATACCTGCGGCGCGGGGGACGCGTTTATCGGCGGGTTCCTCCATGGCGCGGCCCGGGGGTGGACAGTGGAGCAGTGTGCGCGGTTTGCGACTACCACCGCCGCCTTCTGTGTGAGCGCGGTGGGCACCACCCAGGCGATCCCCCCGGAGGAGACGGTACTGCAATACCTGAAAGAGCATCCGCTGACGGCGGTGGAACTGGCCCTGTAAATTCAGTGAGAGAAAACGGAGGGATAACTTTGAATCACCAATACAGCAATCACCCGAAAATCGGGATCCGTCCCGTGGTGGACGGCCGGCGCAATCTGACGTTTGACGCCATCTGCGACCGCACGATGAAATTGGCCTACATGGCCAAGGAGTTCTATGAAAGCCATCTGCGCTATGCGGACGGCGAGCCGGTGCAGTGCGTGGTGGCCGACCAGTACATAGACGGCGCCTATCAGTCGGCGCAGTGCGCGCAGAAGTTCGCCCGGGAGAATGTGGGCGTGCTTCTGACGGTCACCACCTGCTGGTGCTTTGTCACCGAGGTCTATGTGCCCGATGCGCAGATCCCGCAGGCGATCTGGGGTGTCAACAGCACCGACCGGCCGGGCGCCGTGTTCCTGGCCGCCGCGCTGGCGGCGCACAACCAGGTGGGGGTCCCCGCCTTCCCGATCTATGGACGGGATGTGCAGGACAGCGGAGACGAGACCATCCCCGCCGACGTGCAGGAGAAGCTGTTGCGCTTTGCCAAAGCGGGCCTCGCGGTGGCTGAGATGCGCGGGCGCAGCTACCTTGCGATCGGCACCACCTCCATGGGGATCGCCGGGTGCACCGGACACGAGAACATGGCCCAGCAGTATCTGGGCCTTTTGACCGAGCACGTGGACATGTGCGAGATCGACCGCCGGATGGAACTTCAGATCTATGACCGGGAGGAATATGAGACGGCGCTGGCCTGGGTGCGGGAGCACTGCCATGAGGGGAAGGACTACAATCCCGACAGCATCCGCCTGAGCGACGAAAAGAAGGACGAGATCTGGCAAAAAAACGTCCAGATGGCCATCATCATCCGGGACCTGATGGTGGGTAACCCCCGGCTGAAAGAGAGGGGCTTTGACGAGGAGGCGGGCGGACACAACGCGCTGGCCGCCGGCTTCCAGGGCCAGCGCAACTGGACCGATTACAAGCCCAACGGCGATTTCCCCGAGTCGATCCTCTGTTCCTCCTTTGACTGGAACGGGATCCGGGAGCCCTTCATAGTCGCCACCGAAAACGATATGTTAAACGGCCTGACCATGCTGCTGATGCACCTGCTGACCGGGGCCGCTCAGGGCTTTTCCGATATCCGCACCTACTGGAGCCCGGAGGCGGTGAAAACCGCCACCGGCTGCACTCTGGAAGGGCGCGCGGCCAACGGGTTTATCCACCTGATCAATTCCGGGGCCACCACGCTGGACGCCACCGGCGAGCAGAGCTACGACGGGGTCACACCGGCCATGAAGCCCTTCTACGACATTTCCGAGCAGGAGGCGGATGCTTGCCTGAAAGCGACCACCTGGGGGCCGGCGGATCAGAAGATGTTCCGCGGCGGCGGGTTCTCCTCCACCTTCTACACGCGGGACGGGATGCCCATGACCATGGCCCGCATCAGTGTGGTGGATGGGCTCGGGCCCATCCTGCAGATTGCGGAGGGCTATTCGGTCCGGCCGCAGCAGGAGGTGTTTGACGAGATCAACAAACGCACGGACCCCACCTGGCCCACCACCTTCTTTGCGCCCAATCTGACCGGCCAGGGGGCGTTCCGGGACGTGTACACCGTGATGGCCAACTGGAGCGCCAACCACGGCGCGTTCAGCTGTGGCCATATCGGCGCCGATCTGATCACGCTGGCGTCCATGCTGCGCATCCCGGTGACCATGCACAACGTGCCGGAGGAGAAGCTCTTCCGCCCGAGCGCCTGGGCCACCTTCGGAACCAGCTGCCCGGAGGCGGCGGATCTTTTGGCCTGCCGGAATTTCGGCCCGCTCTATCGTTGACCGGCAGAGAAGGAGGAGCGTGTTTGTATGAATCGGATCGGAATCCATTATGCCTACTGGCAGCGGGACTGGAACACGGACTTTGCGGCGCGGCTGCGGCATGTGGCACAGCTCGGGTTTGACGCGGTGGATCTCGCCACGGCGGACATCATGGCGCTTCCGCGCGAAAAGCAGCGGGAGCTGCGGGACATCGCCAGGGAACTCGGGATCGCACTCTCCTTCCTGCCCGCGACCGGGCCGGAGGTGGACATTGCGAGCCCCGACCCCGCGGTGCGGGAGCACGGTATTGAATATTTCAAGCGCTGCGTGCAGTTCACCGCGGACATGGGGTCGCAGGTGTTTGCCGGGATCATCTACTCCGCCTGGCAGGTGAAGGTGGAGGGGGTGCTGAATAGCAAGACCGACGCGCTCGAGCGCAGCCGGGAATCCCTGCAAAAGATCCTGCCCACCGCCGAGGACTGCGGCGTGTGGTACTGCCTCGAGGTGGTCAACCGGTATGAGCAGTACCTGCTGAATACGGCGAAAGAGGGCATCGACTTTGTGGACAGTCTGAACAGCCCCCGGCTGAAGCTGCTGCTGGACACCTTCCACATGAATGTGGAGGAGGACGACATCCCCGGGGCGATCCGCGAGGTGGGGAGCCGGCTCGCCCATTTCCATGTGGGGGAGCCCAACCGGCGGCTGCCCGGCCAGGGGAAGGACGGCCGAATGCCGTGGCAGGCCATTTTTGAGGCCTTACACGATATTCATTACGAGGGGATCGTCACGATGGAGCCCTTTGTCCGCATGGGCGGAGAAGTGGGCAAGGCCATCTGCGTGTGGCGCGACCTGAAGGTCGGAACGGACGAGGAACTGGACGCCGACGCGGTGGAATCGCTCCGGTTTGTCCGGGAGCAGATCGCCGCAGCCCAGGCGCGATGACCGGCAGGGGCTCCTGTCCTCTGCATTTCATAAGAACACCTCCGGGATCTCCCTGCGCCTTCGCAAGCTCTAAAATGCGCTCCTGGGATCCCCCCCCGATAATTCTCATACTTCTAGTGTCGCGCCGGCGGCCCGGCGCGGGAAAGGAATGGATACTACCATGCGCTATAAGAAATTTCAAAATGCGGGGGTGGACGTCTCGTCCATCGCGGTGGGTACCTGGGCGATCGGCGGCTCCTACTATGGCGCCGTGGACCGGCAGGAGTCCATCCGTGCGATCCGCACCATGCTGGATCAGGGCGTGAATCTGATCGATACGGCCCCGTTTTACGGCAACGGCGCCTCCGAGATGATCGTGGGGGAGGCGCTGCAGGGCGTCCCCCGCGACAAGGTGCTGATCTCCACCAAGTTCAGCCTGGTGACCGACGCGTTCGCCGGCGCAAACAACTACCGCAACGACGCGAGCTTCCGCAACGCGATCCGGGAGATCGAGAGCTCGCTGTGGAACCTGCACACCGATTACGTGGACTTCTATTACATCCACTGGCCGGACCCCCACACGCCGATCGGCGAGACCATGGCCGCGCTGGCGCTGCTCAAGAAGATGGGCAAGATCCGGTTTGTGGGCGTGTCCAACTTCTCCAAAGAGCAGATTGAGGAGGCGCAGCAGTACGGCGTGATCGACGTGCAGCAGCCGCCCTACTCGATGGTCAACCGCACCTTCACCGACCTGATGAAATGGGGCGCATCGCAGGGGATCGACTCGATGACCTACGGCTCGCTCGGGTCGGGGATCCTGACCGGCGCCATCCGCACCCTGCCGGACTATCCGGAGGACGACGTGCGCCACACCTTTTATGACTTCTTCCGCGAGCCGAAGTTCTCCCGGATCCAGGAGCTGCTGAAGACCATGGACCGCATCGCCGCGGATCACGGGCGCCCGGTCGCGCAGGTAGCGCTGAACTGGAGCACCCAGAAGCCGTTTGTGGGCACCGCGCTGGCGGGCGTCCGGTCGGCCGCCGAGGCGATCGAGAACTGTGCGGCTTTCGATTGGGAACTGAGCGGTGAAGAGATCGCGCTGCTGGACAGCGAGCTCGACCGGCTCCAGCTGTAAAATAAAGCGGAAAGGAGCTTGTCTGCCATGTCCATGCAACTTGACCTGTCCGCCGGCTGGGAACTCGGCTGGTGCCCGGAGCCCCGCCTGACCCGCTGGTACCGGGACTATAACTCCTGGAAGGTGGAAACCGGTGCTCTTGTGGGAAAGCCCACCGGCCAGGGCCGGGCGATGATCCATCCGGACTTTGCCCCCGAAGGGGACTACGATGTGCAGTGCCGGTTCACCCTGCCCACCGAGGACAGCGAGATCCAGTTTGTCCTGTGCTATTGCATTCACCGGCTGGCGGGGTATTATCTGGTGTTTCATCCCGGCAGGGCCCCGGCGGTCCATTACACCTTCTCGGACATGCGGGAACGGACGGTTGCCGAGAGCGCGGGCCCGGAATGCGCGGCCGGCCGGGAATACCTTTTAGAGATGGAACGCCGGGGGGACACGGTGACGCTGCTGCTGGACGGGGAGGAATTCTATTCCTTTGAAGCGGACGCCCCCTGCGGCCGCTACACCGCCCTGTGTGTGACGGCCGGAGAGGGCCGGTTCCACGAGATCCGCATGACCGGCGAAGGCCAGGAAGAGCCCCTGTTTTTCGACGACTTTTCCGAGGACTGCCTGTCCTCCGACGTTGACGTCGAGCTGTCCGAGCTGGCGGTGGAGGAGTGGATCGAGGCGGACGTCCCCGGCACGGTACAGTCCTCGCTCGTGAAGGCGGGGAAGGTGCCCGACCCTTACGTGGCGTTCAACGGTCCGCAGATTTTGTGGGTGGATCACCAGCGCTGGGTGTACCGCAAGCGCTTCACCGTGCCGGAGGAGATGCGCGGCAAACGGCTGCGCCTGGTGTTTGACGGCGTGGACTACCGGGCGTTCTTCTGGCTCAACGGGGAAAAGCTCTGCTATCACGAGGGCATGTTCGGCGGCCCGGAAATCGATATCGGCCCCTATGTGGATCTCGAGGGGGAAAACGAGCTGATCGTCTGTATACTCCCCTGCCCCAACCCGCCCCACAACAACGTGCGGCCGTATATCCTCCACCGCTGGCACTTCAACATGTACATCGTCACGCTCGGCCTGTGGCGGCCGGTGCGGCTGGTGGCGGAGGACCGCATCTTTCTGGCGGACCCGCAGGTCATCACCCGCCGGATCGACCCGGATGGCACCGCCCATCTCAGCCTGAGCGTCACCCTTGGAAATATGGTCATCTGGCCGTTTGAAGCCCACGTCCGCTTCACGCTGCACTCCCCCATTCCCGGGGAGGAACCGCTGTCGGTGGAGAAGGTGCCGGGGTTCTGCCAGGGGTCGCTGCGGGTCTGCTGCGAGATGGAGGTTCCGAACGCCGCGCTGTGGTGGCCCGCCGGCATGGGCGAACAGCCGCTCTACCAGGTGGACGTGACGGCGGATCTGTACGAATATCAAAAGCAGCCCACCCCCACCGAACACGACGAGCTGCATTTTAGGACCGGCATCCGTACCCTGCGGATGCTGCCCGCCCCGGACGCAAGCCTGCCGAAGGAGATCACACCGGTGGCCAACACCAATCCGTACGGGCTGTACAACTGGTGCCTCTCGGTCAACGGCCGCGCCTTCTTCGGCAAGGGATCCAACTGGATGCCGATCGACCAGATGTTGCGTCTGCCGCGGGAGCGGTACGACCGGCTGCTCCGGCGGGTGCGGGACTGCCACATCAACCTGCTGCGTCCCTGGGGCGCGGGGCTGCTTGAGACAGACGAGTTTTACGACCTGTGCGACGAATACGGCATCTGCGTGTGGCAGGAGACCCTGCTCGCCAACGGCCTGTACGATCAAAGCCGGCTGGAGGTGTGGCGGGATACCATGCGCCGCAATATCTGCCGGCTGCGCAACCATCCCTCGCTGGTCATGTGGTGCGGGGGAAATGAATTTGATCCGGATGTCCCCGAAAACAAGCCCGTGGTGGACGAGATTGAGGCGCTGTGCGCCGAGCTGGACCCGGCTCGGGAGTTCCATCGGGCCTGCCCGTATGGCGGCGACAACCACTCCTATCTGGTCAGCTGGATGGGTGGGCAGTATTACACCGGGTATGTCAGGGACCTGTCGGTGGCGATCACCGAGTTCTCGCTGGCCTCGCCACCGTGTATGGAGTCCCTCGCGAAGCTGATGCCGCCGGAGGAGCTGCAAAAATGGCCGCCCGACCTGCCGGACGATATCCACCGGTATGACTATACGCAGTGGGGCGAGAATGTCCGGCGCCGGGAGAGCGCGTTCAGCGTCCTGGATGCGCACCTGTCCTCCATCACCAACGTCATGTTCCCCGCCCTGTCGGAATGCGGCAAGCCGCAGAGCATGGAGGAGTTCATCGAGTACCTGCAGACGGCGCAGGGGCTGCTCACCCAGTTTGGAAACGATTTCTGGCGCTCCCGCTGGCCCGCGTGCACCATGGCGCTCAGCTGGGTGTTCAACGTGATTTTCCCGGACAGCATGAGCTGGTCCTATGTGGACTATTTCGGGGTCCCGAAGCGGTCCTATTACTTCAAAAAGCGCTCGCTCGAACCGCTGCATGTGGGGGCCGTGTTCGACGACCTGTTCACCCCCGCCGGAAACGCGTTTACCGCCCGCCTGTTTGTAATCAACGAGACGCTCACCCCCTATCCCGGGTTGCGGATCCGCACCCGGCTGTACAGCACGGACCTGCGGCTGCTGTGGGAGGACGAGCGGGAGACCGCGGTGAAAGCGGACGACGTGAAGCCCTGCGGTACGGTGCGGTATGAGATTCCGGCCGACATGGCCGATCAGGTGTTGTTCCTGTGCGTGGACCTGTACGATGAGGCCGGCGGGCTCCTGTCCCGCAGCCAGTACTGCCCCCGGGTGGGCACCCCGAGCGAGCGGATGCCCTATCTGCAAAACGGGCCCTATATCGCGGACGTGAAAAAGACCCGCACCCGGCTGGAGGCCCGCGTGGAGCCGGACGGCGGGGATGCCGGCGCGTGGCACTGCATCATCCGCAACAGCGGTGAGGTACCCGCCTACCAGGTCGGGCTGCATGCACCCGGCCGGGACCAGGATATCGCCTATGAGGACAATTATTTCTGGCTGGAGGCAGGGGAAGAGCGGAGGATTGGCTTCACCTGCGAAGGAGAACCGCCCGCGAATCTGGAAGTATCCGCCTGGAACGCCGATGCGGCGGCGCTGGAGCCATCGCCCGGTGAGGCGGCGCTCTGACAACCACGGGAAAGGAGCTGTCTTTGATGAAATCCAAAGCAACCGTCAAAAGCCCGCCCGGTCTGAGCGGAAAACCGCGCCTGTCCTTCTCTTCCCGGCTGCGGAAGGGGGGCCGCGAGTTGAAAACGCAGGGCTGGCTCCAGCTGATGGCCATTCCCGGGATCATCTGGCTGATTATCTTCTGCTATGTGCCGATGTACGGCATTGTCATCGCCTTCAAAAATTACCGGCCGGGTGGCGGGTTCTTTTCCGGCGAATGGGTGGGACTCGAACACTTTATCGCCTTTTTCAGCGATAAATACGCGATCCAATCGGTGTGGAACACCCTGAAGGTCAGCTTCATCAAGCTGCTGGTGGGATTCCCGGCGCCGATCCTGTTCGCCCTGTTGCTCAACGAGGTCCAGGGCAAGCGGTTCAAAAAAGTGGTGCAGTCGGTCTCGTATCTGCCCTTCTTCGTGTCCTGGGTCGTCATGTGGGGCATCCTCTATTCCCTACTCAACCTCAACGGGCCGCTCAATCAGATTCTGGTGTCCATGGGGCTGATCTCCGACCCCATCCCCTTCCTATCCAGCGAGGATACCTTTATCCCCGTGGCAGTCATCTCCGATCTGTGGAAGGGGATCGGCTGGAACTCAATTCTGTATCTGGCGGCGATTTCGAGCGTGTCGCAGGAGATGTATGAATCGGCCTATCTGGACGGCGCCAACCGCTTCCAGCGCTGTATGCATATCACCCTGCCCTCCATCATGCCCACCATCACCATCATGCTCATTCTGGCCATCAGCGGTATCCTGGGGAGCAACTTCGACCAGCATCTGCTGCTGTCCAATGCCAACAATATCACGGTGGCCAGAACCATCGACACCTATGTGTACCAGATCGGGATCGGCAGCGGCCGCTTCTCCTACGCCACGGCGGTCAACCTGTGGAGATCGGTGATCTCCTTCTTCCTGCTGATCACCGCGGACCGTCTGGCCCGTAAGGTGTCCCATGGCGAACGCGGTCTGTTTTAGGAGGCGAGGGTATGCATTTCAAACGATCTGTGGGAGACTGGATCTTCGATATCTTCCTGTATCTGCTCATGGGCCTTCTGGCGTTTATCTTCATCTACCCGTTCTGGACGGTGCTGGTCATGTCGTTCAACGACGCCACCGACCTGATGCGGGGCGGGGTCTTCTTCTGGCCGCGGGAATTCTCACTGGATAATTACCGGGCGGTGTTTGAAAACGAGGGGATCCTGCGGGCCTATTTCATCACCATTTCCCGCACCGTCCTCGGCACGGTGACTCACGTGGTCTGCACCGGCACATTTGCCTATGCACTGTCCAAAAAGCACCTGAAATTCCGGAATTTCTATTTTGCCCTGTGCGTCATCACCATGTTTTTCAGCGGCGGCATGATCCCCGGCGTGCTCAACATCTTCAACCTGGGACTCGGAGACAACTACCTCGTGTATATTCTGCCCGGCCTGTACGGGGTCATGAATATGATCATCTTCAAGTCCTTCTTCAACTCCCTGCCGGCCGCGCTGGAGGAGGCCGCCAAGATCGACGGCGCCAACGACCTGATTATCTTCTTCCGGGTCGTGTTCCCCAACTCCAAGCCGGTGATCGCGGTCATTGCCCTGAATATTGCGGTGGGCCAGTGGAACTCCTGGTTTGACGCGTATCTGTACATTCAGGAGGAGAAGCTGTGGCCCATGCAGCTGCTGCTGCAGCGGGTCATCGCGAGTGCCACCGCCATGGCGGACGCCGTGGCCAGCAATCCCAGCCTGTCGGCGGGAGCGATCACGTCGTATTCGGTACAGCTGGCCACCATTATTGTGACGATCGGACCCATCGTGTTAATCTATCCTTTCTTCCAGAAATACTTTGTGAAAGGGATGATGATCGGCGCTATTAAGGAGTGAAAAGGTGATCGTAGTAACCCGTTCCCCTGCAAACCGTATTTTATGTTAGGAGGCTGAAGTATGAAAAAGTTGATCGCTATGGCACTGGCGGTAGCCATGGTCTTCTCCCTGTCCGCCTGCGACGGGGGTGGGGATACCCCCAAAGAGCCGGAGGGAGGGTACCGGCAGGTGGACACCTCCGTGACCCACGACTGGAACGTGCTCGAAAACGTGGATGAAAATTTCAATCTCGAGCAATATATCCAGGATGAGCGGGCAAAATGGTATCTGGGCTATGACACGGAGCTGACCATCTGGTCCCCCTTCTCCTGGAAGACCTGCAACGACTCCTTTGACAACTACTCGGCTCTGAAAACGGTCAAGGAGATCACCGGCGTGGACCTGACCTGCAACGTGGTGCTCGGCAGCGTGTCCGAGGCCATCTATCTGATGATGGCCAACGGCAGATGGCCGGACCTGATCACGATGGACGGCAATGACCCGATTGTCACCGAGCTGGTGGAGGGCGGCTTTGTCTACTCCCTGGATGAGCTGGCAGAGCAGTACGACCCCGGCTTCATCGACAGCCTGCCGGACAGCATGGAGCAGGCGGGCCGGCTGTATGACGACGGCAAGCTCTGGGGGATCGTCAGCGACGTGGCCCCCGAATGGAAATACGCGGACGGCGAGATCAAGGGAATGCTCGGCAACCAGGGCTATATGGTCCGGTATGACCTGTGGACCGCGCTCGGCCAGCCCAGCATCTCCACCCCGGACGAACTCTACAACACGCTCAAACTGTTCAAAGAGACCTATCCCACGCTCGACGGGAAACCGTCTATTGCACTCGGCGGTTACGGCGAAGGCGGCGACGGTACCCTGCTGACCATCGGCTACTCCTTCGGGCTCAAGCAGAACATCAGCGTAAACTATGACGACAACAGTGTGACCACCCGGTTTTTGGATCCGAACTTTGAAGAATTTGCGGTATTCATGAACAAGCTGTACCGCGAAGGGCTGCTCGATCCGGAATTCTTTGTCAAAGGGACCCAGCAGTCGATCGAGTCCGCCTCCACCAACGTGTTCATGATGCCGTGGGTGTATCACGCGCTGGACGATCCCAACAAGGTGCTGCGGCAGACCAGCGAGGAGAGCGTGTTTGTCGCGATCCCGCCCATGTCCGCCACCGGCAAGGAATTCTCCGCGCGGGGGAGCAGCCGGATGAACGGCTCCTCCATCACCTTCATCACAAAGAAGTGCTCCGACCCCGCCGCGGCCCTGCGGCTGATGCGGTACGGCGCCTCTCCGGAAGGCAGCCTGCAGATGTACAAGGGCAACCCCGGCCAGCACTACATTGTGAAGGACGGCGTCTTCTATCAGAGCGACGAGGTGTACGAGAAGAGCAACAGCGGCGAGTGGGCCGAGTGGAACCAGGACCAGGGTGTCAACGACTACTACTACTTCTATTATTCCCCCATCGAAGAGGGGATCCGGGTCTACGACCTGCGGGAGCAGTACGACATCCCCAACACCTGGAAGTACTCGTACGACGGCACCAACGAGCTGTTCAACATGTCGCCGATCGCTTCCAGTGAGGCGGGTATCGCGTTCACCTACGTCTCTACGATCGGCAACACCGAACAGGCACGGGCCATCACCGCAAGCTCGGAGGCGGAATGCCGCCAGGTCGTGCAGGCCATGCAGCAGGAGATCCGCAATGTCAACAACCTGAATAAGCTGGAGGAGTACTGGACCAACCAGTACCGCACCAACATCGAGCGGTTTGGCGAGGCCGCCTGGGGCGACCCCAATCCCAATCCCTGACGCGGTAACATAGGAGATCCAACGCAAAAGGGAGCCGCTCCCGGCGCGGCCGGGAGCGGCTCCCTTCCTATGCGGCAGGGGATATCGCCTGAAAGCAGGACGAATAACGGAGGTATGTATGGAACACGAAGGCTTACTTCGACGGCTGAGAAGCCCGCAGGGCCGGGTGGACGTGGTGCTGGATACGGATACGTACAACGAGGTGGACGACCAATACGCACTGGCCTATCTGCTCCGTTCGGGAGAGCGGCTGCGGGTAGAGGCGATCTATGCGGCGCCCTTTTCCCGGTGCGGCGGCCGGTTTGCCTCTATCCGCGCGGAAACACCGGCGCAGGGGATGGAGCAGAGCTATGAGGAGATTCTGCACATTCTGCGCCTGTGCGGCCGGGAGGAGCTGACGCCGCGGGTGTTCCGGGGAGCGACGGCGTATCTGCCGGACGAATCCCATCCCGTGGACAGCCCCGCCGCCCGGGACCTGGCAGCCCGGGCAATGGAGCACACGCCCGAACAGCCGCTGTATGTGGCGGCGATTGGAGCCATCACCAACGTCGCGTCTGCGCTGCTGTTGCAGCCGGCCATCCGCGACCGGATCGTGGTAGTGTGGCTTGGGGGGCATGCGCACGACTGGCCGGACTGCCGGGAATTCAATCTCTATCAAGACGTGGCGGCCGCCCGGGTGGTCTTTAACAGCGGCGCGGCAGTGGTGCAGCTCCCCTGCATGGGGGTGGTCTCCGCCTTCTCCACCACAGCTCCCGAGCTGATCCACTGGCTGAAGGGAAAAAACGCCCTGTGCGACTATCTGGTGGATCTGACACTACAGGACAGCGCGCGGAATATCGGAGAGGGCTGCTGGAGCCGACCCATCTGGGACGTGACGGCGATCGCCTGGCTGCTGGGGGGAATGACGCAGGACCGAATCGTGCCCAGCCCGATCCCGCAGTACGACGGGCACTACAGCTTTGACGGGACCCGGCACCCGATTCGCTATGTCTACCATGTCCACCGGGACGCCCTGTTTCGAGACCTGTTTGCCAAGCTGGCCGCCGGCGGGTAAATCCGATCCCCTCTCAAAAAAAGGGGCCGCAGCGCTCCGATCAGTTTTTGCGGGAAGGGGCCGACAGTCACCACCACTGCATTTTTTTGCCTCATAGAAAGCCCCCCGATCTCCTCGGGGGGCTTTGTCGATCGATTCGGCCACATAGCTGCTTCCATTGGGTCGGCGATCACATTATAAAAAGAGGCCGGCAATTCGTAAGGAATTGCCGGCCGCAGGTGTGGTGGAGACGAAGAGGATCGAACTCTCGACCTTACGGATGCGAACCGTACGCTCTCCCAGCTGAGCTACGCCCCCACAGGACACACGGGAGACTTTCCCGTGTGTCCTGTATTATAGAGTATTTCCGAGTAAATGTCAAGAGGCTCTGCCGAGATTTTTTATAATCAGTCCCCGCTTTTAACGCGAGATCTCCCAGAGGGCAGCGCTAAAACGGCCGGCAAGCCCGCCACGGCCATGGACGGCAAACCAGGCATCTTTGGCCATGAATCCCGCCGGGATCATGCCCTGCACTCGAGTCACACCTTGCGGGTACAGGTGACGCCGGCAGGAAGGGCCGCCTCGTCCACGGTAACGGTGTAATCCTGATAGGAGCGGGCCGGGGAAGCAGGGTCCGTCCGCCGCTCCACCTTTACCGACTCAAAGAGCTGCCAGGCAGGAGCACAGCCCAACTCGCTGTCGTGCCGGAACACGATGAGCTCCCGAACGGCCATCTTGCCCCGGGCGGCGGAACGGTCGTACTCGAACATGTTCAAAATGGCCTGCCACAGCAGTTCCAGATCCTCCTGGGAGAAACCGGTGGTCTTGCGGGCCAGATTGGCGGAGACATATCCCTCGCAGCGATAGAGGCCGTAGGGCACGATGTATTTCCGGCCCATCTCGGTGTCCTTCTTTTCGGCGTCTGCCTCGGTGGTGATGGCCACCCGGGTGATGGTCACCTCCTGGGAACCACCGGTTCCACACTGCGGGCAAATCCCAGCTGCACCGGCCCCCGCACCTGGCCGCAATTTAAGGCTGCCTTCACAAAGGTGGTCATCACCGCGCCGAAAGTGCGGATATCGTAAAAGTTTTTACACATCCAGTCGCGGATGAGGCGATCTGCCTTCTCGCGGGTCTCTCTGTCGTCTGCGGCCGCTTTTTTGGCCGCCTCCAGGGCTTTTTTCAGATCTTCCCCACTGCCCACCTGATATCCGGCCGCCTGCGCCCCTTCCAGATCGCTGCGGTTGAGGGGCACGCCGTCCTTCACATAGATGCGGTAGCCGGAAGCGTCCTCCTTCACCGTCTCCACATAGTTGCGAATTTTGCGCTTCAGGCACACGTCGGTGACCAGCCCCAGGCCGGTTTCCGGGTCCACACGGGGCATGTTGCCCGCGTCGGGATCCCCGTTGGGGTTGCCGTTTTCCACGTCGAACAGGATGACAAACTCATAGCGGTTTTTGATCGGTTCAGACATGTTCATTCTCCTCCTTTTTCTGATAGCGGGCCTGGGTCTGATGATAGTATCCCAACTGGAAAGCTCCCTGCTGGGGCAGGTTCAGACGGGTGGGGTATTGCGTCCCCAGCCTGGAAAACAGCTCGGTAAGCTGTTTGTCATAGACGACGGCTGTCTCTT
>DXWE01000007.1:25814-28022 GCA_019417045.1 Oscillospiraceae bacterium
CTTCTGAGCCAGATTGACCAGCACCGGGAAAATGACCGCCGGGGTGGCCGCCGCGCTGTTGAAGTACTTGTCCTTGATGGTGGTGTTGATGCCGGGATTGGCCTCTTTCTGGATGCCCTCCAGAACGGAGAAGAGCCGTCCCAGGGTATAGGGCACACTGGTGGAATCCGGGTTGAGAGACACTTGCAGGACCTCCTTTGGCACATCAGAATGGGGGTTTTTCAAGTAGTAGGCTTTCAGGATCGCGGCCCGACCCCGGTTGATCTCGCGCTCCGCCCGAATGCGCAGGGTGACGCCGCTGAGAAGGGTGGCCGGATAGCGGGTGTCGTTCAAAATCGCCCGCAGCGTCTCGCCCGCGAGGTCGGGCGCGGGAGCCTTGTCCCGGGAATTCTGGTTCACCGTCTCGCTGAGCAGCTTCCAGATCGGCAGGGTCTCCCATTTGTCATAGGCCGGGCGGACGATCTCCAGCCGTTCGTAGTGGGCCTGGACATTTTTCAGAAAACCGCCGAAGGTGTTGTGGAGAAAGAAGCGCACCGACAGCCGGCTGGCATTGGGGGAGAGCCCCAGCACATAAAACTCCATGCCGGGGTCCAGCTTCTCCTCCTGGAAATTCACGGCGCGGCCATCGCACAGGGCCCGGACCATGATCCGGATGTCGTTTTCACTGTACGGTGTCTGAGCCCCGAAGGCCGCCCCACCGAACAGGATATTGTAAGCGCTCCCGCCGTTTTGGGCCCAGCAGACCACCGTGGTGTCCCCCACCCGGTAGACATGGTCCCGGTCGGCCAGCAGGTGGTTGAGGGCGGCGGTGTAGGCGAAAGCAGCATATTTGCCCGTGGGGGCGTTGAGGTTTTGTACCTTGCCATAGGAGCAGAAAGCCGGGGCATTGAAGGACACCAGAGCCGCGCCGCTGGACTGGGCGCCCGTCACGTTCTTGATGGCGGGGTGAACCGCCTCCACCGGCCCCTCCTCTCCGGTGACCAGGCACAGGCCCCGGGGGCCGTCGGAGTCGGCGCTGTAATGCCGATCCCAGGCCCGCCGGATGACCGGATCCTCATGGACAAACTGACCGTTGTATCGAAAGATCATATTTGCCCCCGCCAGAAGCTCATCCAGACAATCCGCCAAGGCCGGATGCTCGCGAGCCCGGTCCGGATCCCAATGATGGAAAAAGGCCAGCACCGCCCGGGCAGCAGGGGTGTCTACAGGGGCCAGGATCTCCTCGTGGAGGGACCTGCATGCGGCAAAGCACTGGGCGGTGCGCTGGGGCTTGCCCTTGTTATCCATACCCAGGATATAGCTGGTGTTGTCGCAGAGAAAGTTGGACACCACCCCGACCGTCCGTTTCACCGGGGCGGGCAGGGACAGAATTTGCGGCGCCAGCACAGTCTTTTTCCCTCTGGTCTGCTCCGTCTGAATGGAGATCACCTGTTCCAGCGCACCGCCTGAGTCGATAGACAGGGCAAAGGAGACCTTCACCGGGCTCCAACCCGGGCCGGCGATTTTCCCCGCCCGCTCCAGCGTCTCATAATACCGGGTCAGTGCCTGCAGGATCATCCCCTCACCTCCCCGCTGTCCCGGTCCGGGACCTCCAGTACCCCGTTCCGGAGCATGCCCCGGAAAAACAGGGGCCTGATATCCTCCGGATCGGAGTAATCCAGATCATAGAGCATCCAGCCCAGGTCCCTGTCCCCCTCCAGCTCCTTCGGGCAGGGAGGCGGCGTCTCACACCACTGGAAGTGGGCGGGGAACTCCCGACAGCCGAAGCAGGGCTGGTGGTAGAACTGCCCCCGCTGGATCCGCCGTTTCACGATGTCCTGGAATTTGCCGGGGTTGTCCCCCGGCGCGGCCTGATCCGTCATGGTGAAATGCGCCTCGATGACGTACCGCACGTCCCGCAGCAGCAGGGCGGCCCGCTGCTGGATGTCGTCGGCGGTACAGAGGTACAGCTCCCCCTGGCCCCGCTCCATCACGGTCCGGGCAGTATTGACGGATACAGTGGACTTCACCTCGTTGCGCCGCAGGTTGGAAAACCGGATCGGGGCACACACCCGGATGCGGTCGATGTGCCACCGCAACCCCGGGTGCCAGTAGACTGCCTCCACCAGCCCCCGGGCGGCAGAGGGGGTCATCACATCATAGCTCACCCGCTCCACCTTCATCTCCGGCCTCGTAAACAGGGCGTAGTCCCCCCAGACCTCCAAAGAT
>DXWE01000007.1:28032-34291 GCA_019417045.1 Oscillospiraceae bacterium
TCCAAGGATATTGCCATTGGCAGCCACTCCTTTCCGGATTACCCAGAGAAAATCTGATCAAAAATATTTGAATAGATGGTGAAGTAAAAGTCAAAATTTTGTCAAATAAACTCCGCCCGGCCGCTGTCCGCCTCCAGAGAGAGCCCGGTGATATCCGAATAGAGCGCCGGATTTTGCAGCACGGCAGAGCCGTCCTCCAGCATCTTGAGATCTCCGGCTCTGAGCAGGGCGTTGAAGTGGTCCTCATAGACGGTGACGCCATACTGGCCCAGCCGACGGAACAGGGAACGGCTGCGCTCCCCGGCCAGCAGGCGCTCCGTCAATGCGGCTCCCTCGCCCAGAGGGATATACACCGTCCTTGTAGGGCTGTCGATGAGGCGAAACCGCTCTGCCACTGTGGAAAAGGGCATCAGCTCCCTCTCCATCAGCGGCAGAATCCCGTCTTTGTCCTGGGTCTCCTTCCCCTTCAGGTACAGCAGGGTGGAGAAATAGTCGTGGACAGCGGCCGGGTCCGCCGGATCCGCATGGCGGGACAGGACCTCCCGCGCGGCATCGATGGCGGTATGAAACAGAGCCGGCGGGGCACTCTCCGGCTGGAACAGGGTGACGACGCTCTCCGCCGCCGGACGCCTCCCCTCCCGGTTGCACCGGCCGGCGGCCTGGAGAAGAGAGTCCAGCCCTGCCTCTTCCCGCCAGACGGCGGGGAAATCCACGTCCACCCCCGCCTCGATGAGGGAAGTGGACACCACCCGGCAGGGAAGGCCCTCCTTCAGCCGATGCCGGATCTCCTCCAGCACAGCCCGCCGGTGGGCAGGGTACAGCAGGGTGGACAGGTGGAAGTTTCCCTCCCCCTCCAGGCGGGAAAAGACCTCCTGCGCAGCCTGCCGGCTGTTGACGATGCACAGGGCCTGGGACCGGCTCTGCAGCTCGCCGGCCAATTCTGCCCAGGTGAGTTTTCCCGCACGGAGGAAGGTCACCCGGCGGAACACCTCCGGGGGGCACACCTCCGGCGGGCACAGCTCCACTGCCGGCGTGTCCCCCAGGAACTCCCGGAAGAGAGGCCCCAGGGCAGGCTGGGTGGCGGTACACAGCACGGCGGAAGCCCCGTATCCCTTCACCAGCTGGGCAATGGCCCAGACGCAGGGGCGCAGGCAGGATAGGGGCAGCATCTGCGCCTCGTCAAAGATCAACACGCTGTCCGCAAGGTTATGGAGCTTCCGGCACTGGGAACTCCGGTTGGCGTACAGGGACTCGAAGAACTGCCCCGCCGTGGTCACCACCACCGGCATGTCCCAGTTCTCGGTGGCACGGGCCAGTCGGATGTTGTCCCTGCCGGTCTCGTCTTGCGTATCGTACAGCACGTGGGAGTGG
Source organism: Oscillospiraceae bacterium (assembly GCA_019417045.1). Lineage (GTDB taxonomy): Bacteria > Bacillota > Clostridia > Oscillospirales > Acutalibacteraceae > DXWE01. The sequence goes on from DXWE01000007.1 coordinate 29,404, forward strand.
TGTTCCAGCACCGCCTCCCGCCCCAGAATCCTCCGGAAGGTGTCAGCGGTCTGCTCGATGATAGAGGTGTAGGGAATGACATAGACCACCCGGCGCAGGCCGTGGGCCCGGGCGTGGGCCAGGGCAAACGCCAGGGAGGCCACCGTCTTGCCGCCGCCGGTGGGCACCGTCAGGGTGAACAGGCCGGGCTTTTGGGCCTCCCCCTGCCGGATGCACTGCTCCAGCACCTCACAGCGCCGGGCATTCAGCTCCCCCTCAGGCGGGAACCAGCCGGCGATGTAGGCTCGAAGCCTGTTCCAGAGCACATCCATCGGGAGATCCACAGTGGACCGGGGCCGCCCGTCCATGAACGCCTCCGTGTCCAGATAGTCGGCGTCCACCAGACAGGAGTAGAGCATCCGGGTGAAGAACACCATGTCCGGCGGGTTTCCCTGACGGGCGGGCGGGAGCTGCGGCAGGCACACCTCCTCCTTCCAGGGGGAACAGTCCGGGATCCCGCCCCGGGCTGCCCGATCTAGCCGTGATAGGAAGGTATTGCCGTCGGATTCCCCCTGTCCGCCTCCGTCGGGCAGGCCGCCGTGGTGGCCCAGTACTGCAAACGCGGCAAAGGGCTGTCTTTGCTCCATACAGGCCAGCGCCCCGGCGGTGGCGTGATCCACCCGGGGGCCGCCTTGGAGCCGTCTTTGAAATTCTTTGGAATATTTTCCAATATCATGGGCCAGCCCGGCCAGTTTTCCCTGTTCTGCCGCCCCAAAGGGCGCCGCAAAGGCGGCGCACCGCTCCGCTGTGCCGGTCAGGTGCTCCAGCACCGTCTGCATCCGTCCATCCTCCGCCATATGAGCGAAAAATGTCTGTTTTTCCGTGGTGCATCCCCCTTTGCTTCTGATTCTTTTTTCAAGATGGTCCGCATACAGGCTTTAAGCACCTACGGGCAGAGATCGTACCAGCCTTTGGCAAGCTTTTTCACGCGCACAAAGTCAAACCGGTTCCAATAGGTATCGATCAGATCATTGGGTTTTTCGCCGCCGGTGTAGACCAGGACACGAGCCTTGAGTTCTGCCCGGAACTGGACGTATCCGGGATACCGTTCCTCAACGCGAATATAAAGACTACTCATGTCGTAGGGGAATGCCTTTCCATAGTCCCCCACCGTTTCCCAGCCGGGCGTGGTCACCTCCTGGAGAAGATATCCCTCCGACGGTTTTTGCGATGAGAATTCCAACCCGTCTTCGGTAACCCGGCACAATCCGGTGAACCTTTCAAAAAAGTCGGGCGTTTCCTCCACAAAGGCGAGAACCTCTTCCGCGATCAGCTCAAGCTTGTCCTGGTACGTGTCAAAATCCGTAAACGAATCTATCGGATCTGGTCCCAATCGAAAAGTCATATACTCCCCCAGCTGATAGTGGATGGAATCCAGGAACACCCAAACCGGAACCACGATCGCACACACCAGAACCAGGGGAATCACAACCCACAGCCACTTTCTTTTTTTCTTTGGCAAGGTCTTCTCCGTCTCCATCAGCTCAACCTCCCTGAAATCGTTGTCTCAAATGAGATGGTGGTAATAAATGGTTTCGGCTGTACCTCAGCATTCAAACCTGTCCAGTGCTGTAAAACGAACCACTGCTGAAAGCCGGCCAAACGTCCAGGCTCAATAAAGGGGAAATCGTAGGAATCCGGCTGCATGTCTCTTTTATCCAAGCCAAAATGATCGTAATAGGTCACCCGAATCGTGCAGCTGAACGTATTCGCCACGGACTCTATCGTATACTGGGTGACTTCTACTTTATTGCCCTGTAATCCATTCAAGCAAATGGTAAATCCCGCGGTTCTGTCGGCGGCCTCACAAAACACAGGTTGAGGTACTTTTGCATCTTTCAGCGCCTTCACTACCGGCTGTTTCTTTCTTACATCTTCGTTAAAGCGGTCTTCCGGATGATACTTCAATTCCATCACATGGTAGGATTTTGTGCGCAGCAAATCTTTCAGTATGGCAGTCAAGTGGTTTACGTATTCTTTAGAAGACACGTGGTTTTTGACTTGTGCCGTAAGGGCAGAATTGGAATAGGTTGCATACCCGTTTATACTATCACCGAAATGATTGGTCTTTTCCCCCATAAAATGCTCAAACATATCCGTTATGATCGGATCAAACGTATCGTTTGCAAACAGACCGGTGGCCATGTCCAGAAATGCCTGTTTCCGATCGCCACTATAAAGGAGAGCTTCGGGCGGAATAAGCCCGTTTCCTTTTTCATACCAATCTTCAAAATTCGCCGTTGACATATCGTTATAGAACAGATCGTCCCTTAGGGTTTCGACATTGCTTTCGTCAGGAAAATATTTTGTCGGCGTATCGCGTGTCTCATAGATTAGTAAGGCGCTCACGGTGATGAGGCAGGAATCTGTTTTAGTGCTGTCCGAGGACAGACGAGCGGTAATAATCGCCGTACCCGTTCCCGTCGCGGTCACCTTACCATAATAGTCGACCTTGGCTACGTTTGAATCGCTGGACGTCCAGCTTACCGAACCTCCTGACTTTGTCAGTAGATAGGACTGCCCGACCTCCAGGGATAAAGAGGATTCCGCGATCGATACATCAGACCGTCTAAAAGAAGTGATTTTCGGACTGCCACTCAGTTGGGGGTTGGCGTCACTACCGTTAGATATCCCGTACATTCGTACCATATAGGTTCCATTGGGTATATCCAGGGTGGTGAAATCATAGACGAATCCATGATACCCATTCCCTTTTCCTGCATTTACCAGATCGACACGGTATTGATTTGCCATAATGCCCGGCACGCCTATCACATAATTGCCATCGGTATCGTAGAGATAGAAATGTACTTCTATAGGTGTGTTAGGCATGGATTTATTCCAGGCCCAGCCTCTGACGACGCCATTATTCACCTCATCCAACCAGCCTTCTACCACATTTCCCGACACGCTGAACGATATTTCAATATATGGTCGAACGCTTGCGTTGGAATAGTTACTGGAATAGAATTTATGCTCTTTATTAGCGATCGCCTCATCGGTGGCCATGAATAACAGCCCTTGATTGTCGTTCGCCGGACCTCCCAGGCTTTCATTCAGCCAATACCTGACCGCATCGGTAATACTCCAGGAATGATACCCTGGTGTGTTTGTTACCGCGACTGTATCTTGTAAACTGGTATACTTGTTCCAATCCACCCATGAATAACACACCGTACCTTCTGACCAGACCTGTTGAAATATATATGCATTTACCAGGGAGGTCGAACTGGCATTCGAATAGTTATACAAATGTAGTTTTGCCTCGCATACCGCCGACGCATAATAGCCAACGGCGTCCACCAATCCCCGCGCCTTTATTACAAATCTCTGTTTTCCAAACCCACCAGCCGTATCGTTTCCTACAAACAGTCCCGTGGCCGCTCCGGAGGCATACTTTGGATCGTCACTGTATAACGTGGCATCCTCTATATCTCCATTTGTGAGTGTAATTGTGGGATCAATGGTAACCGGATACACTCTTTCTTCCGCATTCAGATACGTCTCGTCTACCACGATTGTCAATATGTACTCTTCTCCATCTGTCACCGTTTCCGCTTCATAACGATGCACATACTGACTGTCAGCATCGGGGAAATTCCCGCTGTCCCGAATTTCCAGCTCTCCAATCGCCGCCCGATACTCCCCTGTGATCGGATCTGCCAGATAATAGTCCCCACGTGAATCCTGTATCAGACTTAGTCCGCCCGTCTTCAGCCGGAACGAGAACCGATTGACTCCCGTATTCTCAAACAGCACAATATCTTCTTTAAACCCCTCAAAAGTTGATTGATATCTCAGTGCGGTTTTCTCTCCAAAAACATTGGCGTAGTTCACCGTGTCCTGCGGCTGGTTACGCACGTTTGCCACCTGTATTTTTTGAGCGGAGGCCTCGGATGCTGCCTGCACGCTTTCCAAAACCACAGGACTCTCCCCCGCGGTCATCTCCGCATTGCTGCTCTGAACCGCCTGACGATCCACTGCCATCCTGTAGTCCAGATATTCCGACCTTGTCAACTCCCGGCCGTCCGACAATAGATACCGTTTCTGCACCGCTCCGATGGGAGACAATTCTACAGCGATGTCATCGTGCTCCAATTTCACCCCCTTTTCGGACTGGATACTGGTGGGGTACCATGTCTTAATATCGTTTGCTTTGTTGACATACTGATATCCCGTACGCTCTGTTTCGCTTGTCAACAGGCTACTTTTATCCCGCACAACACCGTCTGTATCCACATATTTCACGGGATAACCCAGATAATACATGGTTTTGGTCCCATCCCGATTTTGAAACATCACCGTGTTCAATTCAGGCTCCTGTGCCCACAGACGTTGGACATGTCCTTTGTCTTTTGCCTCCTGCAGATCCAGAAATTCGGGTACCTCAGCGGCCGTCAGCTCCTTGGTTGCCAACTGCTGAGGACTCAGATCCCCCTCCAGTAATACCGGACCAGTCGTCACTTCACCCGTCCCGGGCATACCGATTGCGGCAATGCCTGGGTCAAAAACGGATAACAGAAGCTGCATACAAAACAATGTTGCCACTATGCGTGTGCGGTGGATGTGTTTTTTCTTTTGCATTTTGAATACCCTCCAATATTTTTTATTCTTTCCCGCAAAAGTTTCCTGTCGATTGTCATCCTTTCCCACGCCGCTTTTTTAAAGCTGCTCTGACAGAATCCCCTCCCTTCTCTATGCATACAACCCGCTGTCCGGCCGCCCTCGGCCAGATCACCGTTTGCTCTGCCAAAAATACAAAAATAGCCGACAGTCCCTGTATAGATGTAGGCCCGAAGCCTGTTCCAGAGCACATCCATCGGGAGATCCACAGTGGACCGGGGCCGCC
>DXWE01000070.1:0-1949 GCA_019417045.1 Oscillospiraceae bacterium
CTCACCAGCACCAATTATCCGAGTAATTCCATCTATATCCGACGGGCCGTGTGGGAGTGAATACAATGAAAAAATGGATCGCTGTATGGAGTGTGATAATCATCATGGCAACGATAACAGGCGGCTGTGCGCCAGAGGAGAAGCAGGATCCGGACAATGTCTGGGAGGACGAAATCATTACCGTATACCAATCCAAGGCCAAGGGGGGCGTGGCGTGCCCCCGGCTGTACACGCTGCAGGACAACACCCTGTTGTGCAGCTTTGACGCCAATGACGACGCGGGTGGTTACAGCGTCATCAAAGTGGTACGCAGTACCGACGACGGGAGGACCTGGTCCACGGACACGGTGGTGAGCAGCACACCCGATCGGATCTGTGCCAACGGCACCATCTTCCAGCTGGACAGCGGGGAGATCCTGGTGGCCTACCGGGCCAATATCGGCACTGACGGAAAGGCAGAGACCCATCCCCGGCACACTGCCATCAAGGTCAGCATCAGCCGGGACAACGGCTACACCTGGGAGGAACACTCCACCGTCATCTCCTATGAAAACAATGAGGGAGGGGTATACGAACCGTGTTTTGTCGAGATCGGCGGCGTTCCCACCCTGTTTTACGCCAACGATTCCGTGGGCCCGCTGGATCAGCTCGGGACCGGGAAGAATGCGGACGGCACCGATCAGGCGGCGGTCACTTCTCTGGACTACCAGAATATTGAATACATACAGCTCATTGACGGCAAGTGGCAGAATCGAACCATTGTATGCAACGGGATGAACTCCGGTTCCCGGGACGGGATGCCGGGGGTGACACAGCTCAAGGACGGCAGCTGGATGGTGGCCTATGAGGCCAATAACGCCGGCGGGAAATACCCGTTTGTCCTGCGGTATAAGATCTCGCCTGACGGGCTCACATGGGACACGAGTCCCGCCAGCGGCCGGGGCGAGCTGCTCCACAGCCCGACGCTCGCGGGGCGGAAGGACTCGGGGCCCGCATTGGTGACTTTACCAAATGGCCGTATTTTCTGCGGGTTTCAGACGGATGAGCAGGCCAATCAGGCGGGGGATGCCTTCCAGACCATGCGGGTGATGGTATCTCTGGGGGACACGGCGGAGAGCCTGGAGGACAGCGAAAACTGGGGCCCTGTGTATGACGTATTTGAGACCCCGCCCATCTATAACAGCTTTTGGAACGGGGTGGCGGTTCACGGGGAGTATGCGTATGCCATCACCAGTACCAATTATCCCTCCAATTCCATCCGCCTGCGGCGGGCGGTGCTCTCCCGGTTTGTCGAGGCACAGAACCCGTCCTGACAGGCGGGGTTGTGCCCGACCGGAGACCCCGAGCAGTATATACAAGTGAATACACAGAAGAGAAGGAAGCGACAGCAATGAAAAATCTGAAAATAGGACTGGTGGGAACCAGTCAGTTGAGTTTTCCCGGAGACAAGGAAGCGGCTTTTGCCGGCTGTGTCCGGGGGATGCAGTCCCTCAGCGGACAGCTGGGCTTTGAACTGACGGTATATCCTGCAACAGTGATTACCCGGGAAGAGGCGGTTTTGGCAGTTCGGGCCATGGAGGGAGAACAGGTGGACTTCCTCCTGGTGCAGCACACCTCCTATTCCGCCGGCCAGCTGGCGCCGGTATTCGCCAAAATCCAGGGGGCAAACCTGGGTTTCTGGGCCATTCCCGAGGGGGCACGGGAGGGGGCGGTACCCTTTAATTCCCTGTGCTCGATCAACATGCACATGGCCATTGTGGCCCACTATCTCCAAGAGGACCGCATCCCGGTCAAGTGGTTTTACGGCTATGCCGACGACCCGGTATTCGTCCGCCGGCTGGAGGTCACCGTCCGCGCGCTGACCGCGCTGAAAAATCTGAAATGCTCCCGGGTGGGGCTGATCGGCGGGATCGCTCCCGGATTCAACGATCTGTACGATGACTGTCTCT
>DXWE01000070.1:1959-7942 GCA_019417045.1 Oscillospiraceae bacterium
CGAGCGGAAGCTCAACCGCCGGTTCGAAGGGCTGTATTTCAACCGTCTGCACGAGTATTCCGAGATCAAGGACCGGGCGCTGGCATACAAAGAGTCGGAGATCGTGCCGATTGCGGAGAACATGGTGGCCTGTGCCTGCGGATACTCGGATGAGGCGGCCAAACGCACCCTGCTGGTCAGTGCCCGGATCTACAAGGCCTATCGCGATTTTCTGGCCGAAAACCGATATGACGCGGTGGCCATTTCCTGCTGGCCGAAATTCCAGGAGGACTGGATGTATTCAGTCTGCTCGGTGGTGGGGCAGCTCAACGACGAGGGCACGGTGGCCGCCTGCGAGGGGGATGTGCTGTCGGCGGTGAGTATGCTGGCGCTGAAATACATCGCCGGAGGTACCCCCGCGATGCTCATGGACATGTCCGCTTTCGACGAACAGGACAACACGGTGCTGCTGTGGCACTGCGGACCCGGTTCAGCGGCCTACTGCCGCCACAACGGATATCAGCTGGGGTGCAACTATTCCGGCGCAGCCCATGAGCCGGGGAAGGGCGTCACCGCCCGCTGCGGCGTGGCCCGGGAGATGGTTTTCGACCCGAATCCCATCTCGGTCATGCGGCTCACCGGGGAATGCGACCGGTATTTCCAGATGGGCGGGGCATTTGTCTCCCCGGAAAAACCCTCCTTCCACGGCAGCCGCGGCTGGTGCGGCAACCTGACGTTCAATGGAGAGCCGATCGGCGCCCGGGATCTGCTGAATACCATTTTGACCAACGGTTTCCAGCACCATTTCCCGATTGTCCTGGGAGAGTATACCGACGAGATCAAGGAATTTGCAGCATGGAGCGGGCTCAAGCCCCTGGCCAGAGTTCCCTATGCGGATTGTCTGCAGATCATCGACTGAAACATATAGGAAAGGGGTTCTGACTGATGCATAACCAACTGACCATACGTCAGATGATGGAAGCGGCCCGCCGGCTGCGGGAACAGGGAGACCGGTTTACCCTGCTGGGGATCGGCCCCATGTCAAAAACTCTGATAAAAGCCGTGTTGGAGCTGGCCAAGGAAAAGGATTTTCCGGTTTTGCTGATTGCCAGCCGCAACCAGGTGGACAGCGATGAATTCGGTCACGGCTATGTCTGTGGCTGGGATCAGGACCGGTTTGTGGCGGATGTCCAGGCAATCCGGCAGCAGCTGGGCTTTGAAGGGCTGGTCTATCTGTGCCGGGACCACGGGGGGCCCTGGCAGCGGGACGAGGAGCGCAAAGCCAATCTGCCTGTCGAAGAGGCAATGGAGATCTGCAAGCGGTCCTACCGCCATGATATGGAGAGCGGCTTTGACCTGCTGCACATCGACCCCACCAAGGATCCCGCCTATGCGATGGGCACCGTGCCGTTTGATCTGGTCATCGACCGGACGATCGACATCCTGGACGACCTGGAGACCTATCGCCGGGAAAGGGGCCTGCCGGAGGTCGGGTACGAGGCAGGTACCGAGGAGACAAACGGCGGGCTGACCTCGGTGGAGGCGTTCGGCAGCTTTATCGACACCCTGGTGGAGAAACTGAAGGCCCGGGGCCTGCATCCGCCCGAGTTTGTGGTGGGACAGACGGGGACGCTGACCCGGCTGACCGAAAATGTGGGGCATTTCAACGCGGAAAATGCAAGGCAGCTCTCGCTGAGCGCTGCGCGGCACGGTGTGGGGGTCAAGGAGCACAACGGGGATTACCTGCCGGATTCCATTCTGCTGGAACACCCCTATCTCGGCATCACTGCCATGAACGTGGCGCCGGAATTCGGCGTGGTGGAGACCCGGGCATATCTTGAACTGGCGCGGGTGGAGCGGCGCAATCTGCCGGCTGCGCAGTGCTCCCGCCTGTCCGAGGTGATGGCGGAATATGCCGTGAAAAGTGAGCGCTGGCGTAAATGGGTGATGGGTGATGTGGCCAGGGCCGATGTGGCGGCCGTATTGCAAAACCGGGAGCTGACCGCCCAGATCACCGATATCTGCGGCCACTATACCTATGAAATCCCGGAAGTCCAGGCGGAACGGAAGACATTATTTGCCAACCTGTCAGGCATTTCGGTGGACGCAGAGGCGTATGTCGTCTACAAGATTAAGGAATCGGTGGATCGATACGCCCGGTGCTTCCGGCTCCACGGCCTGACCACCAGGCTGTTGGAGGCTTCCTGCCGGTAACCCGTTCCCATCCTTTTTCCTGACGCCCCGGATCCGAACATTTTTCCAACCCTACCGGATCACGGGGGAAACGCTGACTCCCAGGACGCCTGTAAAACGGCCCTGCGGGGGAAGGAGTCGATAACGTATGGAAAACTTGTATGCCGGTATCGATATCGGCGGGACCAAAACCACTGTCGGCCTCTTTCAGAGAGATTTGACCCCCGTGCGGGTGGTCACCATTCCCACCCTGCCGGCGGGCGGCTGCGCGGATCTGATCGACCGGGTGTACGCCCTGTATCAGACGATGCTTGTACAACTGGGCGTGCCCGCCAGAACGGTTCAGACCCTGGGGGTGGCCAGTCCCGGGCCTCTGGATCTGAAAACCGGCCGGATCATCCATATCCCCACCATGGGATTCCGCGACGAGCCTCTGGCAGAGCTGTTGGCCGATCGATTCGGCCTGCCTGTCAGCCTGGAGAAGGATACCAACGCCGCCGTGCTGGCAGAGGCAACCTTTGGAGCCGGCAAAGGCTGCGACCCCGTTGTCTATGTTACGATCAGTACCGGGATCGGTGCCGGGCTCTATATCAACGGCGGCGTGGTGGACGGCCATGCCTTCGCGGGAGGGGAATTGGGGCACATGGTGGTAGAACGGAAGGGCCGTGACTGCCTGTGCGGCTCCAAGGGCTGCCTGGAGATGTATGCCTCCGGTACCTCCATTGCCCGGATCGTGTCAGAACGGCTGGGGCGTCGGGTCACAGCAAAGGAGGCATTTGCGCTGGCAAGCGCCGGAAACCTGACGGCTTCCGGCGTCATCGTAGAAGCTGCTGATTATCTGGGGCTTGCCCTGTCGGCAGTGTACCAGCTTTTAGATCCCGAAATTGTCATACTGGGGGGGAGCGTGACCAAGGATTATCCGGTTTTCCGGCCCTTCCTGCACAAGGCGCTTGTACGCTATCTGGAACCGGTGAAAGGACGCAATCCCCGAGTCGAGGTCTCCTCTTTTAACGGCCTTCAGGTCTTACTGGGAGCTGCATATCTCGGGATCATCCGGGCGTCCGGAGCCGGGCATTCGGCGGATAATATCTCTTGATCGGCAGGCAATTACGTGGTATACTGAAAGAAAAATATTTCCAAAATCGGGGAGATTATAAGGGGTGAAAGGGTTGCGCGCGGTATTCATCGATCGGGATGGCACCATGGGCGGCGGCTATACAGTGGAATATCCGTGGGAGTATCAGCCCTTTGCCGGGACGGCTGAGGCGTTCCGGATGCTGACTGCGCACGGGTACACCCCTATGGTATTTACCAACCAGTCCTGTATTGCCCGCGGGAAAGACGGGGGATATGATTTTGCCGCGGAATTCTCTCAGATCGGCGCGGCGGACTGGTTTATCTGTCCCCACGATGGGCCGGACTGCTGTGACTGCCGGAAGCCGGAACCCGGCCTGCTGTACCAAGCCCGGGAAAAATACGGGTTGAATCTGTCAGACTGTTTTGTCATTGGAGATCGATGGAGCGACATGGTAGCGGGAGGAAGGGCCGGCTGCCGGTTGATTCTGGTTCGCACCGGCCGGGGTCGGGATACCCTGTCCGGGGAACGTGATAAATGGAAGGAATACGTCCCAGTCTACGTGGCCGATGATCTGCTGGACGCCGCCCGATGGCTGTGTCATTCCCGCAATTTGTCGTATGTGGAGGGGAGATCCGTTGGTTAATCCGAGAAACAGCTCTCAGATCCGGTGCAATAATCTGCGCACCCTTCTGGCTTCTATCAAGGAACATGGCCCCATTTCCAAGCGTGACCTGCAAAAATTGACTGGGTTGAGCTGGGGTGCGGTATCCTCATTGACAGGCCTGCTGCATGAGCACCAATATGTGGTGTACAGCGGCAAACAGGTTACCAATGTGGGAAGAAAGCCCTCAGAACTGGATATCAACGGGAATGACCATTATATCGTAGGGATCGATTTGAACCTGTCCGGCATCTGCGGCGTTGTCACCGACATGAAGGGCAGAATTATCCGGGAATGGCTGCGGCTTCTGGCGTCACGTGATTACGACTGTGTGATGGAGACGCTGCTGTCCCTGTTGGATGAAATTCTCTATACTGCTTTTCCCCAAAAGCAGATATTGGGGATTGGTCTGGCGGTACAGGGTTTTGTGGATGTGGAGAAAGGGGTTTCCCGTTATTTTCCACATGTCAAAAATTGGAAAGACGTACCTTTAAAAAAGCTGCTCGAGGAGCGTTATGGATTCCCCACTCTGCTGATGCATGACCCCAATTGCATCATGATTGCAGAAAGGGCCTTTGGCAGCTCCTTGATGCATGTCTCGAAAAGTGCCGCACTGGTGAGAATGGACAACAGCATCGGTATGTCCCTTTTGTTCGACGGACAGCTGTATTTGGGAGCTACCGGCCAAAGCGGTGAGTTTGGGCATATTCCGGTCAACCGGGATGGGCCCCTGTGTACCTGTGGAAGCCGTGGCTGCCTGGAGGAATATGCCTCCGGCAACGGGCTGGTTCGCCGCTTTGTGGAGATGGTGAATCAGGGACGGAGTACCAGCGTGGATCCCGAGCTTGTCAATGGACTGGGGTATAAGGCCGTGGGAGACGCTGCTCTGGCAGGAGACCAGCTGTGCTTGGATCTGTTTCGCCAGATGGGAGAATATCTGGGATTGGCACTGAGTACGCTCTTTAACATACTCAATCCCGAACTGGTGGTATTATATGGGGACATGACGGTGTATCGCAGTCTGTTTTACGACGTGGCCAGAAAGCACCTGGAGGAACATCTGTATACGGAAATCCCCTCCAAATTGGAGTTTTCGGTTCTTGGGCGCAATGCGGCGGCGCAGGGCGTGGCGCTGGTGGTGTCGGAAAAAATTGTGGAGCAGCTCGAGTTTCCTTCAGAACTGGGAGTGGCTCCCACCGAAAAGGTGTCCTGTTGAAAATATGATGGCGCAGAGGGACGGCCCGCTGTATAGCACTGCGGATTGCCCCAAAAGCCTGTGAACCGTTAAAGAATGCGGCCAGATTTTTCGTCTGGCCGCATTCTTTAATGGAGAGATATTTTTCCTCTCAGAAACACGGGCATATGGCCGGGAAAAGAAAAACCTGCGGTGTGCGACTTGCTCACCGCAGGTGTGTGAAAGTCACATAAAAACGTTTTGTATTTTTGGAGGCGGGAGGTGAATTCTCGCCAACACTGTTTTTCTCTTATCATTCAGCGAAGATACAAGGCGTTTTCACTTAGGCAAAGATGTCCGGGAGTCAATGGCATTTTCAGTTTGCATCCCATTCTTTACAGTCGCAAAAACAAAATTTACATGCGCGCTAATCTCATTGAGAAGAAGCGTCCCGGCCTCTTTACGAGCACGTGGAGCCGCATAGATATAAACAGAGTCTGACTTGAGAAAAAACAAGTCTTCTACCTGTGCCGCTGCGAACTATTGGTTTTGAAATTTCGGTTTTATATTCCTAATTCAAGGTTGATGCAATCTTACTCTTCTTTCCACAAAAGCAACAGGTTTATCGCCAAATACATTTTTTCATTCAAAGCAACTCCTTTTTCCCTAATTATAGCGCGAATGACAACTCACATCAATTATTCATTATTCATCAGAATTCATCAGAGAAGCGGCTTTATCATTCATCGTTCATGAGAAAATCCCATTTAATGAATGATGAACAGTAAACAGTGAATAATACAAAACGAAAATCCGCCCTCTTACGAGGACGGATTTTCGTTTTGTCAAAGGCACATGAAAAAGATATTTTCGGCTTTTCAGAGGTTGGAGTTGAACC
>DXWE01000071.1:0-4181 GCA_019417045.1 Oscillospiraceae bacterium
GCCTCGAGCGCCACCGAGCCGACCGGCGGGACAGTCAGCGGGACAGTCAGCGGGACGGTCGATCCGCCGGAGGACAACGAGCCTGTTTTTTTGGTGCGGCATGCGGACGGGGAGACGGTCTCCTCCATCTCCCAACGGGATTTTCTCATCTACACGCTCGCGGCGGAAATGCTGCCGAGCTTTGAGATGGAGGCGCTGAAAGCGCAGGCGGTCGCCTCCTACACCTATTTCACCTACGAGCGCAACCAGGAGCTCGCCTCTCCGACCCCCGAGCTGCACGGCGCGGATTTCGCGGATACCCCGGTCAGCTTCCCCGAGGGGTATACCGAGAGCTATTGGCGGGAGAAGTGGGGGGACGAGACGTTCGACACCTACTACCCCCGGCTGGCCGAGGCGGTGGACGCGGTGTTCGGCAAGCTGATTCTCTACGACGGGCAGCCGATCTTCGCCGCGTATCACGCGATGAGCAGCGGCGAGACGGAGCAGGCCGAGGTGGTGTGGGCGAGCGCGCTGCCCTACCTGCAATCGGTGCAGAGTCCCGGCGACCGCCTCTCCCCGGGATACGAGTCGCAGGCGGTGTTCACCACGGCGGAGCTGGCCGACAAGCTCAAAGACGTCGAGGGAATCGTCCTCACCGGCGACGGCTCCACCTGGCTGACCGGCGACATCTCCAAGTCCGCAGCCGGCACGGTGCTCTCGGTCACGATCGGCGGGGTATCCCTGTCCGGGCGGGACCTGCGCACACTGCTCGGCCTGCGGTCGGCCTGCTTCGATGTCGCCTACGCGGACGGCAGTTTCACCTTCACCGTGCATGGGTACGGCCACGGCGTGGGCATGAGTCAGTACGGCGCCGATTACCTTGCCAAGCAGGGGTACTCGTATGAGGAGATTCTGCAATATTACTACACCGGCGTAACCATTGCATAAGGGACTTGCCAGACGCCCAGAATCCCTGTATAATAGAGAGAAATGATGTGAAAAGGCGAGGACAGGGATATGGCGAAGAGCAGTTTTCAGCACGGAAAATCCAATGTGTTCTGGCGGCGGATGATCGTCGGCGGCCTGGTGGCAGTCCTGGTGGCGTCCGTGGTGCTGATCGTCGCGGTGGTGCTGCGGCTGACCGACACGCCTGCGCCCGCGCCGGCGGGCAGCAGCACGCCGGATTCGACCGCTTCCACGACGGCCGAGCCCACCTCCCTGCCGACCCTGCCGGCGGAGGAGATCACCGATTCCCTCTATTCCCGGCAGGCGATTGTGTACGATGCCACCCATGATGTTGTGCTCTATGAAAAGGGCGGGGACGCGGTGTGCTATCCCGCGAGCCTGACCAAGATGCTCACCGGGGCGGTCGCCCTCGAATACCTCTCCCCCGATGCGGTGCTCCCGGTCGGGGACGAGATCGATCTGAAGATGTGGGACGCGAGCTGCGCCTATATCCAAAAGGGCTCCGAGCTGACCGTCTCCGAGCTGCTCGAGGCGCTGCTGCTGCCCTCCGGCGCGGACGCCGCCTATTGTCTCGCGGTGAACACCGCGCGGATCGCCACCGAGAACCCCGATCTGCCGGATGAGGAGGCGGTGGAGGTCTTCTGCCGGTTTTTGAACGAGACGGCCGCACAAATCGGCGCGACCCACACGCATTTTGTCAACCCCGACGGGTATAACGATAACGACCACTACTCCACCCCGGCGGACCTGGTCAAAATTGCGCAGTACGCGCAGTCCTTTCCCGAGATGAAACGGATTATGGGCCTTGCCGAAACGGACAGCTACCGCAACTCCAACCTGCTGCTGAAAGAGGACGGGATGTATTATTACTCTGCCGCCACCGGGCTGAAAACCGGGTCCACCGACGAGGCGGGCTATTGCCTCGCGGCCTCGGTCGAGAAAGACGGGGTCGAGCTGATCGGGATCTTCCTCGACAGCGGCCTGTCGGAGGGGCGGTATATCGATGCGATCAGCCTGTTTGACCAGAGCTTCACCCTGCTCGGGGTGACCCCGCCGCCCCATGCGGAGCTGGACCGGCCCGATCCCGACGCGTCCGTCGGTGATGCGGGAGAGAGCTGAGCGACTCGGTGGATCATACACAGCAGGGGCGGCGAGACAAATTTCGCCGCCTCTGTTTTCTGTTATTCGTCCAGCCGGATGTCCAGGCTGCCGAGCAGGCGAATCGCCTCCGGAAAGGAAAACCGGGCCTGCGCGAGCTTGTTCGTGAAGAGATCGATCTCATACCCCTCTGCGCTGCGAAAGTCCGCCCGGCGCAGGTCGCTGCGGAAAAACTGCGTCTGACGAAGATCGCACCCGACAAACCCGCTCTCCCGCAGGTCACAGCCGTCAAAGGTGGTGTGGGGGAACGCATTCCCGTCAAAGCGAAACCGGACCAGCGGCAGATCGAGAAACAGATTATATTTGAGCAGGCTCCCCCGCACCTGCCGGAGCGGCCTGGCCGCCCTGCCGGGCGTCACCGCCTCGTGCCAGCGGACACCGACCAGGTTGCAGCCGTCAAATTCGAGCTGCCTGACGCGGGAGTGCTCGAACTGCGGACTGACGATGGTGCATCCGACAAACCGTCAGCCGGTCAGCACGCATTTGGTGAGTGTACACGATTCCCATACACAGTCCTGAAACAGGCAGTCGGACACCTCATATTCCACGAAGGTCTCGTCGATAAACCGTCGGTTTTCAAAAACACGGTTTGCCAAAACCCGCTCGTTGCTCTGTTCTTCCATCTGCTTTTCCCCGCTTTCCCACACGTGTCGTACCACTGGATCGTACCACACGACGGCCAAAATGTCCATCCCCTCTGCTTTCTGCCTTTTTCTGCGATTTTTTTAAAAAACCTCTTGCATTTTCGGGAAAGACATGCTATACTGTCTTTCGTTCCCCCAATAGGGGGGGCAAAAGTTGGTGTCGATGGCGGTGAGGGTACACCCGTTCCCATCCCGAACACGGCAGTTAAGCTCACTTGCGCCGAAAATACTTGGCTGGCGACGGCCCGGAAAGATAGGTAGACGCCAACACACAAAAGCCCGCAACTTCCGTTGCGGGCTTTTGTCTTGCAAAATTTTGAAAGGACTGTGAATCTTTGTATGCCTGCTTGTATTTCTGCCAATGGTACGGTATAGTAGAGATAGAAGAGCTTCGGGAGATGTCGGCATGGAAGAGCGGATCACCGGCCTGACGCCGCAGGAAGTGGCGTTGCGGCAGGAGCGGGGACAAGTCAATATCAGCGTGGACGTCCAGACGAAATCCGTGCGCCGGATCCTCTTGGAGAACATCCTGTCCCTGTTCAATATCGTCAACTTTCTCCTTGCTGCGGCCGTGCTGGCGGTGGGATCCTATAAGAATATGCTGTTCATGGGGGTGATCCTGTGCAATACCCTCATCGGCATTGTGCAGGAGATCCGCTCCAAGCGGGCGGTGGACAAGCTGTCCATCGTGGTCTCGCAAAAGGCCGCCGCCATCCGGGACGGAGAGGAGATCGAGCTGCCGATCGAGGAGCTGGTGCTCGACGATGTGATCCGTCTGCGGCGGGGCAACCAGATCCCGGCGGACAGCGTGGTGATGTCCGGTTCCTGCCTGGTCAACGAGAGCCTGCTGACCGGCGAGTCCGATCTGATTCAAAAGCAGCCGGGCGACACGCTGCTCTCGGGCAGCTTCCTCGTGTCGGGCGACTGCCTGTGCCGGGTGTTCCACGTGGGGCGGGACAACTACGCGGCGACGATCCACAGCAGCGCCAAGCGGGCAAAGAAGGTCCGCTCGGAGATCATGACCACCTTCAACACGATCATCAAGTGGATTTCGTTTATCATTTTCCCGCTCGGTGCCATCCTGTTTTACAGCCACTACACCGCTGACGGCGCCACCCTGACCGAAGCGGTGGTCAGCACGGTCGGCGCGCTGGTCGGCATGATCCCGGAGGGATTGATCCTGCTCACGAGCACGGTGCTCGCCGTGTCGGTGATCCGGCTGTCGAAGTATAAGGTGCTCGTGCAGCAGCTCTATTGTATTGAAACGCTCGCCCGGGTGGATGTGCTGTGCCTTGATAAGACCGGCACCCTCACCTGCGACGAGATGGAGGTGGAGCGCATCCTTCCGCTTCAGGGGCTCGACCCCGTGTGGCTCGAGGGCGTCCTCTCCTCGCTGGCGCATGGCTCGCGCGACGACAACGCCACCGCCCGGGC
>DXWE01000071.1:4191-7913 GCA_019417045.1 Oscillospiraceae bacterium
CACATACGGTGGACTTTTCCTCCGAAAAGAAGTGGTCGGGCGGGACGCTGGAGGGCGGCGAGAGCTATGCGCTGGGCGCCGGCGAATTCCTGCTCGGGGAGCGGTACGCGGCGGTCGCCCGGGAGGCGGAGCCCTTTGCCGGGCCGCTGCGGGTGCTCACGCTCGTGCGCGTGCCGGACGGGTTTTCCGCGCAGGACGAGATACAGGGCACCCCTGAGCCGCTGTGCCTGATCCTCATCCGGGACAAGCTGCGCGCGGAGGCCCGCGACACCATCCGCTACTTTATCGAACAGGGCGTGGCGCTGAAGGTGATCTCCGGCGACGCCGTGACCACCGTGGCCCACATTGCGGCGCAGGCAGGGATCCCACACGCGGACCGGGCGGTCGACATGACCACGCTGACCACCGACGATGAAGTGAAAGCGGCCGCGGAGACCTATACCGTATTCGGCCGGGTCACACCCCACCAGAAGCAGCAGCTGATACAGGCGATGAAAGCCGCTGGCCACACGGTCGCGATGACCGGGGACGGGGTGAACGACGTGCTTGCGCTGCGGGAGGCGGACTGCTCGGTCGCGATGGCGGCGGGCAGCGACGCCGCGCGCAACATCGCGCAGCTGGTTCTCATCAACAACGATTTTTCCGCCATGCCGCGGGTGGTGGCGGAGGGGCGGCGCTCGATCAACAATATCCAGCGCAGCTCCTCTCTCTTCCTTGTGAAAACCGTGTTTTCCATTCTGCTCGGTGTCCTCACCGTCTGTCTGCACATGCGCTATCCCTTCCAGCCGATCCAGATGACGCTGGTCGGGGCATGCACCATCGGGCTGCCCTCGTTTGTGCTCGCGCTCGAGCCCAACCACGACCGGGTGCGGGGCAACTTCCTCTTCAACATCCTCTCGCGGGCAATCCCCGGCGCGGTCACGATTGTGTGCAATATCGGGCTGCTGTATATCTGCCAGCGGCTCTTTGCCCTGTCGGACGAGCAGGTATCCTCAATGGCGGTGGTGCTGACCGCGCTCACCGGCATTTTGCTGCTCATCCGCATCTCCCTGCCGTTTACCCCGATCCGTGCGGCGCTGCTCGCGGTGGTGTGCGGCAGCATGCTGGTGGGGCTGACCGTGTTCCGGGAGCTGTTTGAGATCACCCCGTTCACCCCGCTGATGCTGGGAACGCTGCTGGTGCTCGGGATCGTGTGCGCGGTGCTGTTTTCAGGGCTGTATCTGATCAGCGAATTCATTCGCGAGAAGAAGCTCGGCAACGCGGAGTCACTGCGGGAACACGTGAGCGCCCGGATCAAGCGGAAATAGAGGTAAAATCGTATGAGACTGAAATGTGTGAATCTCGTGTCCACCGACCCGGTACGTCTGCAGGCGTTTTACGCCCTGGTACTGGGCACCTCCAGCGCCGAGATCGTCCCCGGAAGATGGGAGCTCCCGGCCGGAGAGGCGACGCTGGTCATCACCCAAACGCAGACACACACGCCGGTCAATCCCGACTGCTGCGGCCTGGAATTTGTTGTGGACAACGTGGATACGGAGTATCGCCGGCTTCTGGCGGCCGGTGTGACGACGGTCCGGCCCCCTGTCACCTATCCGTGGGGCTGGCGCGCCGTCGGATTGCAGGATCCGGACGGCAACCATATCGATCTGGTACAATCTGTCGGCAATTCGCTGGCTTAAATCCGGCGGGGCGGAAAGGAAATCCTTTCCGCCCCGCTCTTTGTCTCGTTTAGATCCGGAAATAGTCGACCGCACCCTCAAAGATCGGCTGCCATTTGTCGCCGTCCACATTTCGGTACAGCCCGGCGCCCCGGCGCTCGCTGTGCCCCATCTTGCCGAATACACGGCCGTCCGGAGAGGTGATCCCCTCGATGGCATACACCGACGTGTTCGGGTTATAGCGGATATCCCGCGTCGGATGGCCGTCGAGATCCACATACTGCGTCGCGATCTGGCCGTTTTCGGCGAGCCACCGCACGAGCTCCTCGCTCGCAACGAACCGGCCCTCACCGTGCGAGATCGCCACCGTGTGTATATCCCCCACCCGGCATTTTGACAGCCAGGGGGACCGGTTGGACGCGACCCGCGTGCGCACCAGCATTGACTGATGGCGGCCAATGGTGTTGAAGGTCAGGGTCGGGCAGGTCTCGTCCATCTCGCGGATCTCCCCAAACGGCACCAGCCCGAGCTTGACCAGCGCCTGGAACCCGTTGCAGATGCCGCACATCAGCCCGTCCCGCTGCCGGAGCAGCTCGTGCACGCTCTCGCGGATGCGCGGGGCACGGAAGAAAGCCGTGATGAATTTGCCGGACCCGTCCGGCTCGTCGCCGCCCGAAAACCCGCCGGGCAGCGCGATGATCTGGCAGCGGCGGATGTGCTCTTCCGCCGCGCGCAGCGATTCCTCGATGTCCCCCTTCGTCAGATTGCGGATCACCAGGATTTCCGGGTCCCCGCCCGCCTGCTCATAGGCTTTCGCGGTATCGTACTCGCAGTTGGTACCCGGGAACACCGGGATGAGCACCTTCGGCCGCGCCGTCCCGACGTGCGGCGCCACCCGGGTCTTCGTCTCAAAGGAGAACGCTTCCAGCGGCGTGTCGTCCAGAATCGTGCGGTAGGGCATGACCGGTTCGAGCTTTCGCTCGTACGCCTCCTGCAACGCGGCCATGTCCAGCGTCTTCCCGTCTATCGACAGGGTATACGCCCGTGTGGTGTTCCCGATCACCTCGCCGAGCGTCTCGCCGTCTGCCATCTCGAGCACAAACCCGCCGTAGGCGTAGGCGGTCAGCCGCGAAGCCGCAAACCCGTCGGCAAACCGGAACCCGATCCGGTTGCCAAGCCCCATCTTAAACACGGCCTCCGCGATCCCGCCGAGACCGGGGGTGTACGCGGCGCGTACGCGTCCCGCCCGGATCGCCGACTGCACCTGTTCATAGATCGCTTTCAAATCCTCCGCATCGCACAGCCCGTCCTCGCCCGTCTTCGGGACGAGCAGGCAGACGATGCTGCCCGCCTGCTTGAACTCGGGCGAGAGCACATTCCCGGTCTCGCCCGGGCAGATGGCAAAGCTGACGAGTGTCGGCGGCACATCGATCTCCTCAAAGCTGCCGCTCATCGAGTCCTTGCCGCCGATCGAGGCGATTTTCAGCCGACGCTGCGCCTCGAGCGCACCGAGCAGCGCGGCGCACGGCTGGCCCCACCGTTCGGGATCCTCGTGCAGCCGCTCGAAGTACTCCTGGAAGGTCAGGTATGCCCGGCGGTAATCCCCGCCGCTCGCCACCAGCCTGGAGACGGATTCCACCACCGCGGTGTACGCGCCGTGATAGGGGCTCTGCTCGGTCAGGAACGGGTTGTAGCCGTACGCCATGATCGAGCAGGTGGCGGTGTCCCCGTGCAGCACGGGGAGCTTGGCCGCCATCGCCTGCGCCGGGGTGAGCTGGTACTTCCCGCCAAACGGCATGAGCACCGTACCCGCGCCGATGGTCGAGTCAAACCGCTCGGACAATCCCTTTTGAGAGCAGACGTTCAGGTCGCTGACGAGTTTTTCCATACTGGCCGGGCCGGCCCAGTCAAAGTACCGGTCGCGCGGGGCGGCCGCCGGGATGTGCACAGACGCGTGCTTCTCCGCGCCGTTTGAGTTCAAAAACTCCCGCGAGATATCGACGATCGCGTTCCCGTTCCACTCCATGCGCAGCCGCGGCTCCTCCGTCACGGTCGCGACCACGG
>DXWE01000072.1:0-741 GCA_019417045.1 Oscillospiraceae bacterium
TTCGCACCCGGCACGAGAATCCCCGCATGTCCCTGTGGCCAGGCATCCAGCAGCCGGGCCAGCAGTTCGGCCAGGTCCTCCTGAGACAGGAAATCGCAAAATTGGGTCTCCGGACCCGGAAACCGCACCGCCCCCTGGGTCTGCGCCTGCGCCACCGCACGTCCCACCAGCGAAACCTCTTCCCCATACCCGAACAGGCTCGGAGTATGCAGGATCACAATTTCCATCGCGTGGTGCCTGCGGTAGAACGCACACAGGTTTTCACAGGCCGACAGCACCACGCCCATACTGGTAGCCGGTACCGGTACGCTGTCGTCGGTGACGCCGTCCTGCCCTGCGTACACGGAGGTGGAGGAGAGATACAGCACCCGGTTTACATCGTTTTTGGCGCACAGGCGCAACACCTGCTCCAGGTCACGCAGCTCGTTGGCATTGTCCGTTTCCTCCTCCGGACGGCTGGCAAAGAACAGGGCCGCGTCAAAGCTGTAGGAGTGAAACAGCTTTTCAAAGCCCGGATCCAGCACGCCAAACGCATACGGTACAGCCCGGCCGCTCTGTCTTACCTCCGGCAGCTCCTCGCCGGCGAGCACAAGCCTGTGATCCTGCAGCCGTTCGAAAAACGGCGCTGTCAGCGCTTTGGTCTGTCCGACAATCAAAATCTCCATATGCTTCTCTTCCCCTGTCAATCCCCGAGCCGGCCGGGTTGCACTCTATGCGTTGCCAGATAGATCTTCTCCAGCT
>DXWE01000072.1:751-7901 GCA_019417045.1 Oscillospiraceae bacterium
TTTTTGTACTCGTAGACACCCTTGGTGTTCTCGATCTTCTCCAGCTGTTCCCGGGCGGCTGCAAACGCCTCCACTGCCCGGGGATCAAAGTAATCCCCGGAATGGCCGAGGATATAGGAAACCCCCTCTTCAAATCCCCAGGCTTTTTTATAACTCCTGTCGGTCGTCAGCGCGTCGAACACGTCCGCCACCGCCGTGAGGCTCGCCGCCTGGCAGATCTCCTCGCCGCGCAGGCCCAGATAGCCGCTCCCGTCGCAGTGCTCATGGTGTTGCCGCGCGATGTCCGCCGCCAACTGCAAAAACGGGGAGCCCGTACCGGAGAGGATCTGATACCCATACAAAACATGGCACTGAATCTGTTCAAATTCCTCGGTTGTCAGCTGCTCCTCCTTGGACAGTACCGCAGACGGGATGACGATCTTTCCGAGATCGTGCAGCAGGGAGGCCTGCGCAATCTCCTGTGCCTCTGTCTCGGACAGCCCGCTGTGCAGGCAGAGCACGCGGACATATTCGGCCACATGCAGCACATGGTGACTGTCGGTGTCGCACTTTTGCATCACCAGCTCGGTCAGCACCCGCAGCACCGTCTCCTGCTGCTCTATCCCGGTGAACCGCAGCGTACCGGTTCCCATGGCAGGGGCCACCTTTGACGCCGGGATTTTCGCCTCCTGGTTCTCCCGCCGCAGACGGTGCAGGAAAGCCGCCGGCAAAGCTGCCAACAGGCACAGGCCGCCCAGGGGCAACGGCCAGAAAAATCCGGTTGAACATTTAACCAGCGCGTTCAGCCACACGGCCCCCTGCCAGAGAAGCAGGATCAGCACGACTACATACAGCGGGGCGGGAAGCGGGAGTCGCCGTGCGCGGTAGGACTTATAGAAAACCGCCGCCGTGCACGCCAGATGCCACCATCCATAGCCCTGGATCAGCAGGCACACCAGCGGCTCAAACGGACACGCTGCCATCAGCAGCCCGAGCAGCAGCGCGCCGCCCAGCAGCGCCTCCATCAGCGGCGACCACGGTTCCCGGCCGGTCAGGAGCAACAGAGAGGAGACCGACAGCCCCACCAGACACAGCAGCTGAAGTCGGAAACAGACCGGGCCGGCGGACGGCGACACCGGCAGATCCAGACAGAGCGCCCCCGCCAGGGAGAGGCCTCACACGCCCCCGGCCAGGAGCTGCCGCCGGCCGGGATGGCGCCGGTAGCGCACCCCCAGTCCCACAAGCCATCCTCCCAACAGCAGCGACAGGGCGGACAGCGCGAGCTTGCCCATGCTGTCCCTCGTGACAACGGGACCATCCCGCAAGGTGGCCGAGAATCGCAGGCACAAGGGGCTGTGCCATATCACCCGCAGCCGTCCCTCCTGCCGGGTAGGCGGCAGGATCAGCTCTGCCCTCTGGGCGCCGGTCAGTACCGTGGGTGTGTCCAGCGTATTCAGCAGCTCCTGTTCGTTCCAAAACACTGCTATCTGCGCATTTTGATAGGTGAGTATCAACGTCTGTTCTTCGGCAAGGGCGGGAAGGGTTCGTTCCAGTTCCAGATATGCCTGCCGCCGGGACGATGACAAGAGATCCTGCAAAGAAGATGTCTGCCTCTTGGCCTGATCCAGCCCCTCCGGCGTATCGGCGCTGACATAAGACCATTCCGTCAGCACCTGGCCGCCCTGTAACCAGCTGTTTATCGGCGCTTGGATCGCGAGCCAGGCCATCCCGCACAGGGCGGCAAGGCAGGCCGCCAACAGCAGCAGGCGCCCGCACTGCCGGCGGGTGTCCGTTCCCTCCGTGGAGAGCACCCCCGTTTGGTTTTGCACAGCGCCCACCCTCCTGCCTGCCATACTGCATCATGTCCGTTTGCCAAACACGTCCTTTGCCCTGATCCGGGTGTTGATGACCAGCGGAGACGAACCCACCGCCGGCCGTGCCTCCACCTGTACAGCTTCCGCAGCCGGTGTCCCGGCCGCCGCATCCTCCCCGGTGCCGAGCGAGGTCGCCGTCTCCTCCCGATCCTGCCGGACGCGATGCGTCTCCTGGATCGCCTGGAAGAGAAGCGGCGGCAGGCCGGCGGATTCCGGCGTCTCCGGTTCCGGTTGGGGTTCCACCTCCGGCAGGATCTCGCTGGGCACATAGGTCTTGGCCGTACTGCGCGAGCGCGTCATCATCGCCTCTTTTTTCTCCAGCAATCGGGTTCTCACCGTCTCCAGAACCGGCAGATTTTCCTCCAGTTGCTGACCACTTTTGGCGAATTCCTCCAGGCTTTCGAGCATCTTCTCATACGACTCCACCAACTGGCGGACCGTCTCCTCCTTCGCCTGGCAGAGGGCGGCCACCGTCCCCTGCAGCCGGTGATTGGTCTGTTCGATCAGGCCCGCATAGGCATCGACCTGCGCATCCACATCCGCCGCCACATCCGCTCGCATCTGCTCCATATCCTCATATGCTTTCAGATAGATCTGGCCGATATTCTCCACTTCCCGCTGGGTTCCCCGATCGGCTTTGAGCTGTTCCAACTCCGCGCGCAGCCGCGCCGTCTCCTCCTCCCGCCGGGCCGGGTCCGCCTCCCAATCCGCCAAAAGCCGGTCGGCCTTCTCCTGAAGCTCCTGCTTTTCCCGCCGCAGGGTCTCCAGTTCCTCATTCTGTTCCCGGGCGACGGAACCGTCGGGGTCCGGCGTCACCGGGGCCAGCGATTTCTCCTGCCACGCGGACAACTCCATGTTGAGCTTGGTCACCTTGGACGCCAGGATGTCGTTTTGGCTGCGCAGGGAGTCCAACACCTCGTCGGTCTCACGAATGTCGTATCCCCAAAATGACTTTTTCATCCCACTCACTCCCTCTGTTGATGACTTTCAACCCAGATGCGGGCAAAATAAAAAGGCTGCATTATTTTTCAATAATGCAGCCAGACAATCATGACGGGATCTCCCGCTTTAGATTCTTAAGCTTTGCGTCGCCAACTTTCATTGGTTTTGCCAAACTATACAATTTTCTGTTATCTTATCATACAATCCGCCGTTTGTCAACCGGGATTTTCTCCCGGCCTTTCTCTGCCTCCCCACCAGTCTATGCCGGGAGGCTTGTACGTATGCCCGCATTCAACCGGGGCCCGGCGGGGCGGCTGCCAGCAGACGCAGCCCCTTGGGGTAGCGGTTGTTCAACCGGCCCGCGCCCGCTTTTCCCAGCCCCAGGGGGATCCCCTCCAAAAGGACCGCCGTCCATCCGGCGGCCGTCTGTGTGGGAATCGCCTCGCCGCGCAGATATGCCGTGACTCGCGGGTCCGCAAGGGAGAGCTCCAGCCGACTTTGAAACCGCGCACCCCGCGCCATTGCCAGACCATGGTCAGGTTCGAGCCGACCGGTGCACACCGTGGCGGCTGCTACGCCTGCTGCCAACACCCCCAGCCCGCGCAACGCCGGCAATCCGGCCGGCAGCAGCCGAATCTGCCGGCCAAATCGTTCCGAAACCCCCTGCAGCTCCTCCCCCGTCCAGTCCCGATATGCCAAGGAGAACTCCCGATCCTGCCGCGGATAGGGATAGGTACCCACCGCGGCGTTGGGGGTGGTTTCCCGATCTGCCGCACGGCGCAGGCGGGCGATATAGTGTCCCTCTCCCCCCTGCCCCGGCCAGATCCGCCGGCTGTGCCACAGCGGAAACGACGTGTGCAGGATGGCAGTGTCCATAAACGGTGCGAGCCGTTCGATCGGCAGGCCGGGGCTGCCGGCCGCCAGGGAAAACGACTCCAGCTCAAAATCGGGATGGGACTCCAAAAAGGCGGCGATCTGACACTCGTCCTCCTCCGGAGCGAAGGTGCAGGTGGCATACACCAGCCGCCCTCCCGGGCGCACCAGCTCCGCTGCCGCCGAGAGGATCTCCCTCCCCCTTTCGGCGCACTGCCGCACCAGCTCCACCGACCACTGGGCCAGCGCCGCCGGCTCCTTGCGGAACATCCCCTCTCCCGAACACGGCGCATCCACCAACACCCCGTCAAAATAGCCGGGCAGGCGCTGTGCGAGCGCACGGCAGTCCGTGCTGGAGACCACCGCGTTCTCCACCCCGCACCGCTCCAGATTTTGAAGCAGGATCCGGGCACGGGCAGTCACATATTCATTGCACCACAAAAGCCCCTGTCCGCACAGCGCCGCCGCTATCTGCGTCGCCTTGCCGCCCGGCGCCGCGCATGCGTCCAGCAGCCTCTCTCCCGGCTGCGGGTCCAGCGCCGCCACCGCGGCCGTGGCGGAGGGCTCCTGCATATAATACGCCCCCGCATGGTGCAGCGGGTCCGCTCCTGCACGATGCGATTCCCCCACATAAAACGTATCCGGCGCAAACGGCGTGGGTTCCAGCGTCTCCCCATATGTACGCGTCCACAGCTCCTGGAATTTCCCAACCGGGCACTTCAGGGTGTTGACACGAAGTCCCCGCCTTCGGGGGGACGCATATCCCTTTTGCCAGTCCTTCCCCTCAGACAGGAGATCCATTCTTTGTATAAATTCTTCTGGAAAATACATTTTGTATATCCTCTTCAGCGCAATTTGCACCGTTGCGCCACATACTGCACCGGCAGTTCCCAACACGCGGGCAGCAGCTTGGAGAGCACGTGCAACACGTTCATCACGGCGCCCGGAATGATGGTGTCTCTGCCGTCGGACAGGTGTTCCAGCGCCATCCGCACGCAGCGCTCGGATGGCATGGACGGCAGGTGGAATACGGCGTTGGCCACGTCGTTGAACTCGGTCTCCACCGGGCCGGGACACAGCGCAATCACCCGCACCGCCTTGTGCTGCTGCTTCATCTCATAGTTGACCGCGCGGCTCAGGCTGAGTACATAGGCCTTTGTGGCGGCATAGGTCGCCATCAGGGGAGCCGGCTGATAGGCCGCCATACTGGCGACATTGAGGATGACCCCCCGGGACATGCTGCGCGCGAACAGCTTGGTGAGGATATGCACCGCGGTGATGTTGGTCCGCACCATCGCCAGATCCTCCTGAAGCGGGATCTCCACAAACGGTCCCACCTTCCCAAAGCCGGCGTTGTTGACAACCAGACCGATCTCATACGGCCGGCAGGCCTTATACAGCGCCACCACCTCATCCGGATGGGAGAGATCTGCCACCCGGATCTGCACGCGGCTGTCAAAGTGGGAGGTGATGTATTTCTTCAGCCGGCGCAGCCGGTCCTCCCGGCGCGCGACGACGATGAGGTCCCAGCCCCTGGCGGCCAGTTGGCACGCGATCTGCCACCCGATGCCGCTGGAGGCGCCCGTCACCAGAGCAATCATGGTCAACGCCCCTTTCTGTTTCGATCCAACTACCTGTATTGTACACCCGTCCCGCGGCCGGTTCAAGTCTCCTTCTTCTTTTTCGCAAACACCTCGCGCAGGCCAATGCCGAGCAGCAGAACGCCAAACAGCCGCCGCAGCAGATCCGTTTGGATCACCGACGCGAGCCAGGCCGCCAGCGCACAGGCCAGAACACCCCACAGGCACCACAAAACCACCCGTTTTTCCACCAGGCCGTTGCGCCCGTGGATCCAAAGCGCAGAGGGGGCACAGGATAGAAAATAGAGCAGGTTGATGCCGCCCGCGGTGTACTGGTCCAGGTGCATGACCATGGTCAGATACAGGAGCAGCAGCGACCCGCCGCCGATCCCAAAACCGCTGAGAATCCCCGTCAAAGCGCCCACCAGCGCCGCCAGCCATGTGTTCACAGCAACAACACCGCCCTCACGCCGCCATAGAGGATCAAAACGCCAAAAATCCGGCGCAGCCAGATCAGCGGGATCCGGTGGAAGCACTTGCCGCCGATATACCCGCCCACCAGGCCACCCAGAAGATAGGGAATCGCCGTTAGGACATCCAGGCCGCCCCGAAACCCATATACCACGAGCGAGACCACTGTCAGCGGCAGGATGATCCCAAGCGAAGTGGCAAAGGCCTTGCGCTGATCCATGTGCAGCCAGCCGGTGAGCAGCGGCACGACAAACAGGCCGCCACCCGCGCCAAACAGGCCGTTGGCAGCGCCTGCCAGACTTCCGATCACCATACATTTGGTCCGGTCTTTCATGTGACACACCCCGTCTTAGGATGTCACCAATTGGATAAAATATCAGCCCCTCTTTCAAAAAAGAGGGGCTAAACAAAAAGGAAGGGCCAAACAGACGCGCCGGAAAAGCCAGCCTTGCTGCCAAGCTATGGCCTGGCTGCCACGAAAGCCGGATCTACCGCCCTGGAAAAACCGGAGCCGTATCTTCCGCACCTTCTATGCGGCCCCTATCCATCAGACCATTCGCCAAATCCCGTTCGCAAAAGGTCACGGCTGCGCCGTCCCTGCTCTATCCGGCAGCGACCTGCCCGTTTCTCACTTCCACCAGTCCCGCCGCCAGCGCATCGATGTCCGTTCCGGACGAGTTGGTGTTGGTCATGACCACCTGCGCCTCCAGCGATATGGCGGCAGGGGTCTCCAACTCCCCGATGATTTCAAACCGCAGGGTAAACAGGTCTCCGCCGCGCTGGATTCCCGCGCCGGCTTTCACCAGCGCGACATGCACCGTCCCGGGGGCAATCTCGCTGGGGGTCAGCATATCGCTCCAAATCCCGACCCCCACCAACATCTCGTCGCCCAGCTCCTCATCGTATTGGCTGACCAGACGAAGCCGGGACGTATCGTAGTGGATCTCCAAATCCGCATTGACCAGATAGGAATTCGCGGAGATGGCCACGGGAATCGTCACAAAGTCACCCGGGGACCCAGAGGCCTCCCCCGCGACCAGGGCAATCTCTCCCGGATTGGCAACCGGTATGGTGGCAGAAGATCCACCCGAGCCCTCCGCCGACCCGTCAGCGACATCGCCGCTCCCCGACTCGCCGGCCGGCGGATCCTGTGTCGGGTCCTGGCACCCGGACAGCATCG
Organism: Oscillospiraceae bacterium; assembly: GCA_019417045.1. GTDB lineage: Bacteria > Bacillota > Clostridia > Oscillospirales > Acutalibacteraceae > DXWE01. Next base: position 7,651 of record DXWE01000072.1, read on the forward strand.
CCGCAAACAGCAGCATCAGACAGCAAATTCCCGCTACATAGCGCTTTCCCCGTCTCATTCGGAAATATCCCCCTCTTTTTTCACCGATTTCACAGGATATTATCATACCGTATCCCCGCGAAATAATCAAGTCTCCTGTCCCCGATTGCCCTTTAGAAAAATCTGCCGCTTTCCAGCTCCCTCCTTTTCACATCTACCGCTGGCACCACCATTTGCAAATCGATCGCTTGCAGATATATCGCTTACAGATC
>DXWE01000073.1 GCA_019417045.1 Oscillospiraceae bacterium
ACATCTTCTCGCCGCCCTCGCCCAGGATCATGCCGTGGCTGGTGCGCTTCTGATACGGCTCCTTGGTGGGCACAACGCCGATGTCATAGAGGAACTTGTGCCAGAACCGGCTGTAGAGCAGGTGGAGCGTCGTGTGCTCCATACCGCCGTTGTACCAGTCGACCGGCAGCCAGTAGTTCATCGCCTCTTTGGAGGCGATCGCGTCCGGGTTGTGCGGGTCGAGATAGCGCAGGAAGTACCAGGACGACCCCGCCCACTGCGGCATCGTGTCGGTCTCGCGCTTCGCGGGCCCGCCGCAGTGCGGGCAGGTGGTGTTCACCCAGTCGGTGATGGCCGCGAGCGGGGACTCGCCCGTCTCGGTCGGCTCATAGCTCTCGACCATCGGCAGCTTCACCGGCAGCTGGTCCTCCGGCACCGGCACGCACCCGCATTTGTCGCAGAACACCACCGGGATCGGCTCGCCCCAATAGCGCTGCCGGGCAAACACCCAGTCGCGCAGTTTATAGTTGACCTGCGGCTTGCCGACGCCTTTTTCCTCCAGGATCCGGAGGATCTCCTTCTTGGCCTCCTCGACGGACAGCCCGTCGAGCGGCCCGGAATTGACCATCACGCCGGTGGCGCAATCGGTAAAGGCCGCCGTTTCCACGTCGCCGCCCTTGACCACCTCGATGATCGGCAGCCCGAATTTTTTGGCAAACTCCCAGTCGCGCGTGTCGTGCGCGGGCACCGCCATGATCGCGCCGGTGCCGTAGGAGGTGAGCACATAGTCGGAGATAAAAATGGGCAGCTCCCGGCCGTTGACCGGGTTGATAGCGCGCACGCCCTGGAGCAGCACGCCGGTCTTGTCCTTGGCGACCTCCGTGCGCTCAAAATCGGATTTTCTCGCCGCCTGTTCCTGATAGGCGCGCACCTCGTCTATGTTCTGGAGCAGCCCTTCCCATTCCTTCAGCAGCGGGTGCTCGGGCGACATGACCATATACGTGGCGCCGAACAGGGTGTCCGGCCGGGTGGTGTAGATCTCGAGCGGCTGGCCGGCGGTGGTCGCAAAGGTGACCTGCGCGCCGGTCGACCGGCCGATCCAGTGGATCTGCTGGGCGCGCACACGCTCGGGATAGTCCACGAGATCCAGGTCGTCGATCAGCCGCTCGGCATAGGCGGTGATCTTCAGCATCCACTGGCTCTTGACCTTGTGCACCACCTCGCCGCCGCACCGCTCGCACACGCCGTTGACGACCTCTTCGTTCGCCAGCACACATTTGCAGGAGTTGCACCAGTTGACCGACATCTCTTTTTTATACGCGAGCCCGTGCTTGAGCAGCTGCAAAAAGATCCACTGGGTCCATTTGTAATAGGAGGGGTCGGTGGTGTTGATCTCGCGCGACCAGTCGTAGGACAGGCCGAGGGATTTCAGCTGGCTTTTGAACCGGGCGACATTTTTTCTGGTCACCGCTTCCGGATGGATATGGTTTTGAATGGCATAGTTCTCGGTGGGCAGGCCGAACGCGTCCCATCCCATCGGGTAGAGCACGTTGTACCCCTGCAGCCGCCGCTTGCGCGCGACCACGTCGAGCGCGGTGTACGGGCGGGGATGGCCGACGTGGAGCCCCTGGCCGGAGGGATAGGGGAATTCGACCAGCGCGTAGTATTTCGGTTTGGTGAAATCCTGCGGGGTGCGAAAGGTCTGCTCCTCATCCCAGATTTTCTGCCACTTTTTTTCGATTTCGCCCGGGTTGTATCTCATTTCTGGTCACTCTCGCTCTCCAAAAAATCGGCCGCGGCGAGCTCTTCGCCGTCTTTCCACAGCCGTTCCAGATCATAAAACGCACGCGTATCCTTCTGGAATACATGCACGATCACCGTACCATAGTCCTGTAAAATCCACTGGGAGCTCTGGTATCCTTCGGTGCGCAGGGGGGTGACCCCCTGTTCGGCCAGCTCTTCTTCCACATAGTCGGTCAGCGCCTTGACCTGGGTGGAGCTGGTGCCTTCCGCAATGACAAAATAGTCCGCCAGCGACGTCAGCTCGGTGACATGGAGGACACGGATCTCCGCCGCCTTGTGCCGGTCGAGCGAGCGCACGACCTGCGCGCAGAGTTCTCTTGGCTGCATGGATGATAACCTCCTTTGGAAAATGGGGCTTCCCGCGCGGGAAGCCGGCGCACACCGTCAGCGCGGGAAGCCGGCAGGGGAACCCCCACACATGCGGGGAACCCAAGCGCCGGTCCCTCCATCGTGGGGCCCCGAAGCGCTCCGCACAGATGGGGGAAGGGGGAATGGTGTCCCTCCCGTGCGGGCAGGGCAGACGTGACGGCGCAGGAATGACTGGGGGTCGCCATGGGGTTGTTTCGGGACTGCGCCGGGGTTATTTCGGGATCACCCGGGGGACTGCTCAGGAATCACTCGGAACTGCGTCGGGATCACTCGGAAACTGCGTCGGGATCACTCGGAAACTGCGCCGGGATCACTCGGAAACTGCGCCGGGATCACTCGGAAACTGCTCAGGAATCGCGCGGGGACTGCTCCGGGGACGCGCAGGGATCACTCCCCGCCGGCCGACCCCTGGATGGCGCCCGTCTGCGAGACAGCGAGTTCCGATAGCTTTTGCTCGTGCAGATCCGCATACCGGGTGTTGGCGAGCTCTTCTATTTGCAGCGCGTCCTCGGTCAGCGGGTCGCCATAGGGATGGAACGCCGCATTCAGCAGCTCCACCAGCTCGTCCTCATGGGCGGAGAAATAGGTGGCGCTCCCGTGGTCCGCCGGCTCGCCCGGCAGCATATAGACCGTCATGCTCTCGAGCGGGATCGCGCCGATCTCCTTGATGAGCTTGCACATGGCGTCAATGTCGTCGGCAATCAGGTTCTCCCGGCGGGTGCGCGCGGGATATTCCCCCTTCATCAGCGGCCAGATCACGTCGTCATTGAGCTTTTGCTCCTCCATTGCAAACAGGCGCTGGAACAGCGAGACATACACCTGCCGCTGGTGCACGAGATTGTTCACCTCCGAGGTGATCGTGGTGCCACTGTCGGTGATATAGTCGAGCGCGGAGCTGCCGTCCAGCGTCTGCACGCCGGCATTATAGTCGATCTCCGCGAGGGTCATGGCCTCTTCCAGATTCACGTCGATCCCGCCCACAAGGTCGATCAGCTCGACCAGCCCCTGCTGCGGGAGCAGATAGTAGTTGTCGACCGGCAGCTGCAGCTGGAGATTGACAAAATCGATCAGATCCGTGACCGAGCTGCCCGCCTTTTGGGTGATGAGCGTGTGGCAGACCGTGTGGCGGCTGTCCTCGGTGATCTGGTCGTCCGGCACATGGCAGCGGCAGGTTTCGCACCAGCTGAGCGGTTTCGGGCTGGCCCAGACGCCGCCGACATTCGGCACCGCCCAGCGGCCGCTCTCCCCGAGATAGGTGGACGGCGGGATCTGCAGGATATTGACCGTCTTCTGCTGCTTGTCGTAGCACACCAGGGCGAGCATGTCGAGGTCGGACTCATAGGCCTCCGGCCCCATCAGGCCGATCAGATAATAGGCCACCTTGTCGCTGTAGGCGGCGGGGGTGGTCATATACGAGACGGTGGGCAGATCGGCATCCACCTCGTCGTCCCCCCCGTGCAGCGCGTCACTGATCAGCGGCCACACCACCACAAAGAACGCGATGGTCACCGCGATGACGAGCAGGGCGACCACCCATACCGCGATGGTGCCGCCGGACACCTTCTTTTTCCGTTTGCCCCGGGTCTGTTTGGGAGCATTCGAGCCATAGGCCTTCTCCGTGAGGCTGACCTGTTTGGAGCGCTTGTCGTTCGGGCGCTTGTCGTTCGCCATGTTGCTTCACCCTTTCGCCGGCGTGGGCGTGTCGGTGGGTTCGAGTTCGTGCAGGGCTGCGAGCGTGTCCGGGTGGACCGTCCGCCCTTTTTTTTGCAGATCGTCTATCAGATAGTGCAGGGAATACCGCATCGCGTCCTCGAGCGAGATGTCGCTCAGCCGGCGCATCTCGCCGACGTCGGGATAGGTGCGGCCCTCGGCGGTGAAGTCCGCGATATAGAGGATCTTTTCCAGCAGGCTCATGCCCGCCCGCGCGGTGGTGTGATACCGCACCGCATTGAGAAGATCCCGGTCACGCACCCCGAGGATATACTGGAGGAACCCGGCGCCGACCCGCGCGTGCCAGAGGTTCGGTGCGTCTTTTTCCACGCTGTCTAACAGTATACCAAAGTCTTTGGCCATTTGCAACTGGGTTTCGGGCGGCGTATCCTTCAGGATATCGTGCAGCAGGCCGGCGGTATAGGCCTTTTTCTCATCCCCGCCATACCGCCGTGCGAGACGTCGGGCCTCCTTCGCCACGTTCAGCGAGTGCTCGAACCGGTAGGGGCTGAGCCGGCGGCGCAGGATCTCGATATACTGCGCGTCGGCGTCGCGGTGTATCATCCGTGAGACACCGGTATACAGCCCGCGGGAGCGGATATAGTCCGCCACTTCCGGCGGGACGAGCGAGGCCCACTCCCCGCCCTGTCTCAGCCGCCGCCGCACCTCGGTGGAGCTGATGTCCACCGCCGGCGCGTCCAGGATCCGGCAGCGCGCGCCGTCCGCCGTCAGCTTTTCGGCATAGGCCCTTAACGCGGCGAGATCGCCCTCTCGCCGCGGCATGGCGCACAGCACCGCGAGCTGCGCGATCTCTTCAAAATGGAACCAGGTGCGCAGGGTGAGGAACATGTCCGCCCCGGTGAGCAGATACCACTCTGCCTCCGGCTCCCGCGCGCACAGCTCCCGCAGCGTGTCCGCGGTGAAGCTGGCGCCCTTGCGGGTGAGCTCGAGGTCCGACACCGTGAACAGCGGCCGGGAAGCCGCGAGCCGCCGGCACATCTCGAGCCGGTCGGCGGCGGGCGCCACCTCGGTTTTCAGTTTGTGCGGGGGCTGCGAGGTGGGCATCAGCACCACCTGCTCGAGCCCCAGCTGCTCTGCTGATGCCTCGCACAGCGCCACATGGCCGTTGTGCGGCGGGTCAAAGGTGCCCCCAAACAGGCCGAATTTCATAGGGTCGCTTCCTTTTGTCTGCGCCGCCGTCATCGCGGCAGCTGGATTTTCGGATCCTTGTCGTTGCGCCGATACAGCACGAAGGTGCGGCCGATCACCTGCACCACCTCCGCCTTTACGGCGGCGGCAAGCCGTTCGGCGAGCTGTCGGGCGGAGTCGGGCGCGGTCTCAAGCACCCGCCCCTTGACCAGCTCCCGGGCGGTCAGCGCGTCGTCCGCCTGCTTGACCATCGCGTCACTGATCCCGCCCTTGCCGGCGTGCAGGATCGGGTCGAGTCCGTTTGCCTGGGCGCGCAAAAACGCGCGCTGTTTACTTGTCATCGATCTCATGCTCCTTTAAGTATGCCCGCAAATGGTCGCGGAATTGACGCAGCGCGATTCCGCGGTGGCTGATGGTGTCCTTTTCAGTGGGGGAGAGCTCCGCAAACGTCCGGCCGCCCTCCACCTCGAAGATCGGGTCGTATCCAAAGCCGTTTTGGCCGCGGCACTCGTGCCCGATCCGGCCGGGACAGACCCCTTCAGACGTCACGGTGTCGCCGTTTGGGAACACGCAGCAGATCGCGGAGACAAAGCGGGCGCCGCGCCGGTCGTCCGGCACGTCCCTGAGCTGCCGCAGCACCGTCTTTTTGCGCTCCCCCTCCGGCGCGTACCGGGCGGAATACACCCCCGGCGCGCCGTTCAGCGCGTCGATACACAGACCCGAATCGTCCGCAATCGCGGGCAGTCCGGTCTCTTTACACGCCGCCTCCGCCTTCAAAAACGCGTTTTCCGCAAAGGTGGTCCCGGTCTCGTCCACGTCGGTGAGCGAGACGCCGAGGTCCCGGTCGGTCACCGCTTCGATGCCGAGCGGACGGAGGATCCGGGAGAGCTCCTCGAGCTTGTGCGGGTTGTGGGTGGCAATGACGAATCGCATGGGGAAATCCCTCCTTCTCATTCCTCAAACAGCGCACGGGCAAATTCGTCCGGGTCAAACGGCTGCAGGTCGTCGATCCCCTCGCCGACGCCGATGAATTTCACCGGCACGTCCAGATCCTCCCGGATCGCGAGCACCACCCCGCCGCGGGCGGTGCCGTCCAGCTTGGTGAGCACGATCCCGGTGATCTGCGCGGCGTTTTTGAATTCGCGCGCCTGGTTCACCGCATTCTGGCCGGTGGTCGCATCCAGCACCAGCAGGATCTCCTTGTCCGCGTCTGGCAGCTCCCGGTCGATGACCCGGTGGATCTTCGCCAGCTCCTCCATCAGGTTCTTTTTATTGTGCAGCCGCCCGGCGGTGTCACAGATGACGATATCCGCCCCGCGGGCCTTTGCCGCGGCGAGGGTGTCGAACACCACCGCCGCCGGATCCGAGCCGGCGGCGTGCTGAACAATGTCCACCCCCGAGCGGGCGGCCCACACGTCCAGCTGCTCGATCGCGGCCGCGCGGAAGGTATCTGCCGCGCCGAGGATGACCTTTTTTCCCTCCGATGTATACCGGGCGGCGAGCTTGCCGATGGTGGTGGTCTTGCCGACCCCGTTCACCCCGATCACGAGTATGACAGACGGCCTGGTCGACAGGTGCATCTCCTGCCCGCCGCGCAGCATCTCGGCCACCGTCTCGCGCAGCAGGGCCTTCACCTGTTCGGGGTCGGTGGCGCCCTGCGCCTTTACCTTCTGCCGCAGCTGCTCGCAGATGCGGGCGGAGGTCGGCGCGCCGACATCCCCCATAATCAGGATCTCCTCGAGCTCCTCGAACAGCTCCTCGTCAATTTTCGTGAATGCGCGGAGCATCGAATTGACCGACCCCATCAGGGAGTTCTTGGTCTTTTTGAGCCCCTCGCTGAGTTTACTGAAGAACCCCATGCGCTCTCTCCTTCCGATCCGAAATCCGGCGGTCAGCCGCCGTGCTGACTCAGCTTCATGCCGAGCTTTTCCTCCACCTCGCTCGCCCGCAGCTCAAGCAGCTTGGTGACCCCCTGCTCCTGCATGGTCACGCCGTAGAGCACGTCGGCCTCCTCCATGGTGCCGCGGCGGTGGGTGATGACGATGAACTGCGTGTCCCCGCACATGCGGCGCAGATACTGTGCAAACCGGTCGACGTTCACGTCGTCCAGCGCGGCCTCGATCTCGTCCAGCACGCAGAACGGGGAGGGGGTGACCTTCAGGATCGCGAACAGCAGCGCGATCGCGACCAGCACCTTCTCGCCGCCGGACAGCGCGTCCAGATTCAAAATGACCTTGCCGGGCGGCTGGACATGGATTTCAATGCCCGTGTGCAGGATGTCGTCCGGGTCGGTGAGCTGCAAGTCCGCCTTGCCGCCGCCGAACAGCTCCGCAAACACGGTGCCGAAATGGTAGTTGATCTGTTTGAACCGGTCGAGGAACAGCTCTCGCATCTGGGTGGTGAGGTCGCCGATCAGGGTGAGCAGCTCGGCTTTGGAGACCTCCACGTCCTTCACCTGCTCGGACAGGAACGCATAACGCTCGCTGACCTCGCGGTATTCCTCGATCGCCTCCACGTTGACGCTGCCGAGCGCGCGGATCTTCGAGCGCAGCTCAGACAGCCGCCGGGACGCGGCCGGCACGTCCGCCGGGATCTCGGCGACCGCCTCCGCCTCCGCGGGGGTCAGCTCGTATTCCTCATATAGTTTGCGCACAATCTCGTCGGTTTCCCGGGCGGCTGCGGCGGATTTTTCCTCGATCCGGGCCGCCTCGCCGCCGAGCCGCTCCTTTTCCTCCTGCTGCTCGCGGGACTGCCGGCGCAGCTGGGTCGCCTGCTGCTCGCCCTGGTTGCGCTGCTCGACCAGCTGCGCCACAGACGAAAGCGTCTCCTGCGCC
>DXWE01000074.1:0-7412 GCA_019417045.1 Oscillospiraceae bacterium
CGCCTGCACTGCTCGAGGAGTGCCGCAGCTATTTTACACCGCTGATCGGCACCGACCGGCTGGTGAGCGGGGGGATCGGCTGTATCGTCGGCACCCATGCAGGACCCGGCGCGACGGGGTTTGCCTATGTGGAGGCGGCCCGGTGACAGTCGGGAAAGTGGCGGCTGTCCCTGTGAAACGGGCCCGCTGTGCCCGGTGAGGGGATGGCGGCGCCGGCCGGCGCCGGAGGCGGCGAGCGGGCTGCCGGGCTGTCGGGAAGCCGCGCGCCATCAGGCGGCCGGAGCAAAAAAACAGAAAAATAAGGTAACCGATTGACGTACATACTCGCCGGATCCTCGGGGACACTACTCTCGGAAAGGCGAGTGAGAGGTCATGAAAAAAGGAAAACTGCCCCGAAATGAAGCGGGCAAGGAGCTGTTTCAAAATCTGCAACCGGTGGCCTCTACCACCGAATGCACCGGACTGATCCCTGCCGCGCCCGGCTCCGAGCCGGAGATGGATTCTTATACCGACATCTATGACGTGCCGCTGGATCTGCACCCGCAGCCGGCGCCGAAGGACGTGAAAGAGGGGCACGCGTCCAAAAAACACGACAGAGCGGACAACACGTGAGCGAAATTCCCGGAGGACCGGTTCCTCCGGGAATTTTCGCGTTTTTTGGGGGGCAGATCTTGGCCGGGGATGTTGTATGCCTTGCAAGCGCTTTTTACAAGGCGGGGAACGGAGGCCGGGTAAATGGGAAAGAGAGGCGGCGCGGGAAAAAGAGGCGGCGCAGACCGGTTGGCCTGCGCCGCCTTTTAAGGTTGTGCGGTATTCTGGGGTTGCGCGTTCAGGGGGTGTGTGTTTAACGGGAAAACCGCGTGCGTCCCCTGCGAAAGGCCGCGGTGCGGCGGCCTTTTTTGATGGGGCCCGACCTCTTTGGAGTACACGGCTTTTGGGGGATGCACGTATCTTTGGCACGCTTTACAGGTTCAGTTTGCAGGAGTTGCGGGAGATCAGGGTGGGTTCGAGCGTCTCCACCTTGCCGCCGCTGCGGTACCGGATGGTGTCGAGCAGTGTCCGTGCGGCGATCGCCCCCACCTTGCTGACAGGGTTGGACACCGTGGAGAGCGACGGCCGGACGTATTCCGCGAGATCGATGTTGTCGTAGCCGATCACGCTCACGTCGTTCGGGACATTGTAGTTCGCGTCCCGCAGCGCCCGGATGCAGGCGATCGCCATCTGGTCGTTCGAAGCGAAAAACGCGTCCGGCGGATGGCGGTGTTCCTCGAGATAGACCCACACGGCGTTGTACGCGCTCTTCTCGTTGTAAAAGCCGTACAACATGTCCTCCTCATGGACCGGCAGGTTGTTCTGGGCCATCGCCGCCCGGTACCCCTCGTATCGCTGGGTATCGTCATATGACGCCCAGCCATGGATGAAACCGATCCGCCGGTGCCCGAGCTTGATGAGGTATTCCGTGGCCATATATCCGCCCTGCCGGTCGTTGGTCAACACGCTCGAGACGGTCGGCGCCGTGACGACCCGGTCGAGAAAGACCATTGGCAGTTTCTGCCGAATCAGTCGGTCGACCAGCGCGTCGCTGACCGTGTTGTTGCGGATGATCGCCCCGTCGATCCGCTCCCCGAGCAGCAGCTGTTCCATCTGCTTGACCGTCTGAGCGCTGTTGATATTGATGGAGACGCCGTAGTCGTTGCGGGCGCACTCCTTATACACCGCGTGCGCCAGCGTGCTGTAATACGGACCGGTGATACTCGTCACAAACAGGCCGATCAGGCCCGTGTGCTTGGATTTCAGGTAGCGGCCGTTCAGATTGGGGACATACCCGAGCTGCTCGATCGCCTTGAGCACGCGTTGCCGGGTCGGCTCGCTCACCACGTCCACGTCGTTGATGACATTGGAAACCGTGGAGATCGCGACCCCCGCCTGCTTTGCAACGTCCTTGATCGTCACCATAGGGAAAACTCCTTTGCAAAAGGGCGGGCAGCCCCCTATCAGGGGGATAGGGGGCTGCCCACAGGGAAACGGGATTTGTTGGACCGGCCGGTTATGCCAGTTCCACCGTCATCTGCAGAATCTTTCGGGCGTCGTTGCTGTTGATCACGCCGTCCTCTGTGACGTCCGCCGCGATCAGCTCGTCGCCTTCCAGCGAGATGAGCTCCACCGTGTGCTGCAGCACCAGACGCGCGTCACTGCTGTTGATATGCCCGTCGTTGTTCACGTCGCCGAGCGTCACATCGCTGCCGCCGGTCAGATAGTCGTCGTCCCACTCCTCGGTGAAGTTGATGTGGATCACGTCGATATCCACGTCGCCGAGCTTCGCCACGGACTTCGAGAACGCGATCGTGTTCAGCCCCTCGATCAGCGTCACCGGCACCTGCACGGTCTTCCAGGAGGAGGTACCCGTACCGTAGTCCACCATGCCGACATCCACGCCGTTGATGGCCAGGTTGTGCTGGGCCAGGTTGCCGTTGTCCGAATAGACCTTCGTCACACGGTACCGCACGGTCATCGTGTAGTCACCCGCTTTTTCCGCATCCACGGTGAAGCGCAGGCGGGAGGCGTATTCCGGATTGTCGTTGTCCCAGATGTTGGTGACATACCCGGTGCCGTCGTCCTCCAGATTGATCTTGCAGCGATAGGCCTCCGCCCACTCGGCCTCATAGTAGCCGCGGTCGGTATTGGAATCCTTGTTGACCCGGGTGAGAACCGTCGGGATCTCGATGTAGTCGAGGTCGAGATAGAGGTTGGCGTCGTCGCTGCCGCGCACGGTCAGCGCGTTCTCGCCCGCCTCCAGCTGGATCTTGACGGACACTTCCTCATACGTGTTCATGCTCGCGGTCTTCGCGACCGGCGTGATCGTGTAGTGTTCGCCCGCGAACACGATCAGCGGCAGGTTGTCGGTGTTGGTGGCATAGCCGATCTTCACCGTGTAGATGCCCGCCTGCGGAGCATTGAGGATGAACTTGACGTTCGGCGCCGGGGTGCCGGCCATATAGGTCAGCTTCTGGCCGCCGGACGCGGCCGGGTCGCTCGAGATCTGGCCGGAGGAGAGCAGGCCGCTCTCCGCCTCAATGCGGGTGAAGGTGTCGGTCGTGTCCTCCGGCGGGGTCGCCGGGGTGGTCGCGTCGACATACGCCTTGTACAGATCCGCATACGCCTGGGTCAGCTCCGCCTGGGTCAGTTTGCCCGCGAGCGCCTCCTTGGCCGCGGCCACCGCGTCCGGGATCAGCTCCTGGCCCTCGATCTCGGCCACGAGGTTCTCGAGACACGTGCGGTCAAGCGTGACGACATCCGTCTTCGCCTTCTCGGCCAGCAGCAGCGCTTTTGCGGCGAGCATCGGCTTGTCGGCCTCGTCCGCCGATTCGATCGCCGCAATGGCCGCCTTCAGATCGTCCAGCCGATCCTGGCGCAGGTCGCCTTCGACCTCGCCCACCTTGCCGGCAATCTCTTCCACGGCCGCATTCAGCTGTTCGAGCGCCGCGTCCACATCCGAGACCGTGGAGACGGCAACGCTCTTGAAGTGCACCGTCTTGCTGCCGGTGGTGCCGACCAGCTCGAAGGTGTACAGCGCGTTTGCATCCAGCCCTTCCACCGTGAACTTGTTGCCGTCCGCCGTCAGGGTCAGGGTGGTGGTCTCGCCGTTCACGGTCTGGTTCACCTTAAAGGTGAGGGTCTGACCCGCGTACTGCGCGTCGCTGAGGATGTTGCCAAAATCAATGGTCGCCGTCGTGCCGTCCACGGTCACGACCGGGGCCAGGTTGTCGTACTCCTCGCCGGAGGTGAGGGACTCATTGCGGAAGGTCTTGTTGTCGATCCCGCCGTTCGACACGCCGAGCGCGTCGCACAGCAGCCGCGCCGCTTCCGCGTGCGCCACGCTGTTCATAAACCCGTCATCCGTGAACCAGTTGCGCTTGACCTGTTCGGACTGGGCGGCCGCGTCGGTGAAGTAGAGGTTGAAGTCAACCAGCGGCAGGCCGTACTGGTCCGCGAACTCGCGCGTCCACTGCGCGTAGTCGGAGACGATGCTGTTTTGCGCTTCATTCTGCCCGTACATCGGGGCCGGGGTGATGAGCAGCACCCGGCTGTTGTTGCGGATCAGCGCCTTCGACACGAACTCGTACAGCGACTGCTTGAACGCCGTCTCATCCGTATCGATCAGCCGGTTGCCCCAGCTGTCGAACACCTCCGGCATCAGGACGACCACTTCGCCGCCCTTGAAGTTCGGGTTCTCGAGCGCCGCGGTCAGATCGGCCATGCTGCCGGTGAAGGTGGCCTGCCGGCCGTTGACATTGCTCGTATAGAAATAGTTGATGAAGTTGCGCTCGATGACCGTGTCCATCGTGCCGAGCACGTTTGCACCGCCGTAGAACACAAAGTCCGTGTTGGCGTTCTTCGCCGAGGCGATCCCGCTGAAGGTGCTCTCCGGATAGGAGACGCGCCCGGAGGACTCGTACTGCGCCTGCGCTTCGGTCAGGGACTGGTCATAGAACCGCACATACTCGATCGTGCCCTTCGCATACGCGCTGTAAGTGCCGCTGTATTTCTGCGCGCCGATCGTGATGGCGTCGAGCAGCGGGAGCAGCAGCCCATCTTCCGGCATCTCGGACATCTTGTCACCGACCGCGTCCGCGTTGCGCAGGTCGAACGTGACCGACTTGATCAGCACGCCGTTGAGATACGTGTCGATCTTGCGGGCGAACTCGTCGCCCTCCACGCGGGACAGGTTATAGACAATATAGCCCTTGTCGCCGTTTGCCAACTTCACGCTGTTGTTGTACGACCGTACCCAGTCGCCCTTGATGTTGTCGGTGATACCGAGATCGTTGTGCTCCGAGGAGTCGTTCACCGAGAAGTAGAGCTTGTTCTGGTACATCGCGACCACAATGCCCGCACGGCTGTTGTTCGGGTACGCGTCGGACGTCGCGGTGATGTACCGCACCGTGCCGTTCGCATTCTCAAAGTTGACGCTCGTGGAGATCGCGAAGCTGTCAAACTTCTGCAGCATCTCGAGCAGGCTCATCTGCTCGCCGCCTTTTTCATAGGTGTAATCGGTCACATCCAGCGCGGTCTCGCCGTCGAAATACCCGTTCTCCGGATACCCGATCTCCTTGCCCGCTTCCGAGTCGGCGTTGAAGTCGACCACCGGGTCGGGCATGTTCAGCGTGTCGCTGTCCACCAGACGGTCGCCGTCATACACAAAGCCGTTCTGCTTGGAGGGGTCGCCATCCACCGCATACTGGCTCGGGACCATGCTCTCCTTCGAGATCTCGATCGCCTGCTCGTCGGTCAGCATGGTGGTCAGGATGTCGAGATAGGACACGTCGCCGATGAACTTGTTGCTCTCGGCGCCCGAGGAGTTCAGGTTGCCGCCGAACATGATCTTCGTGTAGTCGCCCTTGCCGTTCGTGTTGAACGGGTTGAACGCGCCGGTGGCGCTGCTCATGTCGTACTTGACGCCGTCCACATAGTGGTAGAGCACGCCGTCGCCGCACACGAGCACCACCGTGTGCCACTCGCCGTTGCTGAGCAGCTCCTTCGGATCCAGCCGCAGCAGCGAACTCGGGGCGGAGCCGCCGGTGATCGGGAGCGCCCAGTTGCGGCCCTCGCTGGTGCCGCCGAGCGCAAACCCGTTGCCGCTGTCGTCCGAGATCGAGAACATGCGCTTGCCCGCGGCGGTCGAGGTGGTCTTATACCGATAGATAAAGGTGCCGCTCGTCACGCTCGGGTCATTCATCACATCGAGCACCGACCGACCGTCCGTCATGACCGCGTCGTTGTAGTAGTCGAGGCTCTGGCTGCCGTTGTAGCTCTTGTTCACCTGGAACCGCACGTCCGGCTCCACGCCGCCCGGATGGGTCGGGTTGGAGGCATCCGGATTCTCGGGATCCGTCGGCTCCTCGGTATTGAACTCGTCATTCTCCTGCGAGATGGCGGTCGCCTGCTCGTCGGTGAGCATCTCGTCGAGAATCTCGATGTACGACACGTCGCCGATGAACTGGTTGCCCTCGGCGCCCGAGCCGTTCAGGTTGCCGCCCAGCACGATCTTCGAATAGGTGCCCTTGCCGTTCGTGTTGAACGGGTTGAAGGAACCCGTCTGCGTGGTCAGGTCGTATTTCACGCCCTCTTCATAGAGAAGCAGCGAATCCTCGTCCGCCACGAGCACAATCGTGTGCCACTTGCCGTCGCTCAGGGCCGTCGAGCCCATGCGCAGCAGATCACCGGTGTTGCCCTTGTTCAGCGCCAGCGCCCACGCACGCCCCTCGCTGCCTGCGCCCAGCACAAAGCCGGTGCCGGTCGCGTCGGACACGCCGAAGAAGCGCTTGGCCGAGGCGGTGGAGGTGGTCCGGTAGCGGTATACGATCGTCCCGCTCGTGCGGTTCGGATCGTTCAGCGCATCCAGCACCTTTTCGCCGTCCTTGGTGGTGCTGTCGCTCACGTCGATCAGCTTCTGCGAGCCGTCCCAGCGCTGGTTGACCTGCCAGCGGACCAGCGGCTCCACACCGTGATCCGGATCAAACTCCACAATGCTGTCCTCTTCATCGCCAAAGAAGGGATAGGGGAGGATGTCGTCGATATCGTCCGACTTCAGCGAGCAGTAGAGGCTGTTCTCATCCCACAGCCCGAGATCCCAGAAAATGGTCTGGGCGAGCTCGAGATAGCCCTTCTGGTTGCAGTGCAGGTTGTCGCTGCGGAACCACTCCGCCTCCGCCTTGGCCTCGTTGTTCAGCCAGTGGGCGTTGTGGTCGATCAGGATCGCGTTCTGCTCATACGCCACCCGCCGGATGATCGGCGCGTACACACTGTCGTATGTATCCTTGGTGGAGTACCCGGTCCCCAGCCCGTTCGCGGTCGCGACGATCGGCAGAATCCCCGCCTCTCTCGCCTGCACCACCAGCAGCGTCAGGCCGATATACGCCTCCTCCGGCGTCACCGAGCCGTCCGCGTCGTTCTTGCCGATCGCGAAGTACACGATGTCCGGATTGTAATTGGCAATCTCCGTCCACGAGACGTTCGGGATCTTCCAGCCGCCCACCGCGGAGTTGATGAATACGTCCTCCGTGCGGCCGTACTCCGTCTTCATACGGGACTCAAAAATCTCCGTATAGCTGCGGTAGCTGTTGGAATAGTTTCCGGAGTTTGCCGTGGTGCTCGACCCGGTGAACACCCACCGCAGAGGCTGATCGGTGTTCTCGATCATCTCATGCAGGGTGTCCCAGTCGTCCAGGGTCTTGTTCCTCTCCAGCGGGCTTTCCAGGTCCCAGTCGTAGTGGCCGGCGTTCGCGGTGAACGTCAGGCCCAGCGAACTGAACAGGGAAAAGACCATCGCCAGGGAGAGCACACAGGCAAGCAGTTTTTTCACTCTCATGCTCTCTACTCCCTTTCCGCCCGAAGGCTCTCTTGGTAAAAAT
>DXWE01000074.1:7422-7682 GCA_019417045.1 Oscillospiraceae bacterium
GGCAGGCTGCCGGCGGCATTCCGATTCCCGGGAGGTAAAAATATGGATAAGAAAGCGGCTGCCAAAGTTTAAAAACGTTTTTATTCCAAGAGACAAAATCCCCTTTGGCACTCGCCTTTTTCCGGGTCAATTGTCGCACAATATGGACAAAATGTCAATATGAGAATCTGTTTTTATCTCGTTTTTGGCGCTATATAGCAACTATCCCTGCGAGGATTGTACAGAATACATAAAAACGTTTTCAATGCTTCCATAAAAAC
>DXWE01000075.1:0-1222 GCA_019417045.1 Oscillospiraceae bacterium
ATCCTATGCCGGGGATCTCAACCAGGGGTGGCGGCTGCATGCGGGACCAGACGGAACCTGGCGACTCGAGTGTCTCTCTACCGGCCGCTATCTGGGGCTGAAACGGGGGAGTGGGGAGGAGGGCACATGTGCCTGTGTGGATCCTTTCTCGGAGGAGGAGCCGTCCCAGAACTGGATCATCGAAGGAGCGGGCGACGGCCTGGTTGCCCTGTCCGGCGCGGCCAGCGGGCTGTATCTCCAGCCGGAAGGCGACTCAAAGGCCACCGGCACCGAGATCGTCCAGATGAAAAAAACAGGAGATCCGCCCCAGCAGTGGGAGATGGTGGAGGTGGACGACGGCTCGCGTCAGCTTCCCCAGATGTTGCAGCTCACCGGTTCCCTGGAGCATTCCTCCACCCCGGAAATCCAGCATTTCGGCGATACGTATTATCTGTATGCCATGCAGGACGGCATCTCCCTGAAGACCTCGCCCGATCTGTGCAACTGGACCAAGCAGCAGAACATCGTCTCCACCTCCCGCGGCTATCCCTTTTCCTGGATGGAAGAGGTGGTTCCCGACACCCAGGTGGGGGGCATCTGGGCGCCCGGGGTATACCGGGTCGGGGAACAGTACGGGCTGTATTACTGCTTCTCGGTAACGGGAAAACAGACCTCTGCCATCGGGCTGCTGACCAATGCCACCCTGGATCCTGCGGATCCCGCGTATAAATGGGTGGACCGGGGCCCGGTGCTCGTGTCCCGCAACGGGGATGACTTCAACGCGATTGACCCCAATGTGGTCACGGACGGGGAGGGGCAGCCCTGGCTGGCGTATGGGTCCTACTGGTCAGGCATCAAGCTGCGGCGGCTGGATCCACAGACAGGGCTGCTGCTGGACGACGAGGTTTTCAGCATCGCCAGCCGTACCCAGACCGACAAAGCCATTGAAGCGCCTTACATTATCCGTTACGGAGAGTACTATTATCTGTTCTGTGCCATAGAGCCCATGACCAAGAACTACCATGTGGAATGCGGCCGCTCCCGGGAGATCACCGGCCCCTACCTGGACAGAAACGGGGTGGATATGATGCAGGGAGGCGGCACGCCGGTAACGGAGGGCAAGAACGGGGTCCAGTTGCCCGGACACGCTTCGGTATTTTTGGATACTGACGGGAACTGGTATCTTGTGACCGAGTATTTCCAGGAGAACAGCAACAGCCTGCTGGGCATCAGCACCCTGGTC
>DXWE01000075.1:1232-4524 GCA_019417045.1 Oscillospiraceae bacterium
GGGATGAGGAGGGCTGGCCGCAGACCGCCTTGTCCCCCCAATTGTTCCCCAAAAACTGAGGAGGTGTTTTCCTTGAAAAAACGACTGTTATCCCTGGTGGCCGCCGGGCTGCTTCTGCTGAGCCAGACAGCCGTATTTCCTGCCGGCGCCGCAGATGCTCCGGGGGACCTGAGTCAGCTGAGCAGCTACACGCTCTATAACAACGGCCATCCTGACAAGGCCTTTCGGCAGGAGGGGGATACCTTTGTGTCGCAAAACGACGTCGGGGTATCCAACAAGGCGATGGTCAACGGGCTGGAGAATGTGAGCGATTTCACCGCCCGGTTCACCGTGACCCTCGACCAGGAGGGGCGGGCTTTCTGCGGGCTGTATTTCCGCACCCAGTCGGTAGGAGACGGGCAGGACAGCGTGGAGGGGTACCAGCTGCTGTTTGACCGGGTGGTGGCCAACGACAATGTGCCCCGGTTCGACCTCTCCCTGCACAAGATGGGGCCGAAGTCCGAGGCATCCACTGCGAGCACATATATCGGGCAGGTGGGCAGCGCCATCCGCCACACCACCGGCAGGGCCACCGACGAGGCGGAATCCGCCATTCTCAAGCCCTATGGCACGGCGCCGGGTCTGCAGATGATCGTGGAAGTGACGGTTATCGGCAGGCACATCTGGGCCTTTGCCCGCCTGGCCGAAGAGCCGGAGGTGGTCAGCGCGGCGCTCAACTGCGAGCTGGACGCCCCCATCTCCGGGGACCCGCTGAACCGCTACTATGAGGCGGGCGGGATCGGCCTGTTCGCGTCCACCGATACCAGCCACAACATCGTCAACACGATCTCGAATTTTGAGATCACCACCGATGTTTCCCAGGTCCATGAAGGGGTTTTCTCCGATTTTGACGACTTTTACTTCTTCTCCGAGGACACGGTGGCGGGATTCCATACCCTCTCTGACGGCACCTTTGGCGGGGACGGCAACGGTATCAAAAAGGCGCTGGTGCGCAACTGCTATGAGGACGGCGACATCACGGCGAGCGTCCGGCTCAACCGGGATGCCGACGGCAATCTGGAGGGCGGCCTCATGTTCCATGCCACCGATATCCTGCAGTGGAACGACAAGATGCAGGGGTATTCGGTGTACGTCAACAGCTTTGCCGAAGCCCCGGACCAGGTGGAGATTTTCCTCTATAAATATGGGCCCGATCTGACCGATACCTGCGCCTATCTGGGGATTATTTCCCCCACGAATGTGGAGGGGGATGCCACCACCTACATCAGCAGCGGCAAGGGATCCCTCGGAGACGGGGTGGACAGCTGGGTACTGAAGGTAAAGACCGAGGGGACGCTGGTCTATGCGCAGCTGATCTCCGAGGATGGCAAAGTGTTCAGCCCGGTTCTCACGTATGACACCACCGGCAGCGCCCAGGGGGGCAGCACCGATATCAAAAAGGCGGTGTTCTCCACCGGCGGGCTGGGCGTGACCATGCGCCGGGGGACGTTTACGGATTTCCGGATCGGGGAGACAGAGGTGGGAGAATTCTCCTCCGCTTCGGCGCTGGTGTGGATCCTTGTGGGCATCGCCGGAGGCATGGCGGTGCTTGCTGCGGTGGCTATCCTTCTCGTGGTGATCAAAAAGAAGAAAAAGGGATGAGCGGAAGGCCGCGCGTTGCGGCTCTCTGCCCTGCAGTGAAAGGACGGGCACTCTATGAAACGGTTATTTTCCCTGATTACGGCAGGCATTCTGCTGCTGAGCCTGGTGTTGCCGGCGTCCGCCGGGTCCATCACCGATATTACAGAGGACGTGGATAAACAGATCGCCACCGGCGTGACGGTGGGAACCCAGACGTTTACGGTCTCGGCGACCTTTACCCCGGCGGGGCCCGGCGCCGAGATCGGTGAGGGGATCGGCTTTTACTATCAGAACGGCGAAGGGACGCCGCCCCAGAGCTTTTACCGCTTTGTCGTGTGGCGGGACAACGGGTCGGATGCCGGTTCGGACCGGGTGGATTTCTACTGCGAAAAGCAGTACAACGATAAGAATGTGGGGAACGTACCCGCATCCATCAATGGCGTCGCGGCCGATGACCCTGCCATCAACGAGGAATACCGGTATATCTCGGTGGATTGGGGCTGGTACGCCGCCTCCGAAGTCGCCTTTAAGATGGATGTGACAGTGGATCCCGAAAAGCAGCAGGCCACAGCGGTTCTCACGGGTATTCCGTCGGGGAACCGGGCGGTGCTGGTGGTGGATCTGACCCAGAAGGCCCGGGGGGAGAAGACAGCGGGGGAATTGACCAGCGGCGAGGTCTTTGTATGGAAGACCAAGTGCGGGTATTCCAATTTCCAGATTGAAGGCGCCGATACCATGTCCACGGTGGCGCCTCCCACCGAGCCCTCGATCCCGCCCACCGAGACGCTCCCCACGGGCGAAAACACCGTTCCGATCGTGGAGCCGCCTACGACCATGAGGGCCCCGGAGAATCCGCAGGACGTGGCGGTCAGCGGGATTCTGCAGGATGAAACCGGGAGCGCTCTGCCCGGCAAGCTGCTGATTGTGGATCAGAGCAACGGCGAACAGGTCAACACCCTCACCGATGAGAACGGGAGGTTCCGCTTCCCAAACATCCCGGAGGGAATGACCACCCTCACCGTCCGGGACGATCAGGGGAACGTCCAGGCGGCCACCCAATTCTGGCTGGAGGCCGGCGATACCGCGGCGGTCTCGGAGGACGGTTCCCGCGTTACAGCGGGGGAAAACGGCGTGGGACTGACCCTCATGATGAATGCCGCCGCCTATGAGATCGCCCTCTCACTGAATGCCGGGGAGGCACCGTCTGCCACCACGACCGGCAGAGGCGGCGGCTCTGAAGAGCAGGACGTGTCCCCGGTACTGTGGATCGTCCTCGGCGCCGTGGCGCTGGCTGTTGTTGTCGGCGTGGCAGCAGTCGTGCTGCTGCGGAAAAAACGGGCGGCATCCGCACCTGCCGGCCAGCCGGATGAAAAGGCGCAGGACGATTCTGCGGACACCCCGTGATACGGGCGATGAAGGATTCCCATCCGCAATCTGACCCGGGAAAGAATCCCCATGTGAAGGGGGAAGGAGGAAACAGCAGACAGATGAAATTCTATCAGATGATGAGAAAGCGAGTCCTGGCCATGATGGCAACCGTTGTCCTTTCTGTCGGGCTGCTGGCCGGCTGCCAGCAGCCGACGGAACCGGTGGGGAATTCCGGGGATGGTTCCACCTCCCCGACCTCCACCACCCGCACAGACGAGGCGGATCCCCCTACTACTCTTACAAC
>DXWE01000075.1:4534-7641 GCA_019417045.1 Oscillospiraceae bacterium
ATCTGCAGCACAGCGCCCACCGCAGCGCCCCCCACGGATCCGACGACGGCTCCCGCAACAGATCCCACCACGGCGCCCACCACGGCGCCCACCGCAGCGCCGACCGATCCACCGACGAGTCCGTCCACAGCGGAGCCGACCCGGCCCACGGCGCCTGAGGAACAGGCGGAGGTATCTTTGGCCTACATTTTTGCCGATCATATGGTGCTGCAACGGGAAAAGCCGGTGAAGATCTGGGGGACGTGTACCGGCGCGGACACCGTGGAGGTCTCCTTCCAAAACCAGCGGAAGACCGGGCAGGTGACAGACGGCGCTTTTGCCGTCTACCTGGATGCGATGGAGGCAAACGCCACCGGAAGCGAGTTGACGGTCACGGCCGGTAACGCCTCTTATACCATTACGGATGTTCTGGTGGGGGATGTATGGCTGTGCTCCGGCCAGTCCAATATGGAGATGACGGTGGGGGCGTGCAACACCGCCCAGCGGGCCCAAATCCAGGAATGGGCCGGGAACAGTCAGATTCGTCTGACAAAAATCCCTCAGTACTCCTCCCGGGTGGAACTCTCCGAATTTGACGAGCGGGTCGTGTGGACTGACAGCGACTACGCCAAGCTCCTGTCCAACTCCGCCTATGCTTTCGTGTTTGGGGCCCGGCTGCAGAGGGAATTGGAAGTGCCCATTGGCATTGTCAACAGTTCCTTTGGCGGGACGGATCTGGAGCAGTGGGTCAGCCTGGACACGCTGAACAGCCTGGGAATCCGCTACGGCAGCCCCGGCGCGAAATACAACTATATGATTTCTCCCATGAAGGGCCTGACCATCAAGGGGATCCTGTGGTATCAGGGGGAGAACAACGTCAATCGGACCACGAGCTATACCGATCTGTTCAACGCCTATGCCGCGCAATACCGGGAGGAGTTTGAAGATCCGGATCTGCCGATTATCACCACCATGCTGGACAGATATTACGACCCTGCCCAACTGCGCTGGGGGCCCTTCCGCCTGGAACAGTGGGCCATTGCCCAGGGAGACCCCCACATGGAGATTGTGTGCAGCATTGACCTGGGGGACAAAACCAATATCCATCCCAATGATAAATGTGAATTGGGCGTCCGGGCGGCGGAACTGGCTCTGAACAAGGTTTACGGCATCACCTCTCTGCCCGGGCAGAGTGCGTATCCCAGCAGCATGAGACGCTCCGGGGATACCCTGCGCATCCGGTTCCAGGATGCGGAGAGCGGGCTGCGCCTCTCGTCCGGCAGCACGGTGGCCTCCCTGGTGGTGGTGGACGCTGCCGGAAATAGCCACACGGTGGAGGGCACCCTGTCGGGAGACGAACTGGTAGTGCCGCTGTCCGGAATAGATACGCCTGCCTATGTGCGGTATGCCTATGACATGTATCCGGAGACCATCAATTTCTATACGGGAAACGGCCTGCCTGTAGCGCCCTTTGAACTGGCCGTCGCCTAAACGCCACAGCCGTCAGTCCCGGCCGCCTTGCAAAGCGGTGGCTGCAAAGCTGTCGGGCAGAAATAGACGTAATCTGAAATGGAGGTAAGATGTATGAAAAAAATACTTGCACTTTTGGTATCCTGTATCTTTGTATTCGGATCCTTAGCGCTGGTCTGCTCCGCTGATTTCGTGGATATTCCGGTGGACGGCAACATTACGGTCGAAGGCGATTTCACGGCCGAAGTGACCTTCCAGCGCGGAGAGACCAACCAGGTTTTTGACAGCATTGTCGCGTATCGAGACGGCGCTACCTGGCTGATGTTCTGGGTAATTACGGATCAGGGCAACCCGGCCCGCGTGGATTTCGCCGTGGAAAAGGTGGTCAATGACTCCAATCTGGGGCGCCTGATCGCCGAGGAATACGAAGCCACCGGCAAGAACTGCTTTGTGAGCGTGGACGACGGCTGGGATGCGAGCACCGATACGGCCTTTACCCTAAACGTGGCAGTAAAGAGTGGAATTGCCACTGTCACGTTGACGGGCAATACCACGGGTGAAACGGGGCAGCTGACCTTTGATCTCTCCAAACCCGCTACGAGCGAGCGCCCGGAGGAGACGACGGTGCTTACCGGGGGACAGGTGCACCTGCAGGCGGGTGCCAACGGAGGCATCGCCTCCGATTTCCGGGTGGAGATCCCCGCTGCGTCTACCACCGAGACGACAAGCACGAGCACCACAGGGTCCACCACGGCGACCACTCGGCCTGCTTATACAGACGATGAAAACACCTTCGTCAAGGGGGACTTCAAGGCAACCGCCACTGTGACGAGAGCAGCGGATGGGATGGTTACCGCCGGAATGGTGTTTTACCGGGATGATACTACCAATTCCCAGTACGCCTTCTATGTCCGCAGCGACAGTGATCCCGCCCGGGTGGACTTCTACGGTGAAAAGATTATCGACGACCAGTGGGTCGGCTTCCTCATCGCCGAGGAATACGAAGCCACCGGCAAGGACTGCTTTGTGAGTGTGGATGACGGCTGGGATGCGACTGCGGACAATGTGTTCACCCTGGAGGTAGATGTGCAGGATGGGATGGCGTATGTCAAGCTCACCGGAGAAACCACCGGACAGTTCGGCATGCTGACCTATGATCTGTCCAAGCCTGGCACGGCAGAGAGGGACGGCAGATCCTGGGACGAGGGATATGTATATACCGATATGCGCACAGGGGATGCAGGGAATCTGGAGGTGGAATACGAACCGGTTTCTCAATCCACCACCGAACCCACTTCTGCACCCACTTCTGAGCCCACCACCGAACCCACTTCTGCACCCACTACTGAGCCTACCACCGAACCCACTTCTGAGCCCACCGGTTCTCCCGATACCGGGGACGTCTCCGGCACGGCGGCCATGGTCATGCTCTTCGTGGCATCCCTGTTGGGCGCTGGCGCGGCGGCGATGAGCCTGCGAAAAAAACAGTCCGTCCAATAAATCCTACCGATAGAAAGGAAGGAAGATCATGAGGAAATGCTGGTTGCGCACGGCTGTGGGCCTCTGTCTGGCGGTTTCGCTGTCTGTGTGCGCGCTGCCGGCATCCGCCACCGCGATCGACACCTCCGGCCTGCCCGAGGCCGTGGTGCTGAACACCG
>DXWE01000076.1:0-289 GCA_019417045.1 Oscillospiraceae bacterium
CCCTCTATATCGAGTGCGGCACCGGCGCCATTTACAAACACATCGAATGGGAGGCAAACCAGGCGGGATACGCCACCATGCACTACCCCAGCTCCCTGACCTGTTCGACGGTGGGCGGGTTTTTGGCCCACCGGGGCATCGGCGTCGTGTCCACCAAATACGGCAAGATCGACGACATGGTGTTGCAGATGGAGGTGGTGCTGCCCAACGGGGACATCATCGAGACCTCCCCCTCGCCCAAGCATGCGGCGGGGCCCGACCTCAACCAGATCTTCATCGGCTCGGGGGG
>DXWE01000076.1:299-5256 GCA_019417045.1 Oscillospiraceae bacterium
CTCGGAGGGCACCCTCGGGGTGATGACCAAGGCGCAGATCCGCATTTTCGAGCAGCCGGAGGAGCGCAGGTTCCGGGGATTCCTGTTCAAGGACATGACCGGCGCGTTCAAAGCGGCCAGGGAGCTGCTGCAGAAGTTCAAGCCGTCGGTCATGCGGCTGTACGACCCGGCGGAGACCGCCACCCTGATTAAAAAGATCGTCGGGGTGGAGCGGGACGGCGCGTTCATGAACGTGGCCATCGAGGGGGTCTCCGAGATGGTGGCGCTGGAGGAGAAGATCCTGCTGGACACCTTTGCCAAATACGGGGCGGAGGACATGGGCAGCGAATACGGGGAGAAGTGGTGGAAGGAGAAGATCACGTTCTTCTATCCCGGCAACATGATGGACCTGCCCCAGATGTTCGGCACCATGGACACCATCGCGCCGTACGACAAAATCGAGAAGATCTACTGGGCGATGAAAAACGCGGTGGAGACCAATTTCCCACAGGCGAAGTTCATCGCGCATTTCTCCCACTGGTACGAATGGGGCTGCATGGTATACGACCGGTTTATCATCGACAACCCGCCGCAGGACCCGCACGAGGCGCTGCGGCTGCACAACGCGGTGTGGACCTGCGGCGTGCGGACGGCGCTGGAGAACGGCGGGGTGGTCAACGACCACCACGGCGTCGGGATCAAGCTGGGGCGGCTGATGAAGGAGCAGTACGGCCCGGCCATGCAGGTGTTCGAAGGGCTCAAGCGGCAGCTGGATCCCAACGGCATTATGAATCCGTATAAGCTCGGGCTTTGATCGGCCGGCCCTGTGCGGCGGCGGGCCGCCGCAGAGAAGGGACCGGTATCACAAGGCGGATTGCGCCGGATTTCAGGTGATGAAAGAATGGAGAATCGCAGTATGACTTTGACAAAGAAAAGCCGGGAGATCATCGACTCCTGCCGGTTCTGCTGGATGTGCCGCCATATCTGTCCCATCGGCAACGCGACGGGACAGGAGCGCAACAACGCCCGGGCCCGGGCGCTGAGCCTGTCGCTCGTCAACCGGGGGGCGGCGAGCCTGACCGGCAGCGTGGCGGACAACGTGTATGAGTGCGCCCTGTGCGGCGCCTGCACCAAGGACTGTGCCACCGGCTGGGATCCGGTGGCCTTCACCAAGGACGTGCGGCTGCAAATGGCGCTGGAGGACCGGCTGCCGCCCTATATCGAGGCGCTGCTGACCACCCTCTCCCAGACCGGCAACCCTTACGGCGCCAAAACCCTGGACGAGGGACTCTCGCAGGCGATCGCCTCTCTGCCCCGGACGGCGGACACCCTGCTCTTTTTGGGGACGGACACGCGGTACAAGGTGCCGGGCGCCGGCGTCAACGCCATCCGGCTGCTCCAAAAGGCGGGGGTTACCTTCACGGTGCTGCCGGAGGAGCCGGACAGCGGGGCGGTGCTGGATACGCTGGTGGGTGCGGCGGAGGAGACCCGCGAGACAATGCAGAACACGGCGGAGATCCTCTCGGAATATGCCACGGTGGTGGCCTTTGATCCCGCGGATGCCAAGGTGTTCCGGAGAGAGTACCGGGAATGGGGGATCCCGCTGGACACCCAAGTGGTGACCTTTACGGAATACCTGGCGAACCTGCTGGCGGACGGGAAGCTGACGCTTCAGAGATACCCCGGTACCGTGACGATCCAGGACCCGGCGCACCTGGCCCGGGATCTGGAGGAGACCGAGCCCCTGCGGCAGGTGGTGTCGGCGTGTGCGGAGATCCGGGAGATGCTGCTCAACCGGAAGGACACCGTGTGGGCGGGAAACCTGCTGATGGACACCTGGATGCCGAAGGTCATGACAGAGGTGGCGGCGAAACGGTGGCACAATGCCCTGGCGACCGGGGCAGATGCGCTGGTGACCGCCAGCCCGTCGGAATATGCAATTCTGAAAAGGGCCCAACCGGAGGGCATGGAGCTGCTGAGTTTGGAGGAGCTGCTGCTCTCTGCGGCCCGATGAAGGAGCGATGGCGATGCTGATCGGATTGAAGGAGATCCTGGAGCTGGGGGAGAGGGGCGGCTTTGCCGTGCCGGCCTTCAACGTGTACAATATGGAGACGGTGATGGGGGTGATGCAGGCGGCGGAGGATACGAAGGCGCCGGTGATCCTCCAGGTGTACCCCCGTCTGATCAAGGAGGAGGCCGGGTATTATCTGGCGCCCGTCGTGCTGGCCGCAGCGGCGAGGGCGTCGGTGCCCGTCTGCTTCCATCTGGACCACGGCCCCTCCGAGCTGGAGACCACCCGGGCGCTGCGCTACGGCGCCACCGGGATCATGCTGGACGCGTCCGCCATGCCCTTTGAGGACAATGTCGCCGCGACCCGCCGGGTGGTGGAGACCGCCGCGCATGTGGGCGTGACGGTGGAGGGAGAGCTGGGCCATGTGGGTACGGTGAACGACGACAGCATGGATGAGTTCACCGAGCCAAAGGCGGCCGCCCGTTTTGTCCGGCTGACCGGCGTGGCCGCGCTGGCGGTGCTGGTGGGCACCGCACACGGGCGGTATACAAAGCCGCCGAAGCTGGATATCGGGCGGATCGCCGCGATCCGCCGGGAGGCCGAAATCCCGCTGGTGCTGCACGGCGGGTCGGGGATCCCGGACGATCAGATCCGGGCGGCCGTTGGCGCCGGCATCCGGAAGATCAACTTTGCCACCGACATCTGCTATGCGTTTCTGGACCGGGTGAGGGAGATGTTCGATGCGCCCGAGAGGATCGTGGCGGTGGACAATTTCATGAAGGAGCCGATCGAGGCGGTGCGGCGGTTTGCATTGGAAAAAATCCGGCTGACGGGAGCCGGAAAGGGAGCGTGAGGGATCCGGCTGCGGCCGGGTCCTGGCCATAGTATCAAATCCCCCCATGGGGGAACGGAAAGGAGCCTGAGCATGAGTGGAATCGTGGGAATTGGCGCCTGCGTGGCAGATACCCTGACGATGCTCCCGGTGTTTCCGGCGGAGGACACCAAGCTGCGGGCGCTGGGGGTCAAGCGGTGCGGCGGCGGACCGGTGTCCACCGGGCTGATCGCGGCCGCCCGGCTGGGAGTGGACTGCGGGTATATCGGGATACTGTCGGACGACGAAAACGGTCGGTTCCTGCTGGAGGATTTTCAGAAGTACGGGGTGGACACCACCCACATCCAGATGGCCTCCGGATACCGGTCGTTCACCTCCTATATCTGGCTGAACGCCCGGAAGGGGAGCAGGACCTGTGTGTTTGACAAGGGGAACCTGCCGCCTCTCAAGCTGACCGCCGGACAGAAAGAGGCCGTGAAGGCCGCCGATGTCCTCATGGTGGACGGCAACGAGCTGGATGCGGCGGTGCAGGCGGCCGGTCTGGCCCGCAAGAACGGGGTTCATGTGCTGTACGACGCCGGCGGCCTGTACGACGGGGTGGAGCAGCTGCTCAAGCTGACTGATATCCTGATCCCGTCGGAGGAGTTCGCCCTGGAATATACGCGGGAGGACAATATCTCCATGGCGGCCAAGCGCCTGTACGAGGAGTACCATCCCGAGGTGGTGGTCATCACGCGCGGAAAGCTCGGCGGGCTGTTATATGACGGGCAGAATTTTACCGTATACCCGATCTATCCCGCCCAGGTGGTGGACTCCAACGGGGCCGGGGACGTGTTCCACGGCGCGTTTGCGGCGGGTATCATCTTTGGCTACACCTACGAGCAGTGCTGCCACTTTGCCAGTGCGGTATCCGCTCTGAAATGCACCGGGATGGGGGCGCGGGAGAGCGTGCCGACGCGCGGCGCGGTGATGGAATTGTTAAGGAGGAACGGTTATGCAATTTAAGCGGCATTGGGACGGACAGGAAGGATGCACCACCATTTACAGCCGGGGAGATGCGGCGTGCCGGTGGATCGAGATCGACATGCTGCGGCTGCCGGCAGGGGAGAGCTTTGCCTATCAGGAGACGGACAGGGAATACGCCCTGATCCTGCTGGGAGGGACGGGTTCGGTCGTGGGGGACGGCTTTGCCTTTGAGCGGATCGGCCGGCGCCGGAATGTCTTTGACGGCCCGGCGACGGCGGTCTACATCCCCCGCAACCGCGCGTTCACCATCACGGCGCAGACCGAGCTGAGAGTGGCGGTGTGCAAGTCCCCGGCAGAGAGGGATTTTTCCCCGGTGCTGGTAAACCCGGAGGACGTGATCGTCAAGGATCTCGGGAAACCGGGCTGGGAGCGGCAGGCGCACTTCATCATCGACGAGCGGCTGGACGCCAACCTGCTCTATGTCGGGGAGGCGTTCGTGGAGGGCGGCCAGTGGGCGAGCTATCCCCCGCACAAGCACGACGAGGACAACATGCCCGCGGAGGGGATCCTCGAGGAGATCTACTATTTTGAATACGACAGGCCCACGGGGTTCGGGATCCAGCGGGTGTACACCGCCGACGGGAGCATCGACGAGACCTATACCGTGAAAAACGGCGATTTTGTGGAGATCCCCCGGGGCTACCACCCCTGCTGCTGCGCGCCCGGATACAAAAATTACTATCTGTGGGTGATGGCGGGGGAAAACCGCGGCTTCTTCATGAGCAGCGACCCGGATCACGCCTGGCTGAACCGGTAAAAACGGCGGGCCGGCCGGCGGACGAGGGCGGCTGCCTGAGAAAGGGGGATATGACAGGTGAAATATCTGCTGGGGGTGGATTTCGGCGGAGGCGCGTCCAAGGCCACGCTGTTGCAGATCGACGGGCAGGTGGCGGCCACCCACACGGTGGAGTATCCCACCAGCTATCCCCGCCCCGGATGGGCGCAGCAGGACCCCGACGACTGGTATGCCGCCGCAAGCCGGAACATCCGGGCGGTGCTGGAAGCGTCCGGCGCCAGCCCGGCGGATATCCTGATGGTGGCGCTGGACGCCGCCACCCACACGGCCGTGTTGCTGGACGGGGATTTTCAGACGCTGTGTCCGGCCATCT
>DXWE01000076.1:5266-6254 GCA_019417045.1 Oscillospiraceae bacterium
GTACGGCGAACTGATCCGCCGGCAGACCCTCCACACGCCCGACACCATCTGGACACTTCCCCAGCTGCTGTGGGTGAAGCGGCAGGAGCCGGACGTCTGGGGCAGGGTGCGGCACATCCTGTTTGCGAAGGATCTGGTGCGCCACCGCCTGACCGGGACATACGCCACCGACAACATCGAGGCGCAGGGGAGCATGCTGTTTGACTGCCAGGCCGGCCGGTGGTCGCCGGCGCTGTGCGGGATCCTGGGGCTGCCGGAGGAGGCGCTGCCGCCGGTCCGAAAGCCCACCGATCCGGCGGGCACGATCACCCGAAGCGCCGCAGCCGACACCGGCCTGCTCGAGGGCACGCCGGTGTGCGTCGGCACCACCGATACGGTGATGGAGGTGTTTGCCTCCGGCGCGGTGGAGCCGGGGCAGATGACGGTCAAGCTGGCCACGGCGGGACGGATCTGCGTGGTGACCGACCGCCCGTATCCCCACCGCGACCTGGTCAATTATTCCCATGTGGTGCCGGGGCTGTGGTATCCGGGCACGGCCACCAAGTCGGCGGCCGCCTCCTATCGGTGGTACCGGGATACCTTTGGAGAGACCTACCGGGAGCTGGACCGGGGCGCGGCGGCGGTGGAGCCGGGGTGCGGCGGGCTGCTGTTCCACCCCTATCTCAACGGGGAGCTGACCCCCTATGCGGACCCGCTGCTGCGGGGGAGCTTTACCGGTATCCGCTCGGGGCATACGAGGGCCCATTTCAGCCGGGCGGTGCTCGAGGGAGTGGCGTTTTCCCTGAGGGAGTGCCGGCAGACCCTCCAGCAGCTCGGCATTCCCCACGAGGACGAGGCCACCGTCATCGGCGGCGGCGCGTCCAGCCCCCTGTGGCGGCAGATCCTGGCGGATATGCTGGGCATTTCCCTGCGCCACCTGACGGTCAGCGACTCCTCCCTCGGCTCCGCCATGCTGGCCGGTGTGGCGGCGGGCGCGTTCTCCGATTTC
>DXWE01000076.1:6264-7510 GCA_019417045.1 Oscillospiraceae bacterium
GGGTGTGTGCGGGAAGGTGGAGAGTGCCCCCCGCCCCGACCCGGAGGCCGGCGCGCGGTATACAAAGCTCTATCCGCTGTACCGCCGGGTGCACGACGCCCTGGCGCCGGTGTATCAGCAGATGGGATAGAAGGGACGGAGTACCGAAAACGAGGAGAGAACCATGCGGATTGTGGTGTGTGTCAAGCCCCGGGACGGGGAACTGAATCCGTTCGACGCCTGTGCGGTGGAGACCGCGCTGCGGCTGCGGGACGAGATCCCGGATGCCCGGGTGACGGCGGTGAGCATGAACCGCCGGGACAGCGAGGGCCCGCTGCGGGCGCTGACCCGGCTGGGCGTATCCGAAGCGATCCTGCTGACCGATCCGGCCTTTGCCGGGGCGGATACCCTCGCCACCGCCTACACGCTCTCCCTGGCGATGGACCGGCTGCGGCCGGATCTGATCCTGTGCGGCCGGCAGAGTACGGACGGGGACACGGCCCAGACCGGCCCGATGCTGGCGGCCCTGCGGGATATGCCGGTGCTGACGCATGTGCTGGGGCTGCGCCTGCGGGACGGCGTGGCACAGTGTACCACCCGGTTTGGCGAGGAGTCCGCTTCGCTGCCCTGCGTGCTGACCATGGAGCGGCTGTATGCCCTGCGGTTCCCGCGGATCGGCAGCAAAACCGGAGAAGTGATGGTCTGGGATCGGGAGGCGCTGGGTGCGGACCCGAACCGCTGTGG
The DNA here is from genome assembly GCA_019417045.1 of Oscillospiraceae bacterium. GTDB lineage: Bacteria > Bacillota > Clostridia > Oscillospirales > Acutalibacteraceae > DXWE01. The sequence continues at coordinate 6,988 of DXWE01000076.1, forward strand.
GCTGAAGGGATCCCCCACCCGGGTGATCAAAAGCGTGGAATGCCACTCCGGCCGGCGGCACTGCCGGTTCATCCGGCCGGAGGAACTGGAACAGGCCATCGAAGAGGCGAGAGAGCGGCCGCCGGCGCCGGAGGAGGAGCTGGACGCCGCCCGCGGGCCTCAGCTGCCGGAGGTCTGGGCGGTGGGAATGGATCCGCCCGCCGTCGTGCGGCGGATTGCACGGCGGATCCGCCGCGTCCCCCGGGCGGATCCCCGGGAACTGGCGGAGAGCATCCGCCGCGAGAACCCGCCGGTGGTGCTGTGGGACGGCGGGCTGTGGGGAAGGCGCGCAGCGCCCCAGGCGGCGGCGCTGCTGCAAACCGGGCTGTGCGCGGACTGCACCGGCCTTCAGACCGACGGCAGGACGCTCACCCTGATCCGCCCCGCTTTTGGAGGAGGGGTCCTCGCCCATATCGTCTGCCGCACCACGCCGGTCATGGCGACCGTGCGGGGGGACGGCGATCCGGGGGAGGACGTCGTGGTG
>DXWE01000077.1:0-6518 GCA_019417045.1 Oscillospiraceae bacterium
TCCTGCGGACGCGCATATTCCCGCAGGACCTCCCCCTGTGAGGACAGGGCCAGTACCTTTCCCAGCCCCTTGTCCGCCACATAGAGGGTGCCGTCGTCCGCCAGAGCAATCCCGGTGGGCTCCGCCAGGATCCCGGCTCCCAAAACGGTGACCAGCTCTCCCCCCAGATCGCTGACCACGACACGCGCGTTGCCCGTATCACAGATATACATACGGCCGTCCTGGATCGCCAGATCCGCCGGGGCGTTCAGGGTCTCCTCCCCGATCTTGGAGAAGGATTCCACCGGCCGGTAGGCCGTCTGGGTCTCCACATAGCGGCCGTTCCGGTCCACCGTGATGGTCTTATAGGCGGTGTCCGCGCCGGCAAAGAGGGTACAGCCCAGCAGCAGCGCCGCCGTGATCCCGGCGGCCCGGAGTCCAAAAACCCATTTTTTCAATGACCTCTCCCCTTCTCTGTCATTCGCACGCCGCACACGGCCCTATTTGATCCCGGAATTCGCCATGGTGTTCATGACGCGGCTTTGCAGCACGATGAACAGCACCAGGTTGGGAACGAGCATGATCAGGGTGGAGGCCGCCGCAATTCCCTGTCCCGCCACGCTGTTGGTGTTGGTGGTCAGGGTGCTCATATAAAAGGCCAGGGTCTTGATACTGTCGTTCTCCATGTACATGGTAGACGTCTCCACATTGTTCCACACCGACTGGAAGGAGAGGATCGCCACCGTGGCCAGGGCGGGCCGGGTCAGCGGCAGGATGATTTTGCGGTACACCCGGAATTCCCCCGCCCCGTCGATATAGGCCGCCTCGATCAGGCTGTCCGGCACCTGGTCGATGAACTGTTTGATGAGGAACACCCCGACCGGCATGACCACCAGCGGCAGGATGTGGGCCCAGTAGGTGTTGGTCAGCCCCAGGAACTGGATGACCAGATACCGCGGGATGGCCACCGCCACAGACACGAACATCAGCGCGACGTTGTTGATCTCCAGCAGCAGCTTCTTGCCGGGATAGTGCATTTTGGAGAGGGCGAACCCGCCCAGGCTGGACAGAAACACCGTCAGCGTCACCACAGCCACCGAGACCAGAAGGCTGTTGAAAAGATACCGGCTGATGGGGATGGCGGAACCGGCCGTCGCCCCGAACAGCTTTTCAAAATTCTCCATGGTGGGCTGCCGGACAAAGATGCGGGGAGGAAACGCGAACAGCTCCTCCAGCGGCTTGAACGCATGGTTGAAGATATACACCAGCGGCAGGATCATCACCACGGCGATCGGGATCAGATAGGCGTAGATCTTGATCTGACTGCGGTGAAATTTTGTCGGGTTGACGTTTGTGGAGGTATACGCCATGCAGAGCCCTTCCTTCCGTTTGGATCTGAGATTGCAGGAGCCGGTCAGTCGTCGCTTTTGAAGAGTTTCTTTGCTCCCTTGGAGAAAAACCAGATGATGAGCAGCAGCACCACCGACACGGCCGACGCATAGCCCATCTCGTACCGGATGAAGCCGTAGTCCTGGATGTGGTTGAGCATGAGCTGGCCGGCGTAGCGCGGCGTGGGATTGGAGCCGCTGAGCTGCACGCCGATGGCCCCCTGCTGGAACGTGTTCACGATGGCCATGATGGCGCCGAACAGCATCTGGGGCTTCATGGACGGAATGGTGATATAAAAGACCTCCTGGAACCGGTTGCGCATGCCGTCGATGGTGGCGGCCTCATACAGGCTTTTATCCACATTGAGCAGGCCGGCCAGCATGGCGAGGAACCCGACGCCCATGCTGCTCCACAGCGCCACCAGGATCATCACCGGCATCAGGAACTGCTGGGACTGGAGGAACACGATCGGCTCGGTGATGATCCCCAGCTGCATCAGCAGGCTGTTGAGCAGGCCCATCTGGTCGCCGCTGAACAGCACCCGCCAGATCACGGCCATCGTGGTGCCGGCCGTCATGGAGGGGGAGTAGAGGATCAGCGCCAGCACCGTGCGCGGCCCCCGGGAGATCTGGGACAGCGACCAGGCGAGGAAAAAGGACAGCAGATACCCGCCCGGGCCGACGACAACCGAAAACACGATCGTATTGGGCAGGACGTATTCCATGAATACCTCGTCCTGCAACAACAGATGGATATAGTTGTTCAGGCCGGCAAAGGAGGGAAACTGGATGGTGTCGAAGTTGGTAAAGGACAGGACGATGGCCACGATGACCGGGATCACCACAAAGGCCAAAAACAGAAGATAATACGGCGCCAAAAACAGATAGGGCCTCAGGTTCCGTCTCCTCATAGCCGTCTTTATCCACCTTGTACGATAGAGTAGTAGTTATTAAAGCCCCTCTCCAAGGGCTGCGGGCCATGCGGTTCAGCTGGCCGCACAGCGGCCCTCCCTGTGGCAGGGAGGAGGACGGCAGGCCCCCGCCTCTTAAGGGCGGGCCCGCGCCGCAGGCGGGTTGAAATCCGGGATCCGGTTCCGTCCGATCCTGCCGCCGCTCACCGCCGGGCCACCGGCAGGCACCCGCTTCTCTCCCCGCTCATCTCAGGGATAGACTCTCTCGGTGGCCTGCCGGTCGGGCAGATCCTCTTCGATAATGTAATCCCGCACCACCTGGCCGTCCTGGATATACCCGAACTCCTCCAGCTTGCGGACGATCTCGTTGCGGGTGTTCTTGACCGCCCCGTCGATCGCGGTGCGCACGTTTTCGCCGTCCAGGACAATGGCGTTGACGGCATTGCTCAGCTCCCGCTCCATCATGTAGTTCCCCGGCACCCGCGGCACCTCCACGATCCAGTCGAGCATCTCGAGCAGGACGTCGCGGTGTTCTTCATTCCAGGGAAGCTGGGCGAACGCCTCCACATTGGCGGTGTTCCAGACATATTCCTTGCCATAGGCTGTCTGCAGGGAGGAGGCAAAGGCGCTCTGGGTTTCGGTGGAGGTCCACCAGTTCAGGAAATCAAAGGATTCCTGCGGTTTGTCGGTGTCGGAGAAGATGATACAGCTCTTTCCGCCGCCTCCCGTCCACCGCTGCACCTCGCCGTTCTCGTCCGTGTAGCCGGGATACGGCGCGATATTCCAGGAATTGGCGATCTCCGGCGCCGAATTGAGCAACTGGATGTAGGTGTTGAAGTCGGCCACCCCGATCGGCAGCAGCCCGCTGCGGAAATGCTGGTAGAAGCTGCGCACCTCAAAGGGGATATCGTACATGGTAAACAGCTGTGTCATCTCGGTGATGGCGTCCAGCGTCTCCTCCGAATCCAGCCGGATATCCAGCGCGGTGTCCCCGTAGAACCGGCCGCCGTTCTGATAGATAAACGGGACCATCAGCGACAGCGACTTGTTGGCGCTCTCCCCCACTGCCAGGTGGGAGTAGAAGTCCATGCCGTAGCGCTTGAGCTGCGGGAGCATCTCCTTGACGTCCTGCATGGTATCCGGGACGGACAGCCCCAGCTGATCCAGGATATCGGTGCGGTAAAACAGCACATAGAAGTTGGTGGTCTCGGGCAGGGAATACAGGCCGTCCTCCACCAGACCGGTGTTGAGCAGGCCCGGCTTGAACCGGGCGGCCACCTCCTCCCAGCCCTCAAACTCCTTCAGATCCAGCAGTGCGCCCCGGATGGCGAGCTCAAAGGGCACGGTATAGGTCACGCTCAGCGCCACGTCGGGGGCGTTGCCCGCGGCGCGGGCCAGCACCAGCTTCTGTTCGTCCGACATGATGGACAGGTCGGCCTTGATCCCGTATTTTTCGTAGAAGTCGGTGTCCGCCATCTCCTGCATGATCTCGACATAGAGGCTGGACCGGCTCACCCACACCTGCAGGTTTTCACTGTCCGACTCCACATTGCCGGACTCATAGTTCTGGACGAAAAAGGAATAGAAGAACCGGCGGATCCCCTCCCAGATTTTCCGGAAAAACCCGATGGGCTCTGGCAGATCCTCCTCGTTCTGATAGAGATAGATCTGGTCCAGGGCGAGCGGGCTGCTGTACAGGTTCTCCAGCACGTTGGCCAAATACTGCCCCACCGAGTTCTGCCCCTGATAGAGCTCGTTGAGACGTTTGGGCAGGTCGTTCGGCTTTTTGGACAGGGACAGCAGCTGCTTGATGCACACCTGCAGCGCCGAGAACTCCCCGATCTGCCGGGCCTCGGGATTATACGCATGCAGCTCATCATACAGTGCCTGGATCCGGTTGGCCCAATCGACCAGGCGGCTCTCGAGATCCGGTATGTATTCCTCCAGCTCAAAATCCCGGTATTTCTGGGTGTTGTTGCCCGTGATCTTCATGATCTGGAGCGACAGGTCGTTGATCTCCTCTATAATGGCGTTGACCCCGTCGATGATGGGCGCCATGTTCTGAAGATTCACCCGCAGCGACAAAGTGTGCGTTTCGCCCGCCTCCAGATACACCGCCACCTTCTCCCCGGTCTCGGGATCGCTCACCGTCAGGTTCTGGAAGGATTTGTCATAGGGGAACGATACGTTTTCAAAGGCCGGGGACCAGCACTCCCCGTCAATGGTGACCCGGCGGAAGGTGGGAAAATCGGACTTGCTGCTCTGGCGATAGCGGAACCCCACGTAATACCAGCCCGTCACCGGGACGGTGAAGGTATAGCTGACCTCCTGCCCGCCCTCCGAGAAGGAGCCGCCGGAGAGCATGTTGAGCACCGCCCGTTTGGCGTCGTAAGGGGTCAGATCCGTGTTGTATTCCGCCTCCGGGCGGATGGTGGCGTCGTTCTTATACGAAATCCTCTCCGCCTCGATGATCTCCAGCCCGTGCCCCTCCGGCGTGCCGGAGGGATGCTCCTCCTCTTCCGGCACCGGCAGCAGGGTCAGCTTGCCGATCAACAGATCCCCCTGCACGCTCGAGAAGCGGAGGATATGCTCCCCCTTCGTCAGCTCCAGCAGGAACGGGCCGCTGGTCAGGCCGGAGGCGTCCTGGATGGTCTTTTGGTTCCACTCCTCCACCCGCACCGACTCGGGGACGATCTCGTTGTTGTAGCGGTCGGTGGGGAACTCCGCATCAAGATAGGTCCAGCGGCTTTCAAACTGCTGGCTGCGCATCTCATAAAAGGGGAACGCCCCATCCAGCTCCACCTTCATCTTCACCGGCAACGTGCTGTCGGACAGGTCGTAATATTCCACCTCCAGCACATAGAGGCCGTCGGATGGGGCCTGCAGGGAAAACGCGGCCTCTCCCCCCTGGCGAACGGACACGGCCGTACCGTAATTTTGCGGCCCGGCCTCCAGCTGGCCGGCATATTCCGGCAGCACCGCGCTCTCAGCGGCAAACGGGACGGCCTGCCCGGTATATGCGGGCAGCGTATAGGAGGGGCGCACCTCCCGATAGGTGTCTTCGAGTGCCTCTTCCAAAAACCCCTGGGCCCCCGACAGCGAGCTCTCTTCCCCGGAGAGGGATTCCTCCTGCTCCAAAGCGGATCCGGCCGGATCCCCCTCCCCGGCCGCAGGGGCGGCGCAGAGCATCGTCAGGAGCAGAATCACCGCCATCGTCAGCGCCGTTTTCCGGATATATCCCGCTTTTCTCCGTGCCAGCATGGGCCGTTCCTTCCTTTCTGTCCGAATCCGGGCCTCACGGGGCCCGGCGGTTGATCTTTGCCACCCTCTCGGGGGATACCTTGGGCTGCCGGTCAATGGTATACAATCCGTTTTGCTCGTGTTCCACATCGGTGAACTGGGTATAGCAGTACCCCTGTATGTGGGGCAGGCTCTGGATGGTCTGCGTCAGGTCCGCGAACCGCTCCAGGAACTCCTCCTCCCCGTTCACCTTGGCGTTGTAGCCCCATCCGGTGTCGCTGCAAAAGGAGATCCCCCCGTATTCGGACAGCAGATACGGCTGCCCTTCATAGGCAAACCCCTGTGCAAAAACCCTTCGCCGTTTCTGTGCCCAGGGATTGCCCCCAACCGCCGTCCAGTCCTCCCGCTCGTGCAGCGTGCGGAGTGTTTTGCCGTCGGCCGCATAGTCGTGCAGGGTACACAGATCGGATTTGGTGTGCTCCCAGCCGTCGTTGCTGATGACAAACCGGGTGGGATCCATCGCCTTGACGGCATAGTAGGCGGACAGCGTCAGCCGCTGCTGCCCGGTGTGCTGCCGGATCCGCGTGACCCCCCAGGACTCGTTGAACAACACCCAGGTGAAGATACAGGGGTGGTTGATGTCCCGCCGGACGATCTCCAGCATCTCGTCGAGGATCTGCCGCTCGCGGAACTCCTCATAGGCATACATGGACGGGATCTCCTCCCACACCACCATCCCCAGCCGGTCGCACCAGTACAGGAACCGGGCGGACTCGATCTTCTGGTGGATCCGCATGCCGTTATAGCCCAGCGCCTTGATCAGCCGGATATCCGACTGGATCCTCTCGTCGCTCTCCGCCGTGATGAACCCCTCGGGATAATAGCCCTGGTTGAGCACCAGCTTCTGATAAAAGGGGAAATGGTTGAGCAGCACCCGGCCGGCAGAGGCCTCCAGCTTCCGCATCCCAAAATAGGTGTCCACCTCGTCGAGCAGCTCCCG
>DXWE01000077.1:6528-7465 GCA_019417045.1 Oscillospiraceae bacterium
GCCGCAGCGTCATGGTGTAGAGATGGGGGTGCTCGGGAGTCCAATAGGCGATCCCCTCAAACGGGAAGCGGGAGTTGGCCACGGAAAACGTCATGCCGGGGTTCGCATTCTCCACCCGGACGCAGGCCAGCGCCACCGGCTCCCCCTCGAAAAAGACCTCCGCCTCCAGCAGCAGGTCGTCTGGGGGCGCGCAGCCCTCCAGCTGCGCCTGGATCGCGATCTGCCGGGTGTCGACCAGCGGCGTGACCGTGAACTGCCCGATGTGAAACGGGGAAACCGCCTCCAGCCACACCGACTGCCAGATCCCCGTATACCGGGTGTACCAACAGCCAAACGGCTTGTCGGCCCACATCTGCTTTCCCCGGATCTGCCCCTGATCGTACGCGTCGTCATACACGCGGATCGTCAGGACGTTTTCCTCCTCCTGCCGGAGCAGGTGGGTAATGTCCAGCTGAAAGGAGCTGTAGCCGCCGCAATGGGTGCCGGCCAGCTGCCCGTTGACCCAGACGGTGGTGTGGTAGTCCGCAGCCCCGATATGTAAAAAGACCGTTTTGTCCTGCATGGCCTTTGGAAGCCTCACCGTGCGGCGATACCACACGGTGGAACAGGTTTCTGCGGACCCGATCCCGCTCCTTGGCGCCTGATACACAAACGGGACCTGAATTTGGAGGGGAAAGCTGCTGTACTCCTGCCAATTCTGCTGAAGCCCGACATTGTCCCGGTCAAAGCCAAACTCCCAATTTCCATCCAACAGGCAGAAGTTTGGCCGGGCACAGATGGGATTGGGATGGGAATCTGTTTTGGTAAAACAGTTCATTCTTTCACCTTCATCTTTCCCGATTTTTGTGGTTTATCAATCACTTTTTCGCCGGAACTATACACGCGGCAACAGATTCTGACAGCCGCTTTACTGCTTTCAGTATCCACTAATCGATGT
>DXWE01000078.1:0-3744 GCA_019417045.1 Oscillospiraceae bacterium
GCGCCGGAGGCCGCGTCCGTCACTGTCGTCGCGGTCGCGGCGGTCGCCTCGGCGGCGCCGGTGGTGGAAGGGAAGAAGGAGAAGGAGAGCAGCTGGTGGATGACGCTGCTGATGGTGGCCAGCGCGGTACTCGGCATCTGCCTGTCGGTGTTTTTGTTCCTGTGGCTGCCGACATTCCTGTTCAACCTGCTGAAAAGCGCGATCCCGTCGCTCGACAACCAGATCCTCCGCGCGGTGTTTGAGGGCGTGCTGCGGATCCTCCTGTTTGTCGCCTATATCTTCTTCACCTCGCTGATGAAGGATATCAAACGGGTGTATATGTACCATGGCGCGGAGCACAAGACGATTTTCTGTTATGAGCACGGGCTGCCGCTCACGGTGGAGAACGTGCGCCAGCAGAGCCGGTTCCACCCGCGCTGCGGGACCTCGTTTATGATCCTGATGCTGCTCATCGGGATTGTGATCTCCATGTTCATCCCGATCGAGAACCCGTTTGTACGCACGGCGGTCAAGCTGCTGACGATCCCGCTGCTGGTCGGGATCGGGTACGAGGCGATCAAGCTGTGCGGCCGGCGGGACAACTGGTTCACCCGGATCATCGCCGCGCCGGGGCTGTGGATGCAGCGGCTGACGACGAGGGAACCCGAGGATGACATGATCGAATGCGCGATCGCGGCTTTTGAAGATGTGGTGCCGGCAGATCCGGAAGCGGACAAGTGGTAAGAGCGTATGATGTACGGAGAACTGTATTTCCACATAGCGGAGATGCTGCAATCGGCGGGCTGCGACAGCCCGGCGTTTGATGCGGACTGCCTGCTGCAGGATATCGGCGGGCTGCCGCGCGGGGAGCGCGCCCGGTATATGGAGGAATTCGTGCCCCCGGAGCTGGAGGAGGCACTGCTGCAGGCGGCGAAGGAGCGCGCGCAGGGCCGCCCGCTGCAATATATTCTCGGGAACTGGGACTTTTTGAACCTGACCCTGAAGGTGGGGGAGGGGGTGCTGATCCCCCGCCCGGAGACCGAGCTGCTGTGCGAGATCGGCGCCGGTTTTTTGCGGGAGCGCGCGTTGCCCGCCCCCAAGGTGCTCGACCTGTGCGCCGGCAGCGGCTGCGTGGGACTCGGCGTCGCTTCGCTCTATCCGGCGGCAGACGTGACGGCGGTGGAGCTCTCGGATGAGGCGTTTGTGTATCTGTGCGAAAACTGTGACGCCTATCGGGAGCTGACCCTGCGCCCGGTGCAGCTGGACGTGCTGACCGGCGCGGACACATTTGAGGGGCGGTATGATCTGCTGCTCTCCAATCCGCCGTACATTCCGTCCGCGGTGCTGCCGACGCTGCAGCGGGAGGTACAGCGGGAGCCCCGCATGGCTCTGGACGGCGACGTGGACGGCCTGCGGTTTTACCGGGCGATTGCGGATGGATGGCTGTCCAAGCTGACGGCAGGCGGGCTGGCCGCAGTGGAGGTCGGAATCGGCCAGGCGCAGGCGGTGGCCGAGCTGTTTGAGGCCAGGGGACTGCGGGAGATTCGGATCACGCCGGACGCGAGCGGGATCGACCGCGTGGTGTCCGGACAGAGAATAGAGTAATATATCGGATGAGAGGGGTGACATGGCATGGCAACGGTTGCGGTATTGATTCCCTGTTACAATGAGGAGAAGACAGTGGAAAAGGTGGTGCGGGACTATCGGCGAGTGTTACCGGAGGCAGATATCTATGTGTACAATAACAATTCGCAGGATCATACGCGGGAAATTGCCCTGCGATTGGCAGAGGAGGACAAGAGGGTCCATGTGAGGGACGAGTATCGCCAGGGAAAAGGGCAGGTCATTCGAAGCATGTTCCGCCAGATCGACGCTGACTGTTACCTGATGATCGACGGAGACGATACGTATCCCGCAGAAGATGCACCACAGATGGTGGAATATGTGCTCAGCGGACAGGCTGATATGGTGATCGGGGACCGGCTGTCATCCACCTATTTTACGGAGAACAAAAGGCCGTTCCACAATGTCGGAAATGTACTGGTTCGAAAACTGATCAATGGCTTGTTCAAGACGAGGCTGCACGATATCATGACCGGATACCGTGCGTTCAGCCGCGCCTTTGTCAAGGGATTTCCCGTACTGTCCAAAGGATTTGAGATCGAGACCGAGATGACGATTCATGCAGTGGACAAGAACTATCTGTTGAAGGAGATTCCGGTCACCTATCGGGATCGGCCGGCCGGCAGCGAGTCCAAGTTAAATACCTATTCGGATGGTATCAAGGTGATAAAAACCATTTTCACATTGTTTAAGGAATACCGTCCGTTTTTGTTCTTTACCATCATATCCCTCCTGTTTCTGCTCCTCACGTTGATTTTGTTTGTTCCGGTACTGGTCGGATATGCGGATACCGGTTTGGTGGAAAGGTTCCCCACGCTGATTGTATCCGGTCTGTGCGGTGTGTGCGCCTTGCTGTCATTTTTGGTTGGGATCATTCTGGATGTCGAGGTAAAGAAGCACAGACAGGAATACGAGCTGATGATGAACCTGTATACTTTAGGACAAAAGAGGTGACGGGCATGAGTATTCTTCTGCCATTTTTATTTCTTGTGGGGAGTTCGGGTACCCTGGTACTGCTGACCAGAAGACGTTTTGAAGAGGTGGCGCCGCTGGCGATGATGGTCAGCACGCTTCTGGTTTTTGCCTCCGGATTTCTCGGCTCGCTGACGATCGGATTCTGGGCGGCCTGTGGCCTGGCACTGTTGTTCCCGGTTCTGGCGGTGATCGGATTTATTCGCCGCAAGCGCATCCCGGTTTTGACAGAATCGTTTTTCACTCCGGGGTTTGTCCTATTTGTGGTTTTGTATCTGTTTGTCTGTCTTCTCAACTGGAACCGGGGATTTACGGTGTGGGATGAAGTTTCCCATTGGGGCCCGATGGTAAAAGAGACCCTGCGCCTGGACCAGTTTTACAGTGTGCCGGAATCCGCACTGTCTGTGCATAAAGATTATCCGCCCGCAATCAGCCTGTTTGAAGCGCTCTGGTGCAGGCTGTCCGGCGGCTATTCGGAGACGAATCTGTATCGGAGTCTCCAGATGTTGTCCCTGTCGCTGTTTCTGCCCGCTTTGAGGAACCTGCAATGGAAGAAGAGCGGCAGTTTTCTCATAAAACTGGTCTTGCTGGTGGGCGGGATCCTGTCCGTGCCGCTCATCATACGTGTCGGAGAAGCCAGTTTTTATCAGACGATCTATATCGACTGCTTCATGGGACTGATCTTTGCCTATTGCACCTATCTGGCCGTGTGCGAATCCCCGATCACAAAATTTGGCATTTTTCGGTTATCCGTCTCGTTGATCTTTTTGCTGCTGACAAAGCAGATGGGCCTGGTATTTTTCCTGTTGGTACTGGGGATCTTTGTCGTAAACGCCTGCATTGTCAACCGGGATCGTTTTCGCAGGAATACCATTCGCAGTCAGTTTACCAAGCGCAACTTGCTGACGGTTGGTGTCGTCTTTCTCTCTCTGGCCGTAGTGCCATACCTGGTATCTACCGTATGGAATGTATACGTATCTGTCAACGGGATCCCCCGGCAGTTCAATATCTCCAACATCCAGATTTTCAGCCTGCTGGACATTGCCAGGGGAACAGGAGGAGAACCCTATCAGCACGAGGCATTTGTGAACTTTGCCCGTTCTTTTGCGTTGGACAGCTATTTTGACCGGCCGTTTTCGCTGACCTATTGGCAGTTGATGCTGGTCGCGG
>DXWE01000078.1:3754-5662 GCA_019417045.1 Oscillospiraceae bacterium
TAGGTGTGTTTTGGCTGATCGGCCGTTTTGGGAAAGGGCAGTTTGCAAAATACCAGATCGGCGGTCTCAATGTCCTGCTGTTTTTAGGGGCGCTTGGGTATGCATTTGCCATGCTGCTGCTGTATGTCTATAATTTTGGCAGTTACGAGGGGCCGCGGCTTGCCTCCATCTATCGTTATTTCAATACCTATTGGTTTGGAGTCTCCACGCTTGCCATGATGTTGTTCCTGCAAATAGAAGGCAGAAAGGAGCAGGAACACAAGAGTGTTCGCCTGGTTCCGACCGCTGCCCTGATTCTGGTTCTGTGGGTGGTCGTATTCAGCTCTGACAAGATTTTGAATTTCAAGCCTGCCATATCCGGGGATTCTGTAACCAGTGAATTTCAGGATGATGCGGCGGTGATCGAGCAATACACGACCGAGGAAGATCATATTTTTGTCATTTCCCAGGATACCGCCGGATTTGACAATTACATTTTACGGTATCTGACGATTCCCCGGTACTTCAACAATTACTGGTATAGCCTGGGCGCTCCCTATGACGAGACGGGGAGCGAATTCACCAAGGATATCACGCCGGAGGAATGGGAAGCAGAACTGCATAAATGGGACTACCTGTATCTCTATCATATTGACGATCAGTTCCTGGAAAAATACACTGGTGTGTTTGATGAGCCGGATCAGTTGCGGGACGGTCAGCTGTACCGTATTGTGCAGGAGGCGGATGGGACACTGCAATTGCAGCTGATAACGGGATAAGAGAAAGAGGCCGGAGCCTGCCAGCTCCGGCCTCTTTTCTCTATACATGCAGGGCTTTTCAGCGATTCTGCCAGTATTTGCGATCCAGCCCGCGGTACTGCACGGCCTCCGCCACATGGAGGTATTCGATCTTCTCGCTGTGGTCCAGATCGGCGATCGTGCGCGCCACCTTGAGCAGCCGGTCGTATGCCCGGGCGGAGAGCCCCATCTTGTCAAACGCCATCTTGAGCAGCCCCTGCGCGTCGTCTGTCAGCACACACCACTCGTGCAGCCGGCTGACCGGGATGTGCGCGTTGCTGAGAATCCCAGTCCCCTCAAAGCGGCAAAGCTGGATCTGACGCGCGTCGTTGACCCGCGCCCGGATGTCCGCGGAGCACTCGGATTTGGTCTTGGCAGACAGCTGCTCAAATTCCACCGGCGGGACTTCGATATGCAGATCGATCCGGTCGAGCAGCGGCCCCGAGACGCGCGAGAGATAGTTCTGCACCGCCGCCTGAGAGCAGATACACGGCCGGGTGGGATGCCCGAAAAAGCCACAGGGGCAGGGGTTCATCGCAGCGACCAGCATGAACTGGCACGGATAGGACAGTGAGGCATGCGCCCGGGAAATGGTGACGATCCCGTCCTCGAGCGGCTGCCGCAGGCTCTCCATCGAGGCGCGCGGGAACTCGGGCAACTCGTCGAGGAACAGCACGCCGTGATGAGCGAGAGAGACCTCGCCCGGATGGGGGATCGCCCCGCCGCCCGTGAGCCCGGCGACCGAGATGTTGTGGTGCGGCGCGCGGAATGGTCGGTGGCGGAGCAGCCCCACGCCGCCCGGCAGCACCCCGGCGATCGAGTGGATCTTGGTCGCCTCCAGCGCCTCCTCCGGCGTCAGGTCCGGCAGGATGGAGGGCAGACGCTTGGCGAGCATGCTCTTGCCGGATCCGGGCGGCCCAATGAGCAGGATGTTGTGCCCGCCGGCCGCTGCGATCTCCATTGCCCGCCGCGCGGCCGCCTGGCCCATCACATCTGCAAAGTCCGGCGCCGCGATGTCCGCGTTCTGCGGGAAGGCGTCCGGCTTCACCGGCAGCAGCGGGACCTGGCCGGTCAGGTGCAGGATCAGCTGCATGACCGTCTGTACCGGATACACCTCGATCCCGTCCACCAC
>DXWE01000078.1:5672-7391 GCA_019417045.1 Oscillospiraceae bacterium
CCCGCCGCAGCCCCGCGTCCCGGGCCGCGATGACCATCGGCAGCACCCCGTTGATCGGGCGCAGCTCGCCCGCGAGCGACAGCTCCCCGATGCAGGCGCTGTCCTGCAGGGTGTTGTCCAGCTGGCCGGACGCGATGAGGATCGCGAGCAGGAGGGGCAGGTCGTAAACCGACCCCTCTTTTTTGATGCTGGCGGGCGCGAGATTGATGGTGATCCGGCTGACGGGATAGGAAAACCCGCAGTTTTTCAGCGCGGAGCGCACGCGGTCCCGGGACTCGCGCACCGCTGCGCCCGGCAGCCCCACCACGTCGAACCCGGGCAGGCCCTGGGAGAGGTCGGCCTCCACCGTGACGATGAACCCGTCCACCCCGAGCAGCCCCATGCTCTTCATACTGGCAAACATACCTTACTCCCTCATTGTCCGTCGTGCCTGTTTTGGCAGCCGGAGTGATCCGGCGTCTGCTGCGCGGCGCAGTGGCCGGCATAGGGGCAGCCGCCGCAGCTTTTTCGTTTTCCGCGCCGCCTGTACCAGCAGGAGCGCCCGATCATCCAGATGAGAAACCCCACGGCCAGCACCAGGATGACGATATCAGCCGTCGACATGGTCATCCTCCGGCCGCCGGCGGAGCAGTAGGGCGCGGATCCCCTTGTACAGCTCCATCACCGCAAACGGCACCAGCGCGAGCAGCACGCAGATCCCCCACTGGGCGCCGGTCATGGCGGTGAGCTCGAATACCCCCTGGAGGACCGGGATCAGCAGCACCGCGATCATCAGCAGCGACGAGGCGGCGAACGCCCCCACCATATACCAGTTGGAGCGCAGCCCGACTTTGAACAGGGAATGGGTGGAGCGCAGATTGAACGCATGGATGAGCTGGGAGAACGCGAGCACCGCAAACGCCATCGTCTCGCCGAGCGGGATGTTGCCGCCCGACAGCCCGCGCGTGCCGAGCCAGTAGGCGAAAAGGGACAGCAGGCCGATCATCGCGCCCTGCCAGAGCGCGTTTACCCCCAGCCCGTGCGCGAAGATACTCTCGTTTTTGCCGCGCGGCCTGCGGTTCATCACGTCGTATTCGACCGGCTCCATGCCGAGCGCGAGCGCCGGCAGGCTGTCGGTCACGAGGTTGATCCACAGCAGCTGGATCGGCATGAGCGGCGACTCCCGCCACAGCAGCATCGCGAGAAACACGGTGATGATCTCGCCGAGGTTGCAGGAGAGCAGGAAATGCACCGCCTTGCGGATGTTGTCATAAATCCCGCGTCCCCGCTTGACAGAGGAGACGATGGTCGTGAAATTGTCGTCCATCAGCACGATGTCCGCAGCGCCCTTGGCCACATCGGTGCCGGTGATACCCATGGCGCAGCCGATATCCGCGGCCTTCAGCGCGGGGGCGTCGTTCACCCCGTCGCCCGTCATGGACACGATCTCGCCCGCCTGCTGCCACGCCTTGACGATCCGGATCTTGTCCGCGGGCGTCACCCGGGCGTATACGCGGTACCTGTCGATGTTCCGGGCGAGCTCCTCGTCCGAGAGGGCAGAGAGCTGCGCACCGGTGATCGCCTCATGCCGGTCGTCTAAGATCCCGAGGTCGCGCGCGATCGCAGCCGCGGTCACGATGTGGTCGCCGGTAATCATCACCGTGCGGATCCCCGCCGCCTTACACGTGCGGATCGCCTCCCGCACCTCCGGGCGCGGCGGGGATCCGCACGGTGATGATT
>DXWE01000079.1:0-2618 GCA_019417045.1 Oscillospiraceae bacterium
GTTCGGTAGACCACTCAAACAGGTTCACTCCCATCTCGGTCACGCTGTCCGGGATCACAATGCTTTCAAGAGAGGTATGAGCAAAGGCGCCGTTACCTATTGCAACGACACGATCCGGAATGTCCAGAGATTGTAGGCCACTATATAGAAAAGCGCTTGAACCGATGGATACCAGCCCTATAGGGAGGTCAATGGCGTTTAAACCGAAGCAATTTCCAAAGGCATCTCTTTTAATTTCCCGAAGAGTGGACGGCAAAGAGATTTCCGTGAGACCACTCCAGCTAAACGCACCGTCTCCAATGCAAGTTACACCCTCGGGAACGGAAATGACAACTGTATACTCCGTTGTGTAATATTCATAAAACGACTGTGAACCAATTTCCAAAATTCCCCGGTCCGCCGGAATGACGATCTGTCGTTCCTCTCCTGTATACTTTACCAGCACGCCGTCCTCCACCACGAAGGGATCCTCCGGCTCGGCGGCGAGCGCGCCCGCGGGAGCAGAGCAAAGCGAGAGCGCCAGGGTGCAGGCAAGGCACAGGGAGTACCGCCAGATCTTCTTCATATCACTCACACTCCTTACAGCATATGGTTTATAAATTATTTCCATATTTTATTATAACTTAGTATTAAAAATAGTCAATATACAGATTATAAAAACATTTACTTTTTATATGATCTTTTGCTGCGGGCAGGAAGGCGGGGATTGCCGGGCCTGCCAGAATGCCCCTGAGAAAAAATGCGGCCGGCTGCTTGCTCTTTTTGCACAAGAATGGTATAATTAACGAGATATAGCCCTGAGAACACGGCTGAGAAAACAGGGAGGCGTCAGTTTGAGAATCGGTATCGACATTGGCAGCACCACCGTGAAGGTGGTCTTGCTGGACGATCAAAACCATATACTGTTTCAGACCTACGAACGGCACATGTCGAAGGTGCGCGAAAAGACGGCGGAGATGCTGTCCCTGTTGCGCGACCGGCTACAGGGGCAGACGGTGCAGGCGGCGGTCACCGGGTCGGCGGGGCTTGGCGTCGCAAAGGCGGCGGGCCTCGAGTTTGTGCAGGAGGTGTTCGCGACCGCCGGCGCGGTGGAGCAGCTCGAGCCGCAGACGGACGTGGTGGTGGAGCTCGGCGGGGAGGACGCGAAGATCATCTTTTTCACCGGCGGCCTGGAGGAGCGCATGAACGGCTCGTGCGCGGGCGGCACTGGCGCGTTTATCGACCAGATGGCGACGCTGCTCGGCATCACGGTGGGCGAGCTGGACGAGCTGAGCCTGCATGCCGGGCAGCTCTATTCCATCGCGTCGCGGTGCGGCGTGTTCGCCAAGAGCGACATCCAGCCGCTGCTCAATCAGGGCGCGCGCAAGGAGGACATTGCGGCGTCCATCTACCAGGCGGTGGTGAACCAGACCATCGCGGGGCTCGCGCAGGGGCGCGAGATCAAAGGCCGGGTGCTGTTCCTCGGCGGGCCGCTGCACTTCCTCAAAGGGCTGCGGCGGCGGTTCCAGGAGACGCTCCGGCTCTCCGATGAGAACGCGGTGTTCCCGGAGAATGCGGACGTGTTCGTCGCGGTCGGCGCGGCGCTGTATGCGCAGAACGCGCCGGAGATGCCATATGAGGAGCTGCTCTCCAGGATTGAGCACGCGAGCGCGCAGCAGAACACGACCGACACCCTGCCGCCGCTGTTCGAGTCGCAGGCGGACTACGACGCGTTTACCGCGCGGCACGAGAAGGACTGCCCGCCGGAAATCGATCTGGACGGCTACACGGGGGACGCGTATCTCGGGATCGACGCCGGGTCGACGACCACCAAGCTCGTGCTCATCACGCCGGAAGGCGGGCTGCTGTATACCTATTACGCGAGCAACGAGGGCAACCCGGTCGGGGTGGTGCTGCAGCAGCTGAAGGAGATCTATGAAACCTTCGGCGACCGCGTGAACATCCGCGCCAGCGCCGTGACCGGGTATGGCGAGGACCTGATCCTCAACGCGTTTCAGGTGGATTTCGGGCTGGTGGAGACGGTCGCGCACTACCGCGCGGCGAGCCATTTCAACCCGCAGGTGGATTTCATCATCGACATCGGCGGGCAGGACATGAAGTGCTTCAAGGTGCGAAACGGCGCGATCGACAGCATTCTGCTCAACGAGGCGTGCTCGTCCGGGTGCGGCTCGTTCATCGAGACATTTGCCAAAGCCCTTGGCTACGATATCGCCTCCTTCTCGAAACTCGGGCTGTTTGCAAAGCACCCGGTCAACCTCGGGTCGCGGTGCACCGTGTTCATGAATTCGTCGGTCAAGCAGGCGCAGAAGGAGGGCGCGTCGGTGGAGGACATCTCCGCCGGGCTGTCCATGAGTATCGTGAAAAACGCGATCTACAAGGTCATCCGCGCCGCCGACCCGGCCGCGCTCGGGGAGCACATCGTGGTGCAGGGCGGCACCTTCTTAAACGACGCGGTGCTGCGCAGCTTCGAGCTGGAGCTCGGGCGGGAGGTGGTGCGCCCCACCATCGCCGGGATCATGGGCGCCTACGGCGCGGCGCTGACCGCCCGGGACAAGGCGGCGCGGCAGCCGGGGTTTGCCGGGAAGCTGCTGTCCGCCGAGGCGCTGCGGGATTTCGTA
>DXWE01000079.1:2628-6467 GCA_019417045.1 Oscillospiraceae bacterium
ACCACGAAGTCCACCCAGTGCGGGCTGTGCGGTAACCACTGCCACCTCACGGTCAACGGGTTTGGCGGCGGGCGGAAGTTCCTCTCGGGCAACCGGTGCGAGCGGCCGCTCGGCAAGGGAAAGGGCGAAAAGCTGCCGGACATGTTCCGGTGGAAATACGAGTATCTCCGCGCGCTTCAGGGCGGGGAGAACAGGCGCGGGCGCATCGGCATCCCGATGGTGCTCAACATGTACGAAAACCTGCCGTTCTGGTACGCGTTTTTCACCTCCCTCGGGTTTGAGGTGGTGCTCTCCCCCGAGTCCAGCCGCGCGCTGTACACCGAGGGCCAGCACACCATCCCGTCGGACACGGTGTGCTATCCGGCCAAGCTCGCGCACGGGCATGTGGAGGCCCTGCTCGAGCAGGGGGTGGACGCGATCTTCTACCCCTGCCTGCCGTATAATTTCGACGAGGGGAACAGCGACAACCACTATAACTGCCCGGTGGTCGCCTATTATCCGGAGCTGCTGGCCGCGAACGTCAGCCGGCTGCAGGAGACCCGGTTTCTGACCCCGTATTTCGGGCTGCACCGCCCGCACGATTTCGCGAAAAAGGCGGCGGAATTCTTTGGACGGGAGTTCGGGATCCCGGCGGGGGAAGTGAAGCAGGCGGCCAGGGCCGCGTATGCGGCGTATGACGGGTATCTGCACAAGGTGCGGGATACCGGGGCCGAGATGATCGCGTTTGCGCGGCAGCGCGGGCTGCCGATCATCGTGCTCAGCGGCCGGCCGTACCATGTGGATCCCGAGATCAACCACGGGATCGACGAGCTGATGAGCTCGTTCGGGCTGGTGGTGGTCACCGAGGACGCGGTCGCGCATCTCAGCGAGCCCGGCCGGGTGCATGTGCTCAACCAGTGGACGTATCACGCGCGGCTGTACGCGGCGGCACGGTATGTCACCACCCAGCCGGACATGCAGCTCGTGCAGCTGGTGTCCTTCGGGTGCGGGATCGACGCGATCACCACCGACGAGGTGCGGCATATCCTCGAAAAGCAGGGCAAGCTCTATACCCAGCTCAAGATCGACGAGATCCACAATCTGGGGGCGGTCAAGATCCGGATCCGCAGCCTGCTCGCGGCCATCGAGGCCCGCACACCTGCACCTGCGGTGAGCAATTCGCAATCGGCGAGTGCGTAAGATTGGTGGCGTAGCCCGGACGCTGGTTTGATGGTACTACGACTTTCACACCTGCGGTGGGCAATTCGCAATCCGCCAGTGCGTGAGGTTGGTCGGGAAGCCCGGACGCTGGTTTGATGGTACTACGACTTTCACACCTGCGGTGAGCAATTCGCAATCAGAGAGTGCATAAGATTGGTGGCGTAGCCCGGAGGCTGGGATGACAGCGTGCGGTAAGCCTCGCACCTGCGGTGGGCAATCCGCAATCGGCGAGTGCATAAGACTGGTTGCGTAGCCCGGACGCTGGGATGACAGCGTGCGGTAAGCCTCCCACCTGCGGCGGGCCATTCGCCATCAGAGAGTGCAGGAGGCTCATGAGGGGGCCCGGAGGCCCGGAAGTGGCGTCGATGGGTGCCAGGGAGGATCACAGACTTTACAGCACAGACCGCTGGGGAGCGGAAAGGAACGATTGTATGGCACAACTCATTTACAACAGCGAAGGGCGGCTGCTCTTCACCGAGGAGATGAAAAAGGAATACACCCTGCTCATGCCGCAGATGCTGCCGGTGCACTTCGCCATGCTGCGGCGGGTGTTCGAGCTGCACGGGTACAAGGCGGAGATGCTCACCTCCACCCACCGGGCGATCGTGGACGAGGGGCTCAAATACGTCCACAACGACACCTGCTACCCGGCGCTGCTCGTGATCGGGCAGCTGCTCGACGCGGTCAAGAGCGGAAAATATGACGTGCACAAGGTGGGGCTGCTCATCACCCAGACGGGGGGCGGCTGCCGCGCGTCCAACTATATCCACCTGCTGCGCAAGGCGCTTTCGCGCGCGGGCTACCCGTTCATCCCGGTCATTTCGATCAACCTGGCGGGGCTGGAGAAGAACCCCGGGTTCTCGCTCGATTTCGGGTTTGTCATCCAGATGGCGTATTCGCTCGTGTACGGGGACATCATCGTGCAGATGGCGAACCAGTGCCGGCCGTACGAGCTGGTGGAGGGGGAGACCGACCGCCGCATTCAGAAATGGGTCGACCGGCTGACCGCCGAGTTCGGGAAGAAGGGGGCGTTCCGCCGTTCCCACGTGCGGGAGAATTTCCGGAGGATCTCGGACGACTTCGCCTCCATCCCGGTGCACCGCACGAACAAGGTGAAGGTCGGCGTGGTCGGGGAGATCTATGTCAAATATGCGCCGCTCGGCAACAACAACCTCGAGCAGTTCCTGCTGTCCGAGGGGTGCGAGCCGGTGGTGCCCGGCGTGCTCGACTTCATCATCTTCAAATGCGACAACCGGATCGAGGACCACAAGATCTACGGCGGCAAGACCGGCACCTATCTCGGCGCGAGTGTGCTCGCCAAATACTGCAAGGGGCTGCAGCGGGAGCTGATCGCGGCGATCGCGCGGCACCCGGAGTTTCGCGTGCCGTGCACCTTCGACCATCTCAAATCCCTTGTGCGCGGCTATCTCGGCTACGGCAACAAGATGGGCGAGGGCTGGCTGCTCACCGGCGAGATGCTCGAGCTGATCGATTCGGGCATCTGCAACATCGTGTGTACCCAGCCGTTCGGCTGCCTGCCGAACCACGTGGCCGGCAAGGGCATGGTGCGCAAGATCAAGGACAACAGGCCGCAGGCGAACATCGTGTGCATCGACTACGATCCCGGCGCGACCAAAATCAACCAGGAGAACCGCATCAAGCTGATGCTCGCCAACGCCCGGCTGACCGCCGGCAAGGCGGAAAAGGCGGGCGGGGCGAAAGCCGTGCCGGTGCGGCCGGCCGGAAAGCCCGCGGCCGGAAAATCCGCGGCCGGAGAGCCCGGGAAAAAGCAGACGGCGCGCGCTTAAAGCGGCGGAATATTCCGCATCCCGCCGGAGACACTACTCCTGATAAGGAGTGGTGATACATGGTTTGGACAGGCGACAACACGCCGGACACGAAGCCGGCCGGCAGCGATACCGATACCGACACCGACAATGAAAGCGGCAGCGGCCATGACAACGGCGGCAGCGACAACGAGTCCTCCCGGCTGCAGGGCCGGCTGAAGGACATGGTGGAGACCGGCGCGGTGACCACCGACGACGGGCGGCACGTGATCCACTGCCTGACCATCATCGGCCAGATCGAGGGGCACTATGCGCTCTCGTCCGAGAACAAGACGACCAAATACGAGCACGTGATCCCGCAGCTGGTCGCGATCGAGCAGAGCCGGGAGATCGAGGGGCTGCTCATCCTGCTCAACACGGTGGGCGGCGACATCGAGGCGGGGCTCGCGATCTCCGAGCTGATCGCCGGGATGACCAAACCCACCGTCTCGCTGGTGCTCGGCGGCGGCCACTCGATCGGGGTGCCGCTCGCGGTGGCGGCGAAACAGTCCTTCATCGTGCCGACGGCGACTATGACCATCCATCCCGTGCGCATGAACGGGCTGGTGCTCGGGGTGCCGCAGGCGTTCACGTATTTCCAGAAGATGCAGGAGCGGATCACCCGGTTTGTGACGGAGCATTCCCACATGCCGTTCGACCGGTTCATGGAGCTGTGCATGAGCAACGACGAGCTCGCGACCGACGTGGGCAGCGTGCTCGAGGGCACGCAGGCGGTGGAGGAGGGGCTGATCGATCGGCTCGGCTCCCTGTCCGACGCGATCGCGGCGCTCTACCAGATGATAGACGAAAACC
>DXWE01000079.1:6477-7187 GCA_019417045.1 Oscillospiraceae bacterium
CTGTGAGAAGAAGGGGCGATGGGGTTTGGCGGCGAAAAAGCGGAGTACCGCGGCAAAACAGGAGAGGGGCGCCCGCGCGTCCGGGGCTGGCAGCGCGCGGAAAAAGCGCGGGGGGGACCCGGCGGTCCGCCGGCAGATGACGGCGGTCATCCTGCTGGCCGGGGCGGTGCTGGTGCTGTGCCTTGCGCTGTTTGAGTTCTCCAGCCTCTGGAAGGTGCTGCACGACGTGGTGCGGGGCCTGTTCGGGATCAGCGCGTTTGTGGTGCCGGTGCTGATGGCGGTGGTCGCGATCGCGGCGTCGCAGGAGCAGACGCGGGGCACCATGCACGCGCGGCTCTGGCAGAGCGCGCTGCTGCTCATCGCGTTCTCGAGCGCGCTCGAGATCTTCCTGCGCGACGTGGGGAAGAACAACTACTTCCAGGCGATCGGCGCGAGCTACCTCTCGGGGATCCCGCTTCGCAGCGGCGGCGCGCTCGGCGCGCTGCTCGGCTACCCGATGGAATACGCGTTCACCGACACCGGCGCAAAGATCATTGTCGTGCTGCTCGTGTTTGTGTTCGCCATGCTGCTCACCGGGACGACGGTGGCCTCGCTGGTGCGGGCGATCGGCAAGCCGGTGAAGAAGACGAAGGAGTCGATCGAGCTCGCGATCCGCGACCATGCCGACAGGCGGGTGGGGGGATCGAAGGATATCGACATCGATATGGGCG
>DXWE01000008.1:0-16002 GCA_019417045.1 Oscillospiraceae bacterium
GTATAAGCAGCTGTGCATGGTGGCGGGGTTCGACCGGTATTTCCAGCTTGCCCGGTGTTTCCGGGACGAGGACCAGCGCGCCTCCCGCCAGCCCGAGTTCACCCAGATCGATGTCGAGATGTCGTTTGTGGACGTGGAGGACGTGCTCGCGGTCGGCGAGGGGTTCATGCGGGTGCTGTTTGAGAAGGTACTGGGCCGGAAAATCGAGTTGCCTCTTCCCCGCCTGACGTATAATGAGGCCATGGCGCGGTACGGGTCGGACAAGCCGGACACCCGGTTCGGCATGGAGCTGATCGACGTCAGCGATACCGTGCGGGGCTGCGGGTTTGGCGTGTTTGCCTCCGCGGTGAGCGGCGGCGGCGCGGTCGGCGCGATCAACGCGAAGGGCGGCGTGTCCGCCCTCTCCCGCAAGGAGATCGACAAGCTGACCGAGATGGTGCGCGGGATCGGCGCAAAGGGGCTCGCGTGGCTGCGCTGGACGCCGGAGGGAATCAGCTCGTCGTTCGGCAAATTCCTGTCGGACGAGGAGATGGCCCGGCTGACGGCGGCCACCGGTGCCGAGGAGGGGGACGTGGTGCTGTTCATCGCGGACACGGTGAAAAAGCACGTGCTCACCACCCTCGGCGCACTGCGGCTACAGGTTGCGGATCGCCTGGACATCCCGCGGGAGGGGTATAACCTGCTGTGGATCACCCGGTTCCCGTTCTTTGAGTGGAACGAGGAGACCGGGCACTGGGACGCAATGCACCATCCATTCACCGCGCCGCTGGACGAGTGTATCCCCTACCTCGAGAGCGCGCCGGACAAGGTGTACGCGAAGGCGTACGACCTGGTGCTCAACGGCGAGGAGCTGTGCAGCGGCTCGATCCGGATCACCGATCCGGAGCTGCAAAAGCGGATGTTCCACTCCCTCGGCCTGTCGGACGAGGAGGCCCAGGAGAAATTCGGGTTTTTGACCGACGCGTTCAAATACGGCGCGCCGCCGCACGGTGGTATGGGGATCGGGCTCGACCGGCTGGTGATGCAGCTGCTCGGCGCCGCTTCCCTGCGTGACGTGGTCGCGTTCCCGAAGGTGCAGAACATGTCCGAACCCATGACCGAGTGTCCTGCTCCGGTGGACGAGGCACAGCTGCGGGAGCTGGGGATTTCGGTGACGCCCGCCGAGCAGGCATAGACGCGCTGGCTGGCAGTGTGGCCAAAATAAGCGGGAAAACAGAGCATTAAAAACAGTTAAAAAGAGTGGCCGGACGCGACTGCGTCCGGCCAATTTGTATATATTAGATATAATATTACAGACAGTAAAATATCATTTGCTGAAGGACAGCCGGTCACGTCGCATACCGAGAGAATCGCCGGTTCACACAGGAAGAGTACCGCCTCGCAACAGAAGAGCGCCGTTCTACAACAGAAGAACGCCCTCCTGCAGCAGGAGAGCGCTGTCCTGCAATAGAGGAGCTTCGTCCCGCAGCCGGAGGGAGATTTCCCGCAGCAGGGGATCGCCATCCCGCAGCCGGAGAGGGACGCCCCACGAGAGAAGAGCATCGCTTTGCGGGAAAATGCCGCTTATCCCTTGCGCACCGTGCCCATGGTGCCGGGAGCGGCGCAGGCGGCGTTGGATTCGTCCGTATCGATGTGCATGGCGAGCGCAAAATCGTCCCGCACGCGCACCACCACGTCCCCGAACACCAGGCTGCGCTCGTCGTTTTTCACTTCCACCCGCACGACTTCCTTGTCCTGGACGCCAAACTCGGCCGCGTCCGCGGGCGTCATGTGGATGTGGCGTTTTGCCGCGATGACACCTTCCTTCAGCTCCACCTCCCCTTTCGGACCGACGAGCTTACATCCGGCAGAGCCGGCGATGTCGCCGGACTCCCGGATCGGCACGGCCAGTCCGATCGAGCGCGCGTCGGTGAGGGAGAGTTCCACCTGGTCGGCACGGCGGCAGGGCCCGAGGATCGACACGCCGGTCAGCGTTTTTTTGGGGCCGACAACGTCCACGCGTTCGGCGGCGGCATACTGCCCCGGCTGGGAGAGCATTTTTTTCACAGTCAGCTCGTACCCTTCGCCAAACAGCGTCTCCAGCGTCTCCTTCGTCACGTGCACGTGGCGGGCGGAGGTCTCGACCAGCACCTGGTTTTTCATGACAACACATCCTAACGATAAATTTTCAGCTTTCTCTATTGTACCGCGTCCCCTCTGTTTTTTCAAGGGGAATTGTGTTATACTGGAGAAAAATCGACAGGTTTCCGGCAAAAGCGGGCGGCGCCCGGGAGCGGGAACCGGAAAGGCGGATCACCATGGCAGAGGGATGGACCTGGGAGACACTGGAGGGACGGTGCCGGGAGTGCCGGAGATGTTCCCTGTGCGAGACGCGGCACCATGTGGTGTTCGGCGTGGGGAACCGGCAGGCCGAGATCCTGCTGGTGGGAGAAGGGCCCGGCGAAAACGAGGACCTGCAGGGCGTGCCGTTTGTCGGCCGCGCCGGGCAGCTGCTGGACGCCGTTCTGGAAGCCACCGGCTTTTCCCGCGGGCACAATGTGTACATCGCCAATATGGTCAAGTGCCGCCCGCCAAAAAACCGCGACCCGCTCCCGGAGGAGCAGGAGGCGTGCGGGGAGTGGCTGCAGGCCCAGATCGAGCTGCTGCGGCCGAAGATTCTCGTCTGTCTCGGGCGGGTGGCCGCGTGCAGCCTGCTGGATCCGAATTTCAAAGTCACGCGGGAGCACGGCCGGTTTGTCGAAAAAGACGGCCGCTGGATCATGGGCACCTTCCACCCGGCGGCGATCCTGCGCAACCCCGGCCAGAAGGCCGCGTGGTTTGCGGACTTCGTGGCGCTGCGGGAGTTCTTCCCGCGGGTGTGCGAGCACACGCAGAGCGTCTACCCGGAATAACCGGCGCAAAGGAACCGGCAACAGCGCCGGGCGGTTGGGGCCGGTGGTTTCACAAACGAGGCAGGGACGGCAATCGGCCGCCCCTGCTCAAAAACTCTTCTTATCTCACCGTCCCCTTGCAACCGGCGCCGTTGCCGACGGCGGGCGGTTGTACCCGGCGCGGCGACGGGCCGTGGCGATAGGGCTGCCCCCTGCGGCGACTACACGTCCCGCACGGGGACGACCTGCTCAAACACCGCGAGATGCCGCTTGCTGATCGGCTTATCGAGGTGCAGGCTGCCGAAAAACCAGCGGTCGAAGGTGAGAGCGTCCTCCAGCTGGTTGAGGTACACATGCAGCCCGCCGAGACGGACCGGCTGGTGGGTGCGTGCCGCGAGCAGGCCGGAGGTCTTGCCGGAGGGGGAATGGGTCACGATATAATTGACGCGGCGGCCGTGCTCGAGCAGGTGGAGCAGGCCGCGCTTCATCTCGTCCTCGGAGGGCATCTGCTGCTCCCACCGGGTGCGGGCGGCGTCCCGGATCTCCGCCTCTGCCTCCTCCTCGCCGCCGCCAAAGGCGAAATAGGTCTCCCCTTCGATCGTATAGACCTCGCCGCGCAGCAGATGCCAGATGTTGTCCGCGATCTGCTGTGCCTGGGCGCCCTGGAACGCGCCGATCGGATAGCCGGCGAGCATCTCGTAGTTCTCGTGCACCCCGTCCACGAACAGGATGGTATATTTGAGCTTTTTGAGCTTTTCCAGCGCCTTTTTCTCCCGCTTGCTCCCGTCCCAGAGAAAGCCGAAGTCCCCGCAGATGATCAGCGTATCCCCCGCGCGCAGGCGGCGCATGGCCGGCGAGGAAAAACGGCGCAGATCCCCGTGCGTGTCTCCGGTGACATAGACCATGGCGTGGTCAACTCCTTTGGAAAAGTCTTCAAAATCGTATTGGCAGAGCCCGCAAAGTATGGTATACTAAGACAAAACCATACTCACGCGCTTTCTGTGCATACTGATACTATCTATTATACCGGCTCAAGTGGGGTTTGTCTATGAAAAAATACCGATGCCTGTGCCTGCTGCTGTGCGTGTGCCTCAGCCTGTCCCTGTTCGGGGGGCCGCTGACCGCGTCGGCGCTGTACTCCCTGCCCGAGGGGACCGCGCTCTCCGCGCAGTCCGCGATGGTGGTCTATCTGGAGGCCACCGCCTCCGGCGAGGAGGCGGTCCAAAACGGCCGGGACACAATTGTATTTGAAAAGGAGGCGGATGCCCTCCGCTCTCCCGCGGCGGTTGTGCGGCTGATGGTGGGGCTGTACGCGGTGCGGCGGATCCGGGAGGACAACCTGGATCTCGACACGGTCACCGGCACGTTCACCGAGGACCTGCGCAACAATTACGTGTGGGGCACCGGGCTCGGCACGGCCAACATGGAGGTCGGCGAGACGTGGACGCTGCGCGACCTGCTCTCTCTCTCCATGATCCAGACCGCCGCAGACGCGTGCGTGACCCTCGCGGTGACGATCGACGGCAGTATCCGGCATTTTGTGGACGGCATGAACGAGCTCGCGGCCGAGATCGGCTGTACCAACACCACGTTTGCCAACGTGACCGGGCTGGACGACGCCCGGCAGAAGACCACCGCGCGCGACCTGTATATCCTCACCCGGGTGGCGCTCGATTACCCGGAGATGGAGACGATGCTCTCCGCGACCGAGTACACGGTGAAACCCGTCAGCGGCGGAGAGGAGCGGTCGTGGGAAAACACGAATTATATGCTGCGGGCCACGTCGGAGAGCTATTATTCCCCGGTGCAGCTCGGCAAGACCGGGTATGGAGACGAGGGCCGGTCGCTCGTCTCGGTCGCGCAGGACAGCGGCTATCGCTATATGGTGATCGTGCTCAGCTGCCCGGACACCGGCACGGAACAGGCGGCGACCGCGCATTATGATGACTCCCGCACCCTGTACAAATGGGCGTTCCAGAATTTTACCTATAAGCAGATCTATTCCCAAAACCAGCTGGTCGACCGGTTCCCGGTCTCGCTGGCGTGGGATGTGGATTCGGTGACGCTGGTGACGGCGGAGAGCCTCTCGTGTCTCGTGGCCAATGAGGTGGACACCTCGACCGTGTATCCGAAGATCACCTACTATCAGGACACGTTAGAGGCGCCGGTGGAGAAGGGGACGCCACTGGGAAAACTGGAGCTCTTCATCCAGATGGATCAGAAGATCGGCGAGGTGGAACTGGTGGCCGGGGAATCGGTCACCCGCAGCGAGGTGCTGAATATCTGGGAGAGCATCAAGGCGTTTTTTGGCTCCCCCTGGTTCTGGGCCGCCGTCGGGTTGCTGATCCTGCTGATCCTGGCGTACATCGTGCTGCTGTTCGTCCACAACCGCAACAAGCGGAAGGCGGCGCGGCGCAACGTGCGTAAAAAGAAATACAAATCCCTCAAATGACAGGCCGCAGAAAGCCGCCGACAGGGAGTGCCCCCAGGGCCCGCCGGCTGTGGAGAGGGGGCGACCTGCTGGCAGCGGCTGTCGTGTTGGCCGCCGCGCTGGTGTCCGCCGCGCTGTTGTTCTGGCCGCGGCCGGCGGGCGAGGTGGTCGTGATCCAGTCTCCGGCCGGGGAACAGACGGTGTCGCTGCGGAA
Source organism: Oscillospiraceae bacterium (assembly GCA_019417045.1). Taxonomy (GTDB): domain Bacteria; phylum Bacillota; class Clostridia; order Oscillospirales; family Acutalibacteraceae; genus DXWE01. The sequence continues at coordinate 5,516 of DXWE01000008.1, forward strand.
GGACACGGTGGTTGAGGTGGCCGGCGAGGGGGGGATCTCCCTCACGATCGAAGTGGCGGCCGGCCGAGTGCGGGTGCTCTCCTCGGATTGTCCCGACCAGGTGTGTGTGCACACCGGCTGGCTGTCCCACGAGGGGGACACCGCGGCCTGCGTGCCGGCGGGCGTCAGCGTGCGGGTGGCTGGCGGGGAGGAATCCCCGATCGACGCGGGGGGGCGGTGAGACGAGAGAGAGGGCGCCATATGTCGGACAAGGAGCGGACACTGGGGGAGAAAGCGCGTAAAACAGCGCTGTGGGGGGTGCTGGCAGCCCTCGCAGTGGCGCTCTCATTTGCCGAGGGGCTGCTGCCGCCCCTGCCGGTCCCGGGTGCAAAGCTCGGGCTGTCGAATATTGTCACCATGTATTGCCTCGGGTCGCTCGGGCTGCCCGCCGCGATGGCTGTCACGGCTGTTAAGGCGGGATTCGCTTTGCTGCGCGGCGGCACCGCCTGTGTGATGAGCTTTTGCGGCGGCGTGCTCAGCACGTTGCTGATGGCACTGTGTCTGCGGGCGCGCCGGGTGCCGCTGAGCTATATCGGCGTGGGGATTGTGGGCGCGGCCGCGCACAACCTCGGCCAGCTGGGGGCGGCGATGCTGCTGTTAGAGCCGGCGCTGGTGGCCTATCTGCCGCTGTTGCTGCTGGCGGCGCTGCCCACCGGCGCCGTGACGGGCTTAACGCTCAACCTGACCCTGCCGGCGATCGAGCGCCTGTCGCTCCCGGCTGCAAAGCGGCCGTAGGGAGTTTGCCGTAGTATTCGTCGGGGTATAGCCCGAAGGAGGTTCCTGCCATGTCCTTATCCGCAAAATTTCAGCTCTGGCGCCGGTCGGCGCACGGAGGCGTTCACGCGCCGCACCGGAAATATACCGCCGACTGCGAGACGGTTGACCTGCCGGTGCCCGCGCAGGTCATTTTGCCGATGGTGCAGCATCTCGGCGCGCCGTGCGTCCCGGTGGTGAAGCCGGGGGATGTGGTCGGGGTCGGCCAGGTGGTCGGCGACAGCGAACGGCCGGTCAGCGCGCCGGTACATAGCAGCGTTTCCGGCACCGTGACGGCGATCACGGAGCTCACGATGCCGGGCGGCAACCGCTCGCAGGCCGTGGTGGTGGAGGCGGACGGCCGTCAGGAGCCGTTTGAGGGGATTGCGCCGCCGGCCGTCACCACCCATGAGGAGTTTGTACAGGCCGTGCGGGCGTCCGGGCTGGTGGGGCTCGGCGGCGCCGGGTTCCCCACCCATATCAAGCTCAATCCTCCGAATGTGGAGGAGATCGACACGCTGGTCATCAACGCGGCGGAATGCGAGCCGTATATCACGGCCGATTACCGCGAGTGCATGGAGAATTCGTGGGATATCCTCTCGGGGATCCGGACGGTGATGGAGTTCCTGGACGTATCGAGGGTGATTATCGCGATTGAAAACAACAAGCCCGCCGCCATTCAGGAACTGACCAGGATCGCACAGTCCTTTTCCACTCCCAGACGGCAGGTGGAGGTGATGGGTCTCCCCGCGCGCTACCCGCAGGGTGCGGAAAAGGTGCTGATTGCGGCCACAACCGGCCGGCGGGTCCCGCCCGGCAAACTGCCGGGGGACGTGGGGTGTCTGGTGATGAACGTCACGTCGGTCGCGTTCCTCTCCCGCTACCTGAAAACCGGGATGCCGCTGGTGGAGCGGCGGATCACGGTGGACGGCTCCGCGGTGGAGCGACCGATGAACCTGCGCGTGCCGCTCGGCACCCCGATTCGGGAGGTGCTCCAGTTCTGCGGGCTGAAGGCACCGGTGCAAAAGCTGCTGATGGGCGGTCCGATGATGGGCACGGCGCTGATGGACGACTCCCTGCCGGTGCTCAAGCAGAACAACGCAATTCTGGCATTTGCCGCGGCGGACGTCGAGACAGCGCCGATCGATCCGTGCATCCGGTGCGGCAAATGCGTGGCTGCCTGTCCGATGCGCCTGGTGCCGCCCGCCATTGCGGGGGCTTATGCGCTCGGCGACACGGAGAAGATGCAGGCTCTCGGGGTGAACACCTGTATGGAATGCGGCTGCTGTTCCTATTCCTGCCCGGCCCACCGGCCGATTGTGCAGACCATGCGGTTGGCGAAGGGCGCGGTGCGGCAGGCGGCCGCAGAGGCCAAAAAGGCATAAGGCTCAGGGCAAAGACAATCCCCGGTTTCGGAAAGGGTGGATACATGGATGGAGAATCAGTTGACGGTGACCTCTTCCCCCCATCTGCACGGGCAGACGGCTACCCGCACCATCATGCTGGACGTGCTGATCGCCCTGCTGCCGGCGGCGATCGCCTCGGTCTGGTTGTTCGGGTGGCGGGCACTCGCGGTGGAGATCGTGTGCGTGGCCTCGTGCGTCGCGTCGGAGCTGCTCAGCTGTGCGGTGCTGAAGAAGAAAAACAGCGTCGGGGACCTGTCCTGCATGGTCACCGGCGTGCTGCTCGCGTTCAACCTGCCGGTGACCATCCCGTTCTGGCAGGCCGCACTCGGCGGCGTGGTGGCCATTGTGGTGGTCAAGATGATGTTCGGCGGTATCGGCTGCAATTTCGTCAATCCGGCGCTCACCGGCCGGATCGTGCTGATGGTGAGCTTTGCGAGTGAGATGAACCGATGGGTGGAGCCGATCATCTGGCAGAGCGGGGCGGACGCGGTCTCCTCCGCAACCCCGCTCGCGGTGATGGGGGCCGAGGGGAGCCTGGCCGGCAGATATACGCTCGAGCAGCTCTTTTTGGGTATTCGGCCCGGCTGCCTTGGCGAGACGTGCGTGCTTGCGCTGCTGGCGGGCGGGGCCTATCTGGTGATCCGGCGGGTCATCACCCCGCTGATCCCGCTGACCTACATCGGCACGGTCTTCGTGCTTGCCTGGATTCTGGGCGCCAACCCGCTGGAACATATTTTAAGCGGCGGCCTGATGCTCGGCGCGATCTTCATGGCCACCGATTACACCACCTCTCCGCTGAACCGGTGGGGCAAGGTGGTCTTTGCGATCGGCTGCGGGCTGCTCACCGTGCTGCTGCGGCTGTATGGTTCGCTCCCGGAGGGCGTGTCCTTTGCCATTGTGCTGATGAACATCGCGACCCCGCTGATCGAGCGGGTGACCCGGCCGCAGCCGTTCGGCAGCAGGAGGAGGTGGCTGCGTCATGACTGAGAGCCGCAAGAAATCCCTGCGGGATATCTTCACGGCCGCGGGCGCGCTCATGCTGATCGCGGGGCTCGTCACGGCGGCGCTCGCCGGCACCAACGCGCTGACCACCTCCGCGATCCAGAAGCGGCAGGAGGAAGAGGCCAACGCCGCCCGCCGCCAGGTGATGGACGCGGACAGCTTTGAAGCGCGGACACTGGCCTGGGAGACGGATGAGGTGACGTACTATGTTGGCACCAAAGACGGCGCGACGGTCGGGTACGTGTTCACGGTGGTGACCACGGGCAAGAGCGCGGGGCTGACCGTGATGACCGGCATCACGTCAGACGGCGCGGTGTCCGGCGTGGTGGTGACGGAGAACGAGGAGACCGCCGGCTATGTGGACAAGGTGGTCGGGGACGGGCTGCTCGACCGGCTGAAGGGGCAGACGGACGTGGCGGGAATCCAGGCGGTGGACGGCACGTCGACCGCCACCAAGACCTCGGACGGCATCAAACGCGGAGTAGAGCAGGCCATGACCTATTATCAGGCGGCGGTGAGAGGGGGCGCGGTGGAATGAACCGGTATGCACAGACCTTTTCCAAGGGCATTGTGAAGGAGAACCCGGTGTTCCGGCTGGTGCTCGGCACCTGCCCCACCCTCGCGATCACCACCGCTGCGGTGAACGGGCTCGGGATGGGTGCGGCGGCGACGTTTGTGCTGGTGTGTTCAAACATCGTGATCTCCCTGCTGCGCAGGCTGATCCCGGATAAGGTGCGGCTGCCCGCGTATATCGTGGTTATCGCGGGCTTCACCACCATTGTGCAGATGCTGGTGGGGGCGTTCCTGCCCGCGATCGACGAGGCGCTCGGGATCTATCTGCCGCTGATCGTGGTCAACTGTATTATCCTCGGCCGCGCGGAGGCGTTTGCCGGCAAAAACAGCGTGGGGCTGTCCGCGCTTGACGGGCTCGGGATGGGCGTCGGCTTCACGGCGGCACTGCTGCTGATGGGCGGGATCCGCGAGCTGCTCGGCGCGGGCACCCTGTTCGGGTGGCCGGAGGGCGGTCTGCTCCCCCCCATCGCGATCTTTGTCGCGCCGGCGGGCGGTTTTTTCGTGTTCGGCATGCTGATCTGGCTGGTGAACAGGCTCTCTGCCAAATGGGAGAAAGGGTTCCGGCCCAAGCAGACCTTCGGGTGTGACAGCTGTCCGAACGCGTCCGCCTGCCAGCTGAAGGGGGGGCGAAGCGCATGACTGACGGGTCGTTTCTCGCGATCGTGATCGGCGGGCTGCTGGTCAATAACTTTGTGCTCTCGCAGTTTCTCGGCATCTGCCCGTTTCTCGGCGTCTCCAAGAAGCTGAATTCCGCGTTCGGCATGTCCTGCGCGGTGATTTTCGTCATGCTGATGGCGAGTGCGGCCACCTGGCCGGTCTATACCTATTTGCTGGTGCCCAACGGACTCGAATATCTGCAAACGATCGTCTTTATTCTGATTATCGCGGCGCTGGTACAGCTGGTGGAGATCGTGCTCAAGCGGTTTTTACCGCCGCTGTACCGGTCGCTGGGGATCTATCTGCCGCTCATCACCACCAACTGCGCGGTGCTGGGTGTGACGATTCTCAACATCGACAGCGGGTACGGATTCGGCCAGTCTCTGGCGAACGCGCTCGGCGCGGGGCTCGGATTCCTGCTCGCGATGGTGCTGTTCGCCGGGGTGCGCGAACGGCTGGAGACCGCGCCGATCCCGCAGGGGCTTCGCGGGCTGCCGATCACGCTCGTGTCCGCGTCCCTCGTATCCCTGTCCTTCATCGGGTTCCAGGGACTGTTTGGGCTGTAAGGGGGCGGTTGTGTGTCGATTGTGATTCCGATTGTGATTGTGGCCGCCATCGGCCTGGCGCTCGGGCTGGTGCTGGCGGTGTGCTCGGTGGTGTTCGCCGTTCCGCGGGACGAAAAGGCGGAGGAGCTGCGCGCGATTCTGCCGGGCGCCAACTGCGGCGCGTGCGGGTATTCGGGGTGCGACGGCTATGCCGCGGCACTGGCGCACGAGGGTGCGCCGGCCAACCGGTGCACGCCCGGCGGCGAGCAGGTGGCGAAGTCGCTGGCCGCCCTGCTCGGCGTGGAGGAGACGGCGGTGGAGGTCAGGGCCGCGGTGGTACGCTGCGGCGGCTGCAATGAAGTGGCAGGCCACAAGTTGCAGTATCAGGGAGTGCCGACCTGCCTGGCAGCAAGCCAGTTTTTTGGCGGCGATAAGGCGTGCGCGTATGGATGTCTCGGATATGGGGACTGTGCTAAGGCCTGCTCCTATGGCTGTATCACGGTGGAGGACGGGCTGGCGAGAGTGGATCCCAACCGCTGTGTCGGCTGCGGGCTGTGCGAAAAGGCCTGCCCGAAGGGTCTGATCGCCCTGCTGCCCGGGTCCACGCGCGGCGTGGTGCGTTGCCATAGCCACGAAAAGGGCGCACAGACCCGCAAGGTGTGCACGACCGGCTGTATCGGCTGTATGAAATGCGCGAAGGTCTGCGAGTATGACGCCATCCACGTGGAGGGCTTCCTGGCCGCGCTCGACCCGCGCAAGTGTGTGGGCTGTGGCGCATGCGCGGATTCCTGCCCTGTCGGATGCATCGAAATCTTTGGGCATGTTTCGGCAACAAAAAGCTGAAAAATTGCAAAATAACCCGTTGACAAATCGCGCAAAATACAGTATAGTGAATGGTACTTGGAGGGGCTTCCCCAACAGTTCATAAAAATAATGGTTTCACCAGTAAACCGGAAATGGAGATGTCGGTAAAATGAAAAAGATGTTGGCTATGGTCCTGGCGGTAGTCCTGGTAATGGCGTTCGGCGTCACGGCTCTGGCCGCGACCGATGTCAATGAGAACGAGCAGAAGATTCTGGACGCTGTCGCCAAGACGGAGACGATCGACGGCAAGACGGTGGCGATCCCCGCGGATCTGCAGAATGAAGTGCAGACGTATCTCATGCGTGACGGCGTGGACCTGACTGCCGAGCAGACCGCGACGATTGTGGAGAAGATTGAGGCCTGCTTTGATCTTGTGGTGGAGAACGGCGCCGCGTCTACCGAGGCGATCCAGAACCTGCCGTATGAGGTCAAGAGCCAGCTGCTGACCCTCGCGCAGGAGGCGGCTGAAGTGGTGGGCCTGACGGCCACCTATGATTCGGCTTCCAAGTCGCTGGTGTTCACCGATGCGGACAACAATGTGGTCGCCAAGACGGAGACCGTCCTGAAGGTGACGGGTGCGGACACCACCATGCTGGTGCTGGTTGCGGCAGCGGTTGTCGTGCTGCTGGCGGGCGGTGTGATCGTGGCGAAGAAGAACAGGCTTTTCGCCAAATGAGTAAACGCAGCGCAAGGCTGAAACGGGGAGCGGCATACGTGGGTGTGCCGCTCCTGTTCTGCTGTATTCTCTATTTTGTCGCCTATATTGCCCTGGAGCCCCTGGTTTCCCCCTATCTGGGACTGGCGGATCTGTTTGTCTCCTCCGGCCAGGATCCGCAGACAGACACGGAGCAGATCGGGTCCATTTTTGTCGGTGCGCCGGAGACGGATGAGCCGACGGTGGATGGGTCCACGGTGGAGATCCCGTATTACGGGGCGCACTATGCACATCTGTCGCTCGACCGGATTGGTCTGAGCACCGATGTCTATATGGGAGACAGTTCCGCCATTTTAAAAAAAGGGACCGGGCAGTATTATGGCAGCATGCCGTTTGGATTTGGCCGGCCGATCCTGCTGTCCGGGCACAACAACCGCGAGATGAACCTGCTCCAATATGTGGAGGAGGGGGATATTTTTGTCGCAGAGACAAACTACGGAACCTATCGGTATCAGGTCAACAAGATAGAGATCATCTCCAAGGACGATTTCAGCACGCAGGTTTTGCGGCAGGACAAAGAACAGCTGATCGTATATACGTGTTATCCGTTTGAGTATCTGGGCGTCTGGCAATATCGTCTGTTCATCTATGCGGACAAGATTTCCGGCCCGGAGGTGGTTTTCGACTGAGAGCGAGGTGAGCGGCGGTGAAACAGAAGATCCTGCGCACGGGGATTTGCCTGCTGTTTTCATTTTTACTGGCTCTCTCCCTCACCGTGCTGGTGAGTTCCGCCAGCCTGGCGTGTACCGTGCTCCAGACGCATTTCGTCTCCGGAAAGATCGATGACCGGCTGTGTGAGCAGGCGTATGCGGCGCTGTTGGAGGAGCTGCACACGCTCGGGGAGCCCAGCCGGATTCCCGCCGAGGTATTTGACGGCGTGGTGACAAAGGCGATGGTGGAAAACGAGCTGAAAGCCTATGTCACCACGGCCTGGGCGGGTCAGCCGTACGTGGCGCAGTACTCCACGGTGGAGTCGGATTTCTACCAGGCGTTTGAAGCCTATGCCCTGTCCCAGGGGATGGAGGTCACATCCGAGACGGAGGAGGGGCTTCAGACGCTGGCGACCTATTGTCGCGACAAGTACACGGATTATACGACCATCCCGTTTTTGTACACGGTGTCGGGTGCGGTGGAAATGGGCCGAAAGCTGCTGTGGGTCGCCATGGTGGGCGCGGTGGCCCTGTCCCTCGGGCTGGTGGTGCTGCTGATGAAGCTGCAGCCGTTTGTGCACCGCAGCATGCGGTATATCGTGTACGCACTCATCAGCGTGCTGTTGATTACCGTGCCGCTTCCCGCCTATCTCTACCTCTCCCGTCCCTATGCGCGGCTGAACCTGACGCCGCTGTATGTCCGGGATCTGTTCGCCTCGATGGCCGACCAGGTGCTGCTGGCCTTTTTGATCAGCGGACTGGTGGTGGCGGCGAGCGCGGCGCTGGTGCTGTGGGGGATCTGGCGGCTGCGGAAGCGGCTGCTGGAGAGCAAGGAGCAGCAGCTGCTCGAACCGGAGGATTTCGCCACGCGCACGCCGCGGCATGCGCGGTAAGAATTGTAAAAACTTCAGAATTATGACTTGACAAGCCGCGGGCTATACTATATAATAAATCTCGCCTCTTTTAAAGAGGCGCAGTATATGGCGGTATAGCTCAGTTGGCTAGAGCATGCGGTTCATACCCGCAGTGTCGTTGGTTCAAATCCGACTACCGCTACCATGCGGCCGCCGGGCTTTGGCGGTCTCCCCCGTTCGGGGGATCAGCTGGCCCGATGGTCAAGCGGTTAAGACACCGCCCTTTCACGGCGGTAACACGGGTTCGATTCCCGTTCGGGTCACCATTTGCGGGCGTATAGCTCAGCTGGTTAGAGCGCTTGCTTCACACGCAAGAGGTCAGCGGTTCGAGTCCGTTTACGCCCACCAGAAAAGAAGAGAAGGAGACAGGCATCTGTCTCCTTCTCTTCTTTTATCAAGAAAGCACATCAGAAAGCAGTCTTCCACAGCCCATGCAGATTACAATAGGCATACACCGCCACCGGGGTCTCCTCCAAGAGCGTGAATTGGGCGTGCGGCTCCTCCCCTGGGGAGAGCAGACGGCGGTAAAAACCGCGGTCGGTCTGAAGGGCGATCCACTCGATAAAGTGTTCCGCGAGCATGGGGTGTGGCGCGCTGCCGACGTCCACCCGGAGCACATCTCCCTCCCGCCGGACGACAGGGACATGCTTTTCATGCGATGCCTCCACCGTATTGGCGAGCAGGCGGCCCATCGGCTCACCGCAGCAGACGACCGGCACGCCGGATGCCGCGATCATCTGGACGATATTGCCGCAGTGGGAACAGCGATAAAACTGCAGAGATTCAGAAGTGGCCATTAGGAATCATCCTTTCTGTGATAGCCCGCAGGGGCCTGTGGGGGTAAAATCAACGACATGTTGCTGCACCAGCGCGTAAAAACGGTATCCGCCGGACAGGTGCCGGCAGGAAAAGCCGGCGGCAGTCAGGATTCGGCAGGCGATATAACTGCGCAGCCCGCTTTGACAGTACACATAGACCGGCCGATCCGGGTCCAGCTCCCCGATCCGGTCACGCAAATTGTCCAGTGGAATATGTGTCGCACCGTCGAGGTGCCCTGCGCGGTATTCGGCGTCGGTGCGGGTGTCGAGCAGCGTGATACTGCCGTCGCGCGGCAAAGCAGCGACATCCTGCCAATGGTATTGTTCTACCAGTCCGTCCAGGATATTCTCAATGACAAAACCCACCATATTGACGGGATCTTTGGCAGAGGAAAACGGCGGCGCATAGGCGAGCTCCAGGGCAGTCAGATCGTGCGCTGTCAACCCGGCACGGACCGCGGTGGCGAGCACGTCAATCCGCTTGTCTACTCCATCAAATCCCACGATCTGTGCACCGAGAATGGCGCCAGAGGAGGGGGAAAACAGGGTTTTGATCGTCATGTTGGTGGCACCGGGATAGTAGGTCGCATGGGAAGCGGAATAGGTGACGACGGTATCATACGCAATCTGTGCCTCCCGCGCGGCCTGCTCACTGAGACCGGTGGTGGCGATGGTCAGGTCGAACAGCTTGAGAGTGGAGGTGCCCTGTGAGCCATCATACCTGCTCGGCCGACCGCACAGGACATCTGCAACGATACGCCCCTGCTTGTTGGCTGGCCCGGCAAGGGGGACTACCGCTGTCTGCCCGGAGGGAATCTGCTTGACGGCCACGGCGTCTCCCACCGCATAGATATCCGGCACACTGGTGGCCATCTGCTGATCGATCAGGATCGCCCCGCGGGGTCCCAGAGCCAGCCCGGCGTCCCGGGCAAGGCCGGTATCGGGGACAACGCCCATCGCCAGAATCATCATGTCGGCCGGTAAATCCTCCCCGCCGGACAGCCGTACAAGCAGTCCCTCCGGCCGGGGAGAACAGCCCTCTACCCCCTGTTGTAACCGCACGGCCACGCCCTTTTCCTCCAGATAGGCATGCACGAGCGCCGCCATATCCGCATCCAGCGGGTCCATCACATGGGAGGTCAGCTGCACGATGGTGGGGGTCACGCCGGCGCGCAACAGGTTTTCCGCCATCTCCAGACCGATATATCCCCCGCCGGCAATCACTGCTGTTTGGGGATGATGGGCGGTGAGATATTGCCGGACCCGCAGCGTGTCCTCCACCGTGCGCACGGTGAAGATGCGCTCGTCATCGAATCCAGGCAGGGAGGGCCGAATTGGCCGCGCACCGGGAGACAGGATCAGCTTGTCATAGGATTCCTCATAGGTGCTGCCGTCGGCAAGCCGGGTTACAGTGACCGTCTTGCGGTCGGGGTGCAGAGCGGTCGCCTCCTCGTGTACACGCACGTCGATTCGAAACCGCCGCCAGAAACTCTCCGGTGTTTGCAGGGTCAGCGCCTCCTGCTGTGCGATCTCCCCGCCGATATAATACGG
>DXWE01000008.1:16012-22802 GCA_019417045.1 Oscillospiraceae bacterium
AGATGTACCCGCTGCGTTCGAGTATGACGATCTCGGCCTGTTCGTCCAACCGCCGCAGCCGGGCGGCGGCGGTTGCGCCGCCGGCCACGCCGCCGACAATCAACACTTTCATGTGCATTTACTCCTTAATTGTAGGACTTCTGTTTCAGTTTTCCAGCATGCGCAGGACCGCCTGCTCCGGCTGCACACCCACCGACCGGGCGGCAACCGCCCCCTCTTTCAGCAGCACCAGCGTCGGAATGCTCATCACCCCAAATTGCTGCGCCAGCTCCGGCTCCTCGTCAATGTTGACCTTCAACACCTTGACACGGCCGGCCTGTGAGGCGGCCACCCGGTCGATCGTGGGGGCGAACATCCGGCAGGGGCCGCACCAGGGGGCCCAGAAATCGATCAACAGGGGCACCCGAGAGGAAGCGATCTCCTGCTGAAGGGCTTGGCGATTGACGGATTCTACAGACAGAACAGACATAAGTCTCATTCCCCTTTCTCTTGTGTTGTTCCCAGTATATGAGAAAAGGAAAGAACCGTCTGTGACGAAGTCACGAACGCCTCACCGCAGGCTTGCGCTAGCCAGCGCCGAGAGCCCCTCCGGGTCGCGGATCGTCACACCACCGCGGGACCCCGTTACCAGCCCTTCCGACTGGAGATATTTCAGCAGTCGTGTGATGACCTCCCGCGCGCTTCCCAGATGGCGGGCGATATCCTCGTGCGTCAGATGCAGCGTGAGAGAACCGCACAGGGAGGATTCCTCCAGTAAAAAGGCGGCCAGTCGGGAGTCCAGCCGTTTATATAAGACCTGGTCGAGCAGCCACATCACGTCGGAGAATCGCATGGCCATCAGTTCATTGGTGTAATTGGCCACCGCGGCGGACTCCGCCATCAGCGCCGCGTACACCGGGGTGGGGATCTGATAAAACGTCGTCAGGAGCTCGGCTGAAACGGTAACGGGAAACTCGATACTGTGCAACATACAGGAGGCGGAGAGCAGACAGATATCCCGCTCCAGCAGCCGGTACAGCGTGATCTCCCGCCCTTCTTCGGACAGCAGGAAGGCGCGCAGCTGCCCGTGAACAACCACGAACAGCCCCGCACAATCCGATGCGCCACCCTGCAACACCGTGCCCGCCGGCGCCTCCCGCAGGACGGCAGCCTCCTTCAGGCGCCGCTGCTGCTGCGCGGTCAGCTGCCGCCAAAACGGCAGATAGCTCTCCACTCCAGGCATGGTCTCCCCCCTTTTCCCTCTTATCTTCTTTACTATATGCTTTTACGGGATATTCGTCAAGGCGGCCCACCAAAAAAACAGCCGCCCGGGAGACCCGAGCGGCTGTTAAGTACATGGGAGCCATAGCAGGAGAAAACCGAACAGCCGGCACTTTCGCCGGCTGGCAGGTTTTATTTCGCGTCGCGATACAAGTTCATCCGGAACAGACGGGATTCATCCTCCGGTTTGGTGCAGGTCACTTTGGCCTCGCCGATGTTGCCGCCGTTGATCACACAGGACAGCGCAATCAGCTGGGTCAGCTTGCTCTTCAGATTGAGCACGTCGCCTTCCGGCGTCTCCAGATACACCTCACCCTCCGCGGTAGAGGCAAAATCAATCAGTTTCTGAAAATCAAAATCATGGATGACTACGCCAGCCATACAAAACACTCCTTTCCGCAAACGCTTTTCCCCTGCTTCTCTCATTATAGCAGAAGTTTCGGGATTTGCAACAAGTAAAAGCGACGAACATCTCCGGAGGAATCCGCAAGTCAAATAGCAAATTAAACAAAATTAAATCCATAAAACTGTGTAGAACGCTAATTCCCACGGGGACTATAAAAAGAGAACTCTCGCTCCAGGTTTTACAAATCATTCACAATTGCATATTGACAGAGTATGCGGCAAGTGGTAAATTATAGATAGGTTAGCACTCTTGGCAAATGAGTGCTAACCTCATCAAACAAGAAGGGAAGTGACACCGTGGAATTGGGCGAGCGCAAGCAGAAGATACTCTGCGCCATCATCGAGGACTATATCCGCACCGGGGAGCCGGTCGGGTCCAAGGTACTCGTGCAGCGCCTGGACAATGCGGTGTCGTCCGCAACCATACGCAATGAGATGGCAGAGCTGTGCAGCCTGGGCTATCTCGAACAGCCGCACACGTCTGCCGGCCGGGTGCCCACCGCAAAGGCCTTTCGGCTGTATATTGACAAATTGATGAGACGCCGTCCCCTGCCCGAGGAGAGCCGGCGGGACATCGACGCAGTGCTGGAAAAGTCGGCGGGAGATCCGGAACAGCTGATGGAGAGCGCCTCGGAGGTGCTCTCGGAGGCGACCGGGTATGCCGCAGTGACCACGACGCCGCTGAAGGAGGGGGCGTGTGTGCGCCGGGTAGCGTTGCTGCCGGTCTCGTCCCGTTCGGTGGCGCTGCTGCTCATGACGAGCTCCGGCGTGCTGCGCAGCCGGGTGTGCCGGCTGCCGCAGGATGTGGATCCGGATGTGCTGGAGCAGATGGCAAATGCGCTGACCGCCGCATTTGTGGGCATGCCGCTCTCATCGATCGGGCTGGCAGATGTACAGGGGCTGCTGCTGTCCCTGGGGGAGAACGCCCTGCAATGTGCGCCGCTGCTGACCGCCTTTTTGGAACTGGTGCAGGCGTCGGCTGAGGCGGAGGTGCTGCTCTCCGGGCAGCTCAATCTGCTGCGGCACCCGGACTACGCGCCGGAAAACGCGCGGTCGCTGCTCGGATTTTTGTCCCAGCGGGAGCAGCTGGTGGGCATGCTGGCCGCCCACACCGGCGGACTACGGGTGGTGCTCGGCAGCGAGAGCCTGCGGCCGGAGCTGAACGGCTCCAGCCTGATCGTGACCCGCTATGCCCCCCGGCAGGGGGATACCGGGACAATGGGGCTGATCGGCCCGCAGCGGATGGACTATGCGGCCGCCATCTCGCGACTCGAATATGTGGCAAACGTGGTGGGCCGGCTGCTCGGCCGCCTGCTGGAAGAGGATGAAGAATAAGGGCCTGTCGGCCGGAAAGGATGGGCAACCGATATGGAGGAAAAGCAAAAACAGGAGACCGCGCAGCCGGACCGGGATCCGGGGCCGGATCCCGCGCCGCAGGACCCGCCCGCGGGGGCCAAAAAGAAGGAAAAACGGGAGACAAAAGATCAGCTGCTCTCGGATCTGGAGGCGCTGCAAACCCAGCTGCACGAGCAGGAGGATCTGTATAAGCGGATGCTGGCGGAGTACGCGAACTACAAGCGCCGGACCGAGCAGGAGAAGCAACTGGTGGGGGAGTTTACCCGGGGTGAGACGCTCAAGGCGCTGCTGCCGGTGCTCGACAATCTGGTGCGGGCGGCCGCTGCGCCGGAGGGGCACGAGTATAAGACCGGCGTGGATATGACGATCCGCCAGTTGCAGGAGGCGCTGCACGGATTGGGGCTGGAGGAAATCGAGGCGCAGGGCAAGCCGTTCGACCCGGAGATTCACCACGCGGTGATGCGGGAGGACGCGGAAGGCGTGGAGCCCGATACGGTGACGGAAGTGCTGCAGACCGGGTATTCCCTGCACGGACGCGTGCTGCGCCCGGCCATGGTCAAGGTGGCCAATTGAGGCGGACCCTCAAAGAGACGGAGGACACTGGATATCCTGTATATGGTATAGATAGTATAACAGAGAAATGTGGAGGTAATCGATATGGCAAAGATCATTGGTATTGACCTGGGTACGACAAATTCCTGTGTGGCGGTGATCGAGGGCGGCGAAGCGGTGGTCATTCCGAACGCAGAGGGCGCCCGCACCACCCCGTCGGTGGTGGCGTTCAAGAAGGACGGCGAGCGGATTGTGGGCCGCGTGGCGAAACAGCAGGCGGTCTCGAACCCCGACCGCACCGTCTCCTCGATCAAGCGGGAGATGGGCACTGCCTATAAGGTGACAATCGACGGCAAATCCTATACCCCGCAGGAGATCTCCGCGATGATCCTCCGCAAGCTGAAGGAGGACGCGGAGAGCTATCTCGGCGACAAGGTGACCGAGGCGGTCATCACGGTGCCGGCGTATTTCACGGATGCGCAGCGCCAGGCGACCAAGGACGCCGGCAAGATCGCGGGGCTCGAGGTCAAGCGGATCATCAACGAGCCGACTGCGGCTGCGCTCGCCTATGGGATTGACAAGGAAAGCGATCAGAAGATCATGGTGTATGACCTCGGCGGCGGCACGTTTGACGTGTCGATCATCGAGATGGGCGACGGCGTGCAGGAGGTGCTCGCGACCGCGGGCAACAACCGGCTCGGGGGCGACGATTTCGATCAGAAGATCGTAAACTGGCTGATCGACGGGTTCAAAGCGGAGACCGGTATCAATCTCAGCGGCGATAAAATGGCCATGCAGCGCCTGCGCGAGGCGGCGGAGAAGGCGAAGATCGAGCTTTCCGGCAGCACGAGCAGCAACATCAACCTGCCGTTTATCACCGCGGACGCAAACGGCCCGAAGCACCTGGATATGACCCTGACCCGGGCGAAATTTAACGAGCTGACCTCCGAGCTGGTCAACGCCACCATGAATCCGGTCAAGCAGGCGCTCAAGGACAGCGGCCTGTCCGCCTCCCAGATCGACAAGGTGCTGCTGGTGGGCGGTTCCACCCGGATCCCGGCGGTGCAGGAGGCCATCAAGAACTTCATGGGCAAGGAGCCGTTCAAGGGCATCAACCCGGACGAGTGCGTGGCCATGGGCGCGGCGCTGCAGGGCGGCGTCATGGGCGGCGAAGTCAAGGGACTGCTGCTGCTGGACGTCACCCCCCTCTCCCTCGGCGTGGAGACGATGGGCGGCGTGATGACCAAGGTCATCGAGCGCAACACCACCATCCCGACCAAAAAGAGCCAGATCTTCTCGACCGCGGCAGACAACCAGCCGTCGGTGGAAATCCATGTGCTGCAGGGCGAACGCGATTTTGCGAAGGACAACAAGACGCTTGGCCTGTTCCATCTGGACGGAATCGCCCCGGCGCGCCGCGGCGTGCCGCAGATTGAGGTGACCTTTGATATCGATGCGAACGGGATCGTGAACGTCAGCGCGAAGGATCTCGGCACCGGCAAAGAGCAGCACATCACCATCACCGCAAGCACCAACATGTCCAAGGAGGATGTGGAAAAGGCGGTGAAGGAGGCCGAGCAGTACGCGGCGGAGGACAAGAAGAACCGCGAGCATGTGGAGATCCGCAACAGCGGCGACCAGGCTGTGTACCAGTGCGAGCAGGCGATCTCCGAGCTGGGCGACAAGCTGAGCGAGGAGGACAAGAGCAACCTGCAAGGCAAGATCGACACCCTGAAGGAGACGCTCAAAGGCGAGGATTACGAGAAGATCAAGGCCGACCAGGAGGCGCTGATGAAGGCGTTTTATGAGGTCTCGGCCAAGGTGTATCAGGCCAGCGCGCCGCAGGACGGCGCCGCGGCGGGTCCGGCGCCGGAGGGCGGCCCGGCTCCCGAGGGGCAAAACGGGGACGGACAGTACTACAACGGTGATGTCCATTGATGCAGAGACACACGCATGCGCGGCGGCTGTCAGGGACAGTCTGCCGCGCATGTGCCCGTGTCTGTTTGGATACTGGCGGGGAGGCCGGTGAAGAGGGCGGCGGTTGTTCCCCATTTTTGCAGAAAGGACTGGACTTGAGCGGTGGCCGACAAACGCGACTATTATGAGGTATTGGGCGTCAAAAAGGGCGCGTCGGACGACGAGATCAAAAAGGCCTATCGGCAGATGGCCAAAAAATACCATCCCGACCTGAACCCGGGAGACAAGGAGGCGGAACAGCATTTCAAGGAGGTCAACGAGGCCTATGAAGTGCTGTCCGACCCGCAGAAGAAGGCCCGGTACGACCAGTTCGGCCATGCGGGTGTGGACCCGAACTACGGCGCGGGCGCGCCTGGCGGCTATGGGGCCTATGGTACCGGCGGCTTTGACGGGATGGACATCGATCTCGGCGATATCTTCTCCTCCTTCTTCGGCGGCGGCGGGCGGCGTGCCAATCCGAATGCCCCGCGCCGCGGCGCGGACGCGAGTACCAGCGTGGTCATTTCCTTTGAGGAATCGGCCCGCGGCTGCAAAAAGCAGGTGGATGTCTCCCTGATCGAGAGCTGTCCGGCCTGCCACGGCTCCGGCGCGGCGCCCGGCACCTCTCCCAAAACCTGCCCCGACTGTCAGGGGACGGGCCAGATCCGCCAGCAGCAGCGCACCCCCTTCGGCGTGATCCAGACCCAGACAACCTGTTCCCGCTGTGGCGGGTCGGGCCGGGTCGTGGACACACCCTGTCCGACCTGTAAGGGTGCCGGGCAGGTGCGCAACCGGGTCAAAGTGGGGATCAATATTCCGGCCGGCATCGATGATGGGCAGGTCATCTCCATCCGCGGCAAGGGCAATGCCGGAAAAAACGGGGGCCCGGCCGGAGATTTGCAGGTGGAGGTGTCGGTGCGGCCGCACCCGGTGTTTGAGCGGGAGGGATACGATATCACCTGCGACCTGCCGCTGACCTATGCGCAGGCGGCGCTGGGGGCGGAGGTCGCGATCCCGACGCTGGACGGCAAAGAGGACTATACCATCAAAGAGGGCACCCAGCCGGGCGACGTGATCCGCCTGCGTGGTAAGGGGTTCCCGTACATCAACGGCCGCGGCCGCGGAGACGAGCTGGTGCGGGTGACGATTGAGATTCCGAAAAACCTCACCTCCGAACAAAAACGGCTGTTGCAGGAATTGGAGTCCAAAATGGGAGACAGGAATTATCAGAAACGCAAGAGCTTTTTTGACAAGGTGAAAG
>DXWE01000008.1:22812-30600 GCA_019417045.1 Oscillospiraceae bacterium
AGGTGAAAGAGGCGTTTCAGTAAAGTGTCCGGATTGTAGGAGAGGCGCTGTCAGCTGCGGCTGACAGCGCCTCTCTTTGTATTCACGGCGAATCGGTGGGAAAGAGCAGAAGACTTCCATCGACGCCCGGCTCTCCCCTGCGGCATCTGCCCCTGTGCAGCCCCTGTCGGCTGTGAATGGCCATTTCAAACAAGGGAGGGCACATTTACGGACTGTAATAATAAATCTCTATTATCCAAATCGGCTTAAAAATGCCCGGGTGCGCTCGTTTTGGGGATGATTGATCACCTCATCCGGCGTCCCCTCTTCCACAATATACCCCCCGTCCATAAAGAGCACGCGGTCCGCGACGTCGCGGGCAAAGGCGATCTCGTGGGTGACGATGACCATTGTCATATGTTCTGCGGCAAGCGAGCGGATGACCTTTAAGATCTCGCCGGTCAGTTCGGGATCCAGCGCCGAGGTGGGCTCGTCGAAAAACAGGATCTTGGGGTTGAGCGCCAACGCCCGGGCAATCGAAACGCGCTGCTGCTGTCCGCCCGAGAGCTGGCAGGGATAGGCGGTCTCCTTATCCGCCAGGTTCATCTTTTGCAGCAGCGACCGGCCGATGGCAAGCGCGGTCTGTTTGTCCTTTTTCTGCACCGAGATCAGCGCGTCGGTCACGTTTTTCAGAACGTTGAAGTGCGGAAACAGGTTAAAACTTTGAAACACCAGCCCAAAATAGCTGCGGATCCGCCTGAGATTCGAGGCGGAGGCGGGAACGGACCTGCCAGAGGGGTCCATCGTCACCGCCGGTTCTCCGAGATACAGCAATTCCCCGGAATCCATGGTCTCCAACAGGGTGGCACAGCGCAGCAGCGTCGATTTCCCCGAGCCGGACGGGCCGATGATCGCGACAACCTGCCCTTCCGGTACACAGAGGGAAATATCGTGGATGACCTCCAGATCGCCAAAGCTCTTGCGCAGATGGCGGATTTCCAAAATATCCATGGCGGCCCTCCTCAGCTGTAATAACTCAGTCTCTTTTCCACCCGTCCCATGACGAACGCAACGAGCAGATTAAAGACATAATAGAAGATTCCGGCCACCAGAAACGGCACCATCGACGTCTGGGAGGCGGCGAGTGCCTTGGCCTGCGTAAACATCTCCACCACCGACAGCGCAAACGCGAGGGAGGTGTCTTTGACCAGCGTGATGGTCTCGTTGGTCAGCGGCGGCAGGATCCGCTTGATAACCTGCGGCAGAATGATCTTGAAAAAGGTCTGCGGCCGGGAATACCCGAGCACCCGGCTGGCCTCATACTGCCCTACCGGCATGGATTCGATGCCCCCGCGGTAGATTTCTGCAAAATACGCGGCGTAATTCAACACAAATCCGATGATAACCGCGATAAACTTATATGACGAGCTGATCTTGATATCGAAGAGATAATAGGGGGCGTAGCACACCACCAGCAGCTGCAACATCAGCGGGGTGCCGCGCATGACAGAGATATAGAATTGAAACAGCAGCCGGACCACCCGGTTTTTGGCCATGCGGCCGAAGGAGACAAGCAGCCCGAGCGGCAGAGAAAACACGAGGGTCAGCGAAAAGATCGCCATGGATACGAGCATACCCTCCCACAGCTTGGAGAGGATCACCCAAAAGCTCACCGGCCTCACCTATCCTTTCCGGTTGAAAGATCGTCTTTCGGGACAGAGAAAAGCAGGCGCTGCGGCCACAGCGCCCTGCCCTTCGTTCTGTTCCTACCGGGTCACTGGCCGAGGATAC
Source organism: Oscillospiraceae bacterium (assembly GCA_019417045.1). Classification (GTDB taxonomy): domain Bacteria; phylum Bacillota; class Clostridia; order Oscillospirales; family Acutalibacteraceae; genus DXWE01. The sequence goes on from DXWE01000008.1 coordinate 24,583, forward strand.
ACACGTCCTGGCCAAACCACTTCTGCGAGATCTCGGCAAACGTGCCGTCTTCCACCATCTCCATCAGGGCCCCCTGCACCTTATCGCGCAGCTCGGTATTGCCCTTGTTGAAGCCGATGGCGTACTGCTCGGGCGCCAGTACCTGCTCCAGGATCACAAACTCGTCCCCGCGGCCGGCAATCTGGTATTTCGCAACGCCCTCGTCCATCGCGATCGCGTCGACCGCGCCTGCCTCCAGATCCATGAACGCGGTGTTGTAGTCCGGCACCGTGGTCAGGTTCCCGAAGGAGGCTTTCAGCTCGGCGTTCTCCGCCTGGTCGAGGGCCTTCTGGGCGGAGGAATCCACCTGCACCGCGACCGTCTTGCCGCTGAGATCCGCAAAACTGGCAATCCCGGACTCCGTGGTGGTGACAAACACCTGGTTGTTGTCCATATACGGGTCGCTCCAGGTGTACTCGTCCTCCCGACCGGTGATCGTGAACCCGTTCCAGATGCAGTCGATCACGCCGCTCGAGAGCTCCATGTCCTTCGCGTCCCAGTCCACCGGATGGAGCTTCAACTCGAGGTTCAGCCGTTTGGCCACTTCCGCGGCGAGCTCCAGGTCAAAGCCGGTGAACTCCCCGTCATCGCCGATGTAGCCAAAGGGCGGGAAATTCTGGTCAAATCCGACGGTAAAGGTGGTTTTGGCGGCAGTGCCGGCCCCATCCGACCCGGCGGGAGTACTGTCGTCGGGAGTCGAGCTGTCCGGCGAGCCGGAGCAGGCGGCCAGGGAAAACACCATGGCCAGCGCGCACAGCAGAGAGATCCATTTTTTCATTGAGAGATTCCTCCTACACCCATTTTAAAAATACGGTTCAGAACACCTTGTTATAGTATCATATTACTTGACTAAAGTAAAGGAAAACTTGCAAATCCGTAATAATGCACAAGGACATCCTTTTGAATTTACCAAATTATCTAAAAATTATTTATTACTATTGATTTTTTCGTATATAGGTATATAATACAACTTGGCAGATTGTTCCAGTCAATTGTTTACAGAGAGGATGGAGAAGAGGATGAGAAAGAAGAGAGTGCTGTCGCTGGTGCTAGCGCTGTCGCTGGTGTTGGGGGCCGTGCCCGCATTCGGGACGATCGGGGTCGGCGCGACAGAGGGGACGGCGCCGTGGGAGAAGAAGGAGCCGTCCATCGCCACGCAGTGGTACGATGAGATCGGGGAGTACACGATCCCGCTGGACGAGTACCCGGACCCGCAGTTTGAGCGGGAGGAGTGGATGAACCTAAACGGGCTGTGGGCGTACCAGGGCGGAAGCACGGCGGCGGAGCCGGAGACATATTCGCAGACGATCATGGTGCCGTACCCGATCGAATCGGCGCTGTCGGGGATCATGGAGCACCACGACTATTCGTGGTACGGGCGGACGTTCACGATCCCGGAGGAATGGGACAAGGATGCGCGGATCATCCTGCACTTTGAGGCGTCGGACTGGCAGACGACGGTGTACGTCAACGGGGAAAAGGCGATGTACAACGACGACGGGTATGCGGCGTTCAGCGGGGATATCACGGAGTATCTGCAACCGGGGGAGAACGAGCTGAAGGTGATGGTGTACGACGACGTGACGGCGCCGGGGCACACGATCGGGAAGCAGACGGAGAACCCCGGGGGGATCTATTTTGACCAGGTGTCGGGGATCTGGGGAACGGTGTGGATGGAGCCGGTATCGGCGACGCACATGGAATCGCTGAAGATGGAGACGGACGTGGACAACAGCGCGCTGGGCCTGACGGTGGAGCAGGCGGGAAGCGGGGAAGCCACGGTGGATGTGGAGATCAAGGCGGGAGACAGGACGGTGGTGACGCAGACGGGGCTGAGCACCGGGGAGCGGCACACGATCGGGATTCCGGAGGAGGAGCTGTACCTGTGGAGCCCGGACACGCCGTTTTTGTACGATATCACGCTGACGATGAAGTCGGGCGGCGAAGTGGTGGACACGGTGAAGAGCTACTTCGGGATGCGGATAATTGAGGTGAAGGACACCGGAGAAAGAGACAGCAACGGCGCGATCCAGGGCATCTACCTCAACGACGAGGAGATCTTCTCGCTGGGCTTCCTGGACCAGAGCTATTGGCCGGAGAGCCTCTATACCCCGCCGACGGACGAGGCGATCCGCTGGGATATTGAGGCTCAGAAGGAACTCGGCATGAACTTTATCCGGCTGCACATCAAGGTCAACCCGAAGCGCTGGTACTACTACTGCGACAAGCTGGGGATCATGGTGTGGCAGGATATGCCGAACAACAACGGCATGTCGTTTGAGGAGTTCCAGCCGCAGGTGGAAAACATGGTCACCTCCCATTGGAACCACCCGTCCATCGTGAACTGGATTCTGTATAACGAGAGCTGGGGCCAGCATACGGCCGCCGAGACCATCCAGCTGACCAAGGACATACAGGAACTCGACCCGTCGCGGCTTGTCACGGCGGCGTCCGGCTGGAACGATGTGGAGGCGGGCGACATCAAGGACACCCACTCCTATCCGGGCCCGTGGGCCGACCCGAGCGCCACCCGTGTGCGCATCTGCGGCGAGTGCTCGGTGGCGGGGGTGGACTCGGCGGTTCTCGGCCATGTGTGGGATCCGGACACCAACCGCGACTATATCCCCGTGGAGGATCTTCCCAAAGCGGAATATGTGGAGGGCGTGCGCCATCAGCTGGACACTGCGGCGGGGCTCAAGCAGTCCATCGGCATGAAGGGCGCGGTGCTCACGGAATTCGACGATATCGAGCAGGAACTCGGCGGAATCTGGACGTATGACCGCAAGATTGCGAAGCTGGACGTGGGCGAATACTACGGCTGGGTGCGCGATGTGCTGTTTGACGGTGCGGTACAAAAGGACAGCCTGGAGGATGCGATCGGGCGGGTGTCGCTGCACGACCAGGCCCGGTATTCGTCCGAGAGCTGGGCGGTGGTGGAATCCGCTCAGGCACATGCACAGGCGGTGCTGGAGAGCGAAAAGGCCACCCATCTGGAGGTGTACGAGGCGGCGAAAGCGCTGTACACGGCGCTGGATGACCTGTATGTCCTCGGTTCGGGCGCGGTGGACAAGACCGCGCTGAACGCCGCGATCCAGGAGGCCAACCTCCTGGAAGGGGACGACTATACAGACGAGAGCTGGGCCGAGCTGGAGGCGGCGCTTGCGACCGCTCTGGGGGTGAAGAGCCGCAAGGATGCGACCCAGCAGCAGGCGGACGATGCGGCTGCCGCGCTGGAACAAGCGTTGGATCAGCTCGCGTTCCGGACGGTGGACAAGAGCGCCCTGCAAGCGGCTATTGACGAAGGGCGGGCGCTGGACCAGGCGACCTTTACCCCGCAGTCCTGGGCGCCGTTTGCCGAGGCGCTTGCGGACGCCGAGGTGGTGAACCAGGATCCTGCCGTGAAACAGTCGGCGGTGAACCGGGCACTGAAAGCCCTGGAGGCGGCACGGGAAGAGCTGGTTGGCATCGGCGTGGTGCGGTATGAGGCGGAGGACGCAAGACTCAGCCAGTACGTCAACACGGAGGAAAACGCCAACTTCTCCAACGGCAAGTTTGTGCGCGACCTTGTGCCGATCGCGTCGGTGCACGCCGCGTCGGATATCGCGGCCGACTGGTCGAACGTGCGGTATATGAGATATACCGTGGATTCCACGCTGGCCGGCATATATAAACTGACACTGGCCTACAGTACCGACTCGGGCGCGACCGTCTATGTCCGGCTGAACGACCAGAGCGCGGACGAGTACCTGCGGCTGCAGCTGCCGGCAGGCGCGTTCTGGGACACCCTGATGTGCCCGGAGTATGAGATCCATCTCCCCGCGGGGACCAGCGAAATCTGGATCTCCGGTGCGACGGGAGACATGGGCAGCGCGGACTGGATCAACTTCGACTACATCGAGCTGACACTCCTGGAGGCGGATCCGGGCCAGACGGACAAGACCGAGCTCGGCAAGCTGATTGAAGAGGCGCAGACCTACACCGAAGAGGGCTGGCTGCCGAACACCTGGGTCAACCTGGTGGCGGTGCTCGAGTCCGCTATCCGGGTGTATAACGATCCGGACGCCACCGCCCTGCAGGTGGTGACGCTGACCGAGTCCCTGCGCGGCGCCATCGATATGCTGGAGCCGATCGCCGGGCCCGGCCAGCTGGGCGACGTGAATGACGATGGACGTATCAACAGCAGCGACGCGCGGCTGGTGCTGCAGGCGACGGTAAACCTGATAACGCTGAGCGAAACGCAAAAGGCCGCGGCCGACTGCAACGGCGATGAGAAGATCAACAGCAACGACGCCCGCTGGATCTTGCAGGAGACCGTGTCACAAAACGGATAGAGAGCCTTTCCGGCTCCGGGACGGCGTGCGTTCCCGGGACCGGCTGTATGGGAGAAAACCCGCCCTCGCAGTCTATTTGCGGGGGCGGGCCCTTTTCCGGATCCCGGGGCAAATGGAGTGGCACGCAAAGAGCAAAACCCGGCTATCCTTTGATGGCGCCGGCCGTCAGGCCCCGGACAATGTTTTTTTGCAGCAGCAGATAGACGAGCAGGACCGGCACAAAGATGAGGGTGACCACCGCGCACATCATGCCGTAGTCCGTGCCGAACTGCGAACCGACCTCGTTTAAAAAGATGGTGATCGTCCACCGCTCGGGATTGCGCAGGAAAAACAACTGGGTGAACAGGTCGTTATACGACCAGAGGAAGGAGAAGATACCGACGGTGGCCAGAGCGGGCCGGCACACCGGCAGCACGATTTTGAAGAGCACCTGCCGCACGCCGCACCCCTCCAGAAAAGCGGCTTCCTCCAGATCGAGCGGGATCCCCTGCAAATACCCGGATAACAGAAGAATGGCGAACGACAGGTTGCCGGCGATCTGCGGCAGGATCACGCTCCAGGGGGTGTTGACAAGACCGAGCCCCGCCATCATCTCGTACACGGGGAGGATGGTGGAGAACACCGGGAACATCAGGCAGGCCACCACCAGGATCCACAGCGCCCGCCTTCCCGGGAACCGGTACCGCGCCAGCGCGAAGGACGCCATGCCGGCGAGCAGAATGACACCGGCCGTGACCAGGCCGGAGATAAACAGGCTGTTCGCGTACGCCATCCACACGCTCTGCGGCGGCCGGGTGAAGGCCTTGTGATAATTTTCCAAAGTGGCCTCGAATTGTAGGGAAAAGGCGTCGGTCTGGATGAGAGACTTGTCCTTAAAGGAATTGACCACCACCCAGAAAAAGGGAAATACCGTGGTCAGCGCCCAGAGCGTCAGGATCAGATAGAACAGGATGTGGGCGGGGGTAAATTTTCGGAATGCACGTTCTGGTTTCATGGATCCCCTCCTACTCGTGCCGCTCCCGGAACAGCAGCCGGCTCAACTGAGACAGCACGATTCCGAGAAACACGATACACACGGCAATCGCGGCGGCGTAGTCCACGTTGCCCGCGTCAAACGCCTGGTAATACATATACGTCCCGGTCAGGTAAGCATCCGAGAAATAGGGCGGAAACATCACCCAGGGCATGTCAAAGACCTTCAGCGCCCCGGTGACGGACAGGGTGACGCAGGTGGCCAGGGTACCGCGGAGCAGCGGCAGGGTGATGAACCGGGTGGTCTGCCAGCCGGTGGCCCCGTCGAGCAGCGCGGCCTCTTTCACCTCGTCGGAGATGTTGTTCAGCCCGGTGACCAGAATGACAAAATAGAATCCCACGTATTGCCAGATGACCGGAACCGCGAGGGTCAAAAAGGTGTATTCCTCCCGAAACACGACCGGTTCCCCGCCGAGGGCAGTGATAATCTGATTGAGCGGCCCGTTTTGCAGGATCAGCAGGTTGAAGAGCAGGCCGAGGGCGGTGGCCGACACGACGATCGGGAAGAAAAACAGGGTGCGGAATACAGTGGCTCCCCGCCGGATCCGGTCGACCATCAGCGCCAGTACCAGCGCGATTCCCACCTGGAACACCACCTCGCACACCACCAGCAACA
>DXWE01000008.1:30610-31678 GCA_019417045.1 Oscillospiraceae bacterium
GTATTGCGCAGCGCCGTCATCATCTGGGGATCGGTGAATTCGAGTCCGGGGATCAGCTGCCGGTAATTTTCCCAGCCGATATAGTCCCCGGGTGCAGCGCCCAGCTGCCGGATCTCAAAAAACGAGTCGACGATATTGCGTGCAAACGGATAGACCAGAAAGAGCAGCAGGAACAGCAGGGCCGGCAGGATACAGACCGCAGCGGGCCCTCGTTTCTGATAGATCCGTGCCACTGCCCGGGAGCGGCTTCCGCGGCGCGCCGGTTGTATGGCCAATTCCCTCTCCTCCTTCTTTGCACCGCAAACGGGGGCGGGGCGTCAGGCCCCACCCCACCGGTTGACGACATATATGCGCGGTTATTTCGCGTTCTCTTTTACCAGCATTTCCAGCAGTTCGCTGGAGGATATCTCCCCTTTGGCGAGCAGGGCAGCATTTTTCAGATAAATTTCAAAGGCCGCCTTTTGGAGGTTGTCCTGCGCAACGGTGGGGGTTGCAGGCGCCGCGGCGAGCAGAGAAGCGTATTGTCTGCCGATCCCGGAGAGCTTCGTCTCGTCGACCGCGGCGGTATCGGAGGCCGGGAACCCGCCGCCCGTCAGCACATATTCGCCGATCGCCTCATCGGAGGTGTTGTACAGTACAAAATCGATCGCCGCCTGGCGTTTGGCCTCGTCCTCCCAGCATTTTTGGGAGATATACCACCCGGAGGAAAAGCCGGACAGCAGGGTGCCGGGCTGGTTCTCGCTCTCGGTATACGAGGGAAACGGGACAAGCTGCACATCCTTTTCGGTCACCGGTGCGCCCTCGGTGCCGTCGGACGGCACCGAGAACCACGAGCCGTCCAGATACATCCCGGCGTCGCCGCTTAGAAAATAGGTGCGGGCGCTGTCGGCGGGAATGGACAGTGCGTCCTTGGAAAACGCCCCGGCGGTGTACAGCTCGTGCAGCAGGGAGAGGCCCCGAACCCAGGAGTCCGGCACCTCGTCCATGCTCTTGGGGTTGACCGCCATGGCCTCCTCGCCGCCGACCGAGAGGATCAGATGGTCAAAAAAGTAGTGGGGCTCGCCGGCG
>DXWE01000080.1 GCA_019417045.1 Oscillospiraceae bacterium
GGGTCGTTCTGGATCTGGGTGACCAGCACCTCCCGCTCCCGCACCAGCGCTGCCGCCGGCAAGCCGGAGGCGATCATCCACAAGATGGTCGAGGGCCGCATGAGCAAGTTCTATGAGAACAACTGCCTGATGCAGCAGGCGTTCGTCAAGGACGGCGATATCACGGTCGAGCAGTATGTGCAGAACCAGGCGAAAGCCGCGGGCGGCAATATGAAAGTGGTGGACTATGTCCGCTACGAAAAGGGCGAAGGCCTGCAAAAGCGGGAGGACAACTTCGCCGAAGAAGTCGCCGGCATGATGAAATAAGAGGCATTGTTTTGCCGGGCGGATCCGAATGGTTCCGCCCGGCTTTTGTCTGTACGGCCGCGGATCTCCCCAGCTGCGGATCTCCCCAGCTGCGGATCTCCCCAGCTGCGGATCTCCCCGGCCGCCGGCCCCCGATGGTATCTCTGGCCTGGCCTTCTGTCCTGCATAAAGCGGCCCGCGTCCGCCAAAGCACCTGGATTGGAACAGGCATCCGCAGCCAGAGCGTCCGCTGTCGGCAACCGTTTTTCGCAGGCACTCCCGCCCATCCGCCCTGCCGCGAGCAACCTCCGGGACGACTGGCCGGACAAAATGAGCAGTCACAGAACAACCGCCCGCCGGTTTCCGGCGGGCGGTTGCTTGTGCGTCAGAGGGGATCAGGCGGCTGTGGGCGTGGACTCGTCTGAGGCCGTCTGGCCGGCCGGGTCGCCAGTGGAATTGTCGGCCGGATTGTCGGCCGGGTTGCCCTCCGGGGACTCGTCGGCCGGCTCATCGGCCGCGTTACCCGCCGGCGTGCCACGCTCGATCCCGTTGACCTGCCGGGTGCCGTCGGCGCTGTCGTAATAGGTGAGCGTGAGCGTGTCACCCGCCCGGAAGAACGGCAGCTCCGGCGAGATGGACAGAGGTGCGGTGTACACCGTCGCGTCGCCCTCCAACCGGAAATAGTAGGTGGTGTTGCCGTCAAGCACGACCGCGTGGATCTCGGAGATCACGCCGGCGGCCTGGTTGCCGTCTCCGGTCGGGATATTCTCATCCGCCTGGAGTTTCTCCATATATGCGGTGCGCGCCTCCGCCACCGTTGCACCGGTGCCGACCACCTGGTACTGCTCCACGTCCACAAACGCATACATCTTCACCAGCCCCGCCGCGTCCTTGAGGGACATGAAATAGGTGGGCCGGTCGGCCACGTTGAGCAGGAGGGGGAAGGTGGCGGTATAGCCGAGATGCTGTACCTGTCCCTGGGCGGAGGTCATGGCGGAGGCCTCCTCCGCGCCCGGGACGGAATAGAATTTGGTCTCCTTGGTGCGCATGTTCACGAGCACGAACCCGACGTTCGACTGGTCGCTGACCACCGAGGTCATGCCGGTGTACAGGCACACGTCGTCCCCGACCGCAATATAGTTGTATCCGGTGGTGGTCTGCAACACGCCGCGCTGCCCGAAGATTGAGTTCCAGAACCCGGACTGGTATTTGCCGTTATAATTGAGCTGGTCAATCACCAGGTTGGAGAAGAACACCTGGTCCACCCACGTCGGGATCTGCTCGAGCGCATAATACTGGCTCTCGCCGGTGATCGCGTTGACCAGCACCGCGCCGTCGATGTCCCGGCCGCTCCAGATGCCGATCCGGTAGGTGATGGTCGGCGCGATCCAGAAGGGGGTGCCGGCCTCATCGATTTCAAACGAGACCGTGTCGAAGATCTTGGTCGGGTAGTGGAACCGGAGGTACCGGTCGATATTGCGCAGGAAATATTCGCTCTGTGAATATTTGATCCCCTCCTCCAGCCGGACCAGAGTGGTCTCCTGCGTCACCATATTGACGCTGATATAGGCGGGGATGCCCGCAGACTGGTTGTTGAACCACTTGATGATATCGCTGTACACGAGCGGTGTGACGCGGGTCGGGGTCCCCTGGTAGTTGATCTGGGTATAGTTGTCCGCAACTTCAAATTGGGACACCAGGTCGGACATTTCGCCGAGCTTGCGCAGCCCCAGCCGCTCCGCAGTGTCCTTGTCCACCACCGGGATCTGGCTCATGTTCAGCTCCGCCACATCCGTTGCAAAATCGCCCGGCTCGGTCACCAGCAGGTCCTTGTATTTCGAGGCGTTGAACAGCGGCGCGCCGATGAGGGAGGCCAGCGCCATCAGCAGGATGATCGCGCCCGCGATCAGGGCGACGATGGTGGCAGGGCTCTTCTTGTGCGGCGTCCCCTTTTTCCGCTTAAAGAAGGCCGGTATGCGTACCGGCGCGCCGTTCATCTCCACCGTCTGCATCTCGATCCCGCCGATGAGATTGGTGACAAACACGATGGCGAGACACAGCAGCACAAAAATCCAGAAGTCCGGGCTGACGGGGTTCAGCGGCGGCAGCATGAACCAGAACAGCAGAAACATCAGGACCGCCGCCAGCAGAATACGCAGTACACGGGACAGCTTCAATCCAATCACTCCTTTTCACAGCTACCATAGCATATTCTGCCCCAAATGGCAAGGAAATTCTGCCAGCGCGTGGGGGCAAAAATCCAGCGGAGAAAAGGTTGCTTTTCCGAAACAAAATTGATATACTAATAGGGATATCACAGACGACGGGGGGCGAGAGCGTGAAAAAACTGTGGATCGGTTCGGGGATGGTAGTGGCGGTCTGTCTGCTGGCCATCATCCTCTCGTATGCGCTGCGCGGTGATCCGGCGCCCCTGCGTGTCTCCACCTATGAGACCGCGCTCTCTCCCTATGCCTCGTCGATGCCGTTTGTCGTGGTGAATCTGACGGACACGGAGACAGGCTTTTTCCAAAGCTATGAACTCCAGTACGAGAGGGACGGCAGCTGGAAGACACTGCCACAGACCAGCGGGGACGGGCAGGAACTGCGGGTCGGCGCCAAGGACTATCAGACGGTGACGCTGGATCTCCAGCCCTTCGGGACGCTGGCAAATGGCCGGTACCGCCTGGTTTTGCGCGATACAAACGGCAGAAAATATTTCTCGAATGTGTTCACACTGGAGGATGTTGCCGCGGTGGACGGGGTCCCCGAAGAGTCATGGGGAGAGGCGGTACAGGGCGGTGTGTATCCCCCGGCCGTCCCGTCGGCGGACGACCTGCGGGATCAGCTGAGCGTCAGCTTCCTGCGTGCGGAGGTCGTTGAAAACGGGGGATATGGCGCGGTGCGCCTCTCGCTGGACGCGCCGGAATCGCTGGGACAGCAGGAGGTCCTGGCCGAGGTGGGGATCCAGCGGTACGACCCCGATGGGGATCTCTGGGTGGCCAATGTGGGCCTGCGGCAGGATATCTCCCTGAGCGCGTATCAGGAGCCGGTTTTCCTGCGCCTGGCCGGGGACGAGAGGAGCGGGCGGTACCGGGCGTATCTGTTCGTCTCCTCGGTCGACAGGATCCTCTACAGTAATGAATTTACGCTTTGAAATCCGGATGCCATACGGGGAGGAAATGCACATGAAACGGGTCGGGGTCGTCGGGTGTCTGCTGTGGCTTTGCCTTCTGCTCCTGCCAGGCGGCTGCGCGCTGGCCGGGGAGGGCGAAGGGCCCGCCTCTTCCGCTGTGACGACGGTACAGCCCGAGCCGACCGCGTCCCGCACCGAGCCGCAGCTGCTCCCCTTCTCGATCGAAGAGCTGGCGAGTGCGGAACAGATGGAGGAGCTCACGGGCGTTTCGTTCTCGGCGCCCCAGGTGTTTGAAGACGGTACGCAGCTCTATTTCCTCTCGCAGGACAGCCAGTACAGCGTGCAGATCGACGTGTCGCAGACCACCTATGCGGCGTTTGACATGATGTCCGGCCAGTTCCGGGATGCGGTATCGGTGCCCGATCTCGGGGAAGGGGCCTGGTGGTCGGAGGAGGTGCAGACCCTGCTCTCCTATCAAAACGGCTATCTGGTCGGGGTGACCGTGGACCTGCCGTCGGAGGGGGAGAGTGCGCCGGCGGACGCCGCACGGGAGATCGCAGAACTGATAGGAAGTCAATTGTGAGGAGACCGGATCCATGCCTGCTGTCATAGCCCATGATTTGTTTGCCCGCCGCGTGTGCGCCCGTCTGAAACAGGAGCGGGACGGTGCACCACTGCCGGCGGACGCCGCCATCGTCCAGGTGGGGGCACAGGGCCCCGACCTGCTCTATTTCCACCGGGTGTTCCCGTGGCAGCCCGGCCGCTCCTATGCGCGCTATGGGCTGCGCCTGCACCATATCAGCCCCCGCTGGCTGTTCGACACCTGTGCGGCGGTGATGCGGGGGGACCCGCAGATGGCTGCGGTGGGACAGAGCCTGGTGGCCGGCTGGCTGTGCCATTACGCGCTCGACCGCACCGTCCACCCGTTTGTGCTCTATTGGCAGCAGGTATTGCAGGAGGAGCAGCCGCGGTATGCCCGGCGGCCCAATTTCTATCACTATCGAATCGAGAGCGCGCTCGACACCCTCACCCTGCGGTGGGAGAGCGGCCGTTTTGTGGCGGATTTTTCGCTGCCTCGGGTACTTCCCCCGCGGGACGACCGCCGGGAGGCGGCGATCGGGCGGTTTCTCTCCCTGGTGCTGTACCGCCTGTTTGAGCTGCCACCCGATCCCGGGCACGCGGCATTGGCGGTGGGGGATATGCGGCTGGCCATGCGGTGCATGAACGACCCGCATCAGCTGCGCCGCCGGCTCGTGTTCCGCCCGCTGGAGACAGTGGCGATGTGCGGGCATGTGGCCTCTTCTCTGCTGCGGCCGGCCATGGCGGACGACTGGGACTATGCCAACCGTGCCCGCCGCGTATGGCACTATCCCGACGATCCGGAGAGGACCAGCAGCCAGACGTATGCGGAGCTGTATGAGGAGGCGGCCGATGAGGCGGCGCAGATGGTCCGGACGTTTTGGGCCACATGGCGCGCCGGCCTGCCCGACCTCACGGGGGATCGCGGCTTTTCCAGCAATTTAAGGGGGATATATTCGGAAACATCGGAAGAGTGAAACGGGAGATCACCGGGAGGCCGCAATCCTGTCGCGGCCTCCCGGTTTTGTCGTCTGGTGTCGAGGAAGAAATCGGAAACGCGGGAAAATATAACACGAGAATGGAGGCTGATTTGTGTGTATAATACATATCAATCGCGGAATATACCATTTTATTTTGTTTGATAAGTATAAACTTTTGGCAATGGGGTTGCTTTTTGGAAACGATGCGGTATAATAGATAACAGATGTTACAAATCTGTAACCATTTACATCCAATGAATTTAACCGGAACAGTGCTGATAAAAAGGGGGTGGGGACAGTGCCTACTATACGCGCCTGGTGGAAACGGACGGTGAATGCCGTGACACGTGTGTGGATGCGGATCGGCTATCCCCTCTGTTATCATACGGGCATGACGGCTGTCCGCCTGGTTCGCCGGATGGGGCGCCGGGCGAAAAAGATACTGGCCCCGTGGGGGCGGCTGCTGCGCTGGCTGTGGACGACCCTGGTGGTGCGCCATGTGAGCCGCTTTGCGCAGGAGTGCAAACGGGTCGGCAGCGGGTTCCCGCTGGGCAAGGCCCGGCTGAAAGCGGCGTATGAGAGGCATCCGCTGCGGGTGGTGCCGGCCGCATTGTCGCTGCCGGCGCTGGCGGTCCGCCGCCATCAGAAGCTGGTCAAGTCCGCCTTGAACCTGCTGGCGCCGGTTGCGGCGGCGGTGCTGCTGGTGATCAACCTGAACTACTGGAGCAATGCGACGTTTGCCCTGCAGCTGGAATATATGGGCGAAGAGCTCGGCTATGTGTCGGACGAGTCGGTGTTCGACAATGCCGCCAGCATGGCGGAGGAGCGGATCGTCAGCGCGGACAGCACCTTTACGGTGGAGCGCACCCCGAAAATGACGATCGCGCTGGTCAACGAGAACCAGCTGCTGGACGAGAGCGCAGTGTGCGATAAGATCCTGCGCTCGTATGGCAGCGATGTGATCGAAGTGAGCGGCCTGTACGTCAACGGCAAGTTTGAGGGCGCGGTCGGCTCCCGCCACGAGATGGAACAGGCGTTAAACGCCGTGCTCGAGAGCCACAAGACGGGGGAGGGGATCGAGACCGCCTCGTTTGTGGACACGGTGGAGATTGTGGACGGGCTGTATCCGGCTACCGCTGTGGTGGACAGGCAGGAGTTTGAAGACCGCCTGACGCAGCGGGTCAGCGAACAGCAGACGTATACCGTGCAGGAGGGGGACACGCTGCAGAGCATTGCGCGCGCCAACGACATCACGGTTGCGGACCTGTACGACTTCAATCCGGTGCTGCTGGAGGACGCTTCCCTTGCCGGCGGCCAGACGCTGGTGGTGCAGCAGGCGCGCACGTATCTGCGTGTGCAGGTGGCCCGGCAGGTCGTGTATGAGGAGCCGATCGCCTTCGAGACGGAAGTGGTGAAGGACGAAAACCGGTATCTCGGGGACGATTATGTCCGCGAGGAAGGCGAGGAGGGGATCGAGCAGATCACGGCCAGCGTCGTCACGGTGGACGGCGTGGAGGTGAGCCGCGAGATCCTGAACAGCGAGGTGGTCAAGGAGCCTGTCACCCGTGTGGAAGTGGAGGGCGCGGCCCAGATCGGCAGCGGGTCCGGCGTGGCAGGCGACGGGATCGCGACGGGCAAGTTTATCTATCCGGTCCCGAGTTGCCACAATATCTACGATCCGTACGGCTATACGGGCGGCCGATTCCACAGCGGGATCGACTTCTCGGGCGGCGGTATCAAGAACGCTCCGATCGTGGCGGCGGACGGCGGCCGGGTGGTCGAGGTCAACCGCACCAATTTCTGGGGGTCCGGATGGGGGTATTATGTCCTCATCGACCATGGCAACGGCTATATGACCCGGTACGCGCACTGCTCCTCCATCCTGGTGGAGGAGGGGGATCTGGTGTCCCAGGGCCAGATCATCGCCCGGGTGGGCAATACGGGCTACAGCACCGGGTACCACCTGCACTTTGAGGTGTACCGCGGCGGTGTGCGCATCAACCCGACGCCGCTGCTGAGTGCATCGTAAATGGAACAGGAAAGAGCCCCGCGAACACTTAGTTCGCGGGGCATTTTGCTGGGTTGCAGGCGAGCGGCGGACGGTGTGCTGTAGTCGAGCGGCAGACTCATACGGCGGGCGAGCGGGGGGCTGTATGG
>DXWE01000081.1 GCA_019417045.1 Oscillospiraceae bacterium
CCCTCCCGCCGGCGGACGGGCTGCCGGTCTATCTCAACACCGCGCGGGTGCTGTTCGGCAGCCCGATCCGCGAGACGCCGGTGGCGCAGAAGACGCTGGAGGCGGACGGCAGTGTGTACACCGTGTGGGGAGAGATATTCCGGGTGGAGGAGCGCCCCAACCGCGACGGCACCAAGTCGCGCTATTCGCTCGACATCACCGACCGCACCAATTCGATCACCCTTTCCCTCTGGCTCGACCACAGGCGGGACAGCGCGAAGCTCGAGGCGGTCGGCGCGCTGAAAGCCGGCGACTGCCTGCTCGTGACGGGTACATACGATTATGACGAATACGCAAAATGCAACCTGATGCGCCCCAAAGCCGTGTCGGTGGTCGCCAAATATGAGAAGATGGACCGCGCGGAGAACAAACGCGTGGAGCTGCACGCACACACCAAGATGTCCATGATGGATTCGGTGGTGAATACGGACGAACTGGTGCTGCGGGCGGCCAAATGGGGGCACCGCGCGATCGCCATCACCGACCACGGGGTGGTGCAGGCGTTCCCGGACGCGATGAACGCCGCCAAAAAAGCGGCCAAACAGGGAACCCTGATCCAGGTTCTCTACGGCATGGAGGCCTACTACGTCAACGACAGCGTGCCGGTGGTGCAGGGGGGCGAGGCCCAGCCGCTCGAAGGGGAGTTCATCGTCTTTGATATCGAGACCACCGGGCTCAGCGCCGCGACCGACCGGATCACCGAGATCGGTGCGGTGCGGTTCCAAAACGGCCAGGTGGGAGAGGAGTTCGACATCTTTGTCAACCCCGGCATGCCGATCCCGGCGAAGATCACCGAGCTGACCGGGATCAGCGACGAGATGGTGAAGGACGCGCCGGCGGAGAAGGAGGCGCTCGAGCAGTTCTACGCATTCTGCGGAGATTGCCGGGTGCTGGTCGCGCACAACGCGTCCTTTGATACCGGGTTCATCAAGCAGGCGGCGGCGCGCAGCGGGATGGAGTACCCGTTCACCTCGATCGACACGGTGCCGATCTGCCGTGCGCTCTATCCGGGACTGCGCAACCACAAGCTGGACACGGTGGCCAAGCACCTGAAGCTGCCGCCCTTCAACCATCACCGCGCATGCGACGACGCGCGGGTGCTCGCGGACATCTTCTCCCACCTGATCCGGGATATGCGGGACGGACGCGGCATCACCGGCACAGCCGAGATCAACACGCTGCTCTCCGGGGTGGACATCAAGAAGGTGCGGCCCTATCATTTCATCGTGTTCGCACGGAATACGGTGGGGCTGAAAAATCTCTACAAGCTCGTCACCTGGTCGAACCTGCACGGGTTTTACGGCAAGCCGCGCGTGACAAAAACCAAGCTGCTCGAGCACCGCGAGGGCCTGCTGTTCGGCAGCGCGTGCGAGCAGGGGGAGCTGTTCCAGGCGGTGCGGGAGGGCAAATCGTGGGGCGAGCTGTGCGACATCGCCTCGTTCTATGATTTTCTGGAGATCCAGCCGCTCGGCAACAACGAATTCATGCTGCGCGAGGGGCTGGTGCAGGAGCGGCGGCAGCTGGAGGAGTTCAACCGCACGATCGTGCGGCTCGGGGAAAAACTGGGGAAACCCGTCTGCGCCACCGGCGACGTGCATTTCCTCGATCCGGAGGACGCGATCTACCGCAGCGTGCTGATGGCGGGGCAGAAGTTTTCGGACGCGGATCTCCAGCCGCCGCTCTATTTCCGCACCACCGAGGAGATGCTCAAAGAGTTCGCCTATCTCGGGGAGGAGACCGCCCGCCGGGTGGTGATCGACGGGCCGAACCGGATTGTCGATCTGTGCGAGAACATCCAGCCGATCCCCGACGGCACCTATCCGCCGCACCTGGACGGCGCGGACGAGCAGCTGCAGGAGATCACCTGGAACCGCGCCAAGGAGCTGTACGGCGACCCGCTGCCCGAGATCGTGCGCGCGCGTCTCGACCGGGAGCTGACCGCCATCATCAAGCACGGGTTCGCGGTCATGTACATGATCGCGCAGAAGCTCGTGCACTACTCGGAGGAGCACGGGTACCTGGTGGGGTCCCGGGGATCGGTCGGTTCGTCGTTTGTCGCGAGCATGGCGGGGATCTCGGAGGTCAACCCGCTGCCCCCGCACTATCTCTGCAAGCACTGCCACTATTCCGAATTCATCACCGACGGGTCGGTGGGGTCCGGGTTCGACCTGCCGGAGAAAAACTGTCCCCGCTGCGGGCAGCCGCTCGGGCGGGACGGACACGAGATCCCGTTTGAGACCTTCCTCGGGTTCGACGGGGACAAGGCACCGGATATCGACCTCAACTTCGCGGGAGAATACCAGACCGCGATCCACAAATACACCGAATCCCTGTTTGCCGAGAACCACGTGTTCAAGGCCGGTACGATCAGCACGCTCGCGGACAAGACCGCTTACGGGTATGTGCGCGGGTACGCCGAGGAGCGCGGGCTGCTCTTCACACCGGCGGAGATGAACCGGCTGACCCTCGGCTGCGCGGGGGTCAAGCGGACGACCGGGCAGCATCCCGGCGGCATGGTCGTCGTGCCGGACGAGTTTGAAGCGGAGGATTTCACCCCGATCCAGCACCCGGCGGACAAATCGGATTCGGACGTGCTGACCACCCACTTCGACTTCCACTCGATCCACGATACCATTTTAAAACTCGACAACCTCGGCCATGATGTGCCGACCATCTGCAAGTATCTCGAGGAATACACCGGGATCCGCATCAAGGACGTGCCAATGTCGGATGAGAAGGTCTATGAGCTGTTCACCTCGCCCGCGCCGCTCGGCGTGACCAAGGAGGACATCGATTTCCCGATCGGCACCCTCTCGATCCCCGAGATGGGCACCGGGTTTGTCAGCCAGATGCTGCAGGAGTGCAAGCCGCAGAGCTTTGCGGACCTCTTGCAGGTGTCCGGCCTGTCCCACGGCACCGACGTGTGGCTCGGCAATGCGCAGGACCTGATCAAGGCGGGTACCTGCACGATTTCCAGCGTGATCGGGACGCGCGACAATATCATGATCTATCTGCTGCACAAGGGGCTCGAGCCCAAGATGGCGTTCAAGATCATGGAGATTGTGCGCAAGGGCAACGGCCGCAAGCTGCTGACTGAGGAGCACTTTTCGGCCATGCGGGAGCACGGTGTGCCCGAGTGGTATATTGAATCGTGCCTGAAAATTAAATATATGTTCCCGAAAGCCCACGCGGCGGCGTATATCATCGCCGCGCTGCGGCTCGCGTGGTTCAAGGTATACCATCCGGTGGAATACTACGCCGCCTACTTCACCGTGCGCGGGGAGGATTTCGACGCCGAGCCGGTGCAGAAGGGGAAAGCGGTGGTCAAGCAGCAGATCGACGGGATCCGCGCCCGTGGCCGGGAGGCGAGCGCCAAAGAACAGGCGCAGGCGGACACCATGCACATCGCCTATGAGGCGATGGTGCGCGGGGTGGAGTTTTTGCCGATCGATCTCTATCGCTCCCATGCGACCAAGTTCCTGGTGGAGGACGGGAAGATCCGCATGCCCTTCACCGGGGTGAAGGGGCTCGGCGAGGCTGCGGCCGAAGGGCTGATGAACGCCCGAAAAGAGGGACCGTTCTTCTCGTGCGATGATTTGCAGACCCGCAGCGGTGTGACCAAGGCGGTGATGGAATCGCTGCGGCAGATGGGGGTACTCGGCGATCTCCCCGAGACCAGCCAGGTATCGCTGTTCGAGCTGTGAGACCGTCCGCCGCGGGGGCCGGCAGTTGCCCCGATCCTTTCGGGCCCCGTCGAGAAGACGGCCCATCGGTCCGCTTCGTCGGCCCGTCTCCCTTTGGGGACTGCGCGATAAGCGCCTGCGGTTTCCAATGGGCCTACCGGGCGCTGCTTCAGGCGCCCAAAGCGAATTTCCTGCGGGAAAGGACTTGACAGGACGCCCATTCGTATGATATCGTAGTAGCACATTAGCAAACTAAAGTATCGGGAGGCGCCATGAAGAAGAGCGTATACACAACGCCGGCGGGCACACGCGACCGGCTGTTTGAGGAGTGCGTGGTACGGCGGCAGCTGGAGGAGCGGCTGGCGGCGCTGTTCCAGCGGCGGGGGTTCTGTGAGGCGATGACGCCGGGACTGGAATTCTATGACACGGTGGTCGGCCCGATGGAGGCCGTGCCGCCGGAGAGTCTCTATAAGCTCTGCGATACACGCGGGCGGCTGCTGGTGCTGCGCCCGGATTCCACCATGCCGATCGCGCGGCTCGCGGCCACTCGGCTGCAGCACGCGACCTGGCCGGTACGGCTGTATTATGCGCAGGATGTGTACCACATGAACCACGGGCTGTACGGCCGCCGGGACCAGGAGTTCCAGATGGGGGTCGAGCTGCTCGGCGCCGGCGGACAGCGGGCGGATCTCGAGATTCTGGCGCTCGCCGCGCAGGCGCTCAAGCTCTGCTGTGGGGAGGGGTTCCGGCTGGAACTCGGGCACGCGGATGTGTTCCGCTCGCTGATGGAGGAGCTGGACGCGCCGGAGGAGGCGCGCTCGGAGATCCGGGAGCTGATTGAAAATAAGAACTATGCGGCACTCGGCAACCGGCTGGACATGTTGCCGCGCTCTCCTGCGGCCGAGGCGATCCGCCGCCTGCCCCGCCTGTTCGGGGGGGAGGAGGTGCTTGCCGCCGCGGCCTCGCTGTGCGGCAATGGCCGGGCGACCGCGGCGCTGACCTATCTCTCCGAGCTGTATCGGGCGCTGTGCGCGCTCGGGCTGCGGGACCAGGTGATGATCGATCTGGGCATGGTGCACCGGCAGGAGTACTATACCGGTGTGACCTTCCGGGGATATGTCGAGGGCAGCGGGGAGACGGTGGTCAGCGGTGGCCGGTATGACCGGCTGCTCGAACAGTTCGGGCCGCCGCACGACGCGACGGGATTCGGGCTGAGCGTGGACAGCGTGGCACAGGTGCTGCTCGCTAAGGGGGCTGTGCCGCCGCCTGCCCCGCCGGATGTGCTGCTGCACGCCATGCCGGGGCAGGAGACCGCCGCGATCCGGGAGGCGGAACGGCTGACCGGGACAGGTGTAAATTGCGAAGTGAGCGTGTTCGACACCCTGGAGGCGGCGCGGGCGTATGCCCAAAGCCGCGGGATCCCCGAGGTGCGGCCGGTGGAAGGAGAGACGGTATGAGACCGCTGCGGATTGCCCTGACAAAAGGGCGGCTGGAACGCAAGACCGTCGAGCTGTTTGACAGGATGGGACTCGACACCGCCGCGGTGAAGGACAAGGGGCGGCGGCTGATCCTCCCGCTGGGGGAGGGGATCGAGGTGGTGCTCGCCAAGGCGGCGGACGTGATCACCTATGTGGAGCACGGGGTGTGCGATCTCGGGGTCGTCGGTAAGGATACCATTCTCGAGATGGGCGGCAGTTTTTATGAGGTGCTGGATCTCGGGTTTGGCCGGTGTCGGTTCGCGCTCGCGGCCCCGGGAGACACGCCGTTTTTCGGCGGATACGCGGCGAAGACGGTTGCGTCCAAGTACCCGAACGTCACCGCGGCGTATTTTGCCAAAAAGGGCATGGACGTGCGAATCATCAAGATCGAGGGGTCGGTGGAGCTCGCCCCGCTGCTGGGGCTGTCCGACGGCATTGTGGACATTGTGGAGACCGGGACGACCCTGAAAGAAAACGGGCTGCAGATCATCGAGGATGTGCAGCCGGTGTCCGCGCGGCTGATTGTGAACATGGCGTGCATGAAGCTGCGCAAGCGCGAGATCGAAACGCTGATCGCGCAGATGGAGGCGTGCTTATGAATACGTTGGAACTGCCGGCAGGATATGGGCTGATAAAGCAAATCGACCTGCAGAAGGACAAGAAGCTCGCGCTGCTGGTCAATGGCGCGTCGCTGGTGGTCGCTCTGCTGATGATCGCCATCGGCTGGCTGGCGCTGCCGCGTGAGAGCCTGCGGATCTCGTCACTGGCCACGTTATGGCTGCGGCTGGGCTGCCTGCTGGTCGGTATATTGCTGTATATGTGCCTGCACGAACTGGTACATGGGATCGGAATCTGGTATTACAGCAAGCAACGGCCCCGGTTCGGGTTTACCGGGCTGTATGCGTTTGCCGGCAACGACCGGGCCTACTTTGATAAGCGGTCGTATCTGGTGATCGCCCTGTCGCCGATCGTGGTGTGGGGCGTGGTGCTGTTGATCTTAAACCTGTTAGTACCGCCTTCCTGGGTCTGGGTGGTCTATCTCATTCAGGTGATCAACATCAGCGGTGCCGCGGGAGACGTGTATGTGACGGGCGTGCTGTGCCGTCTGCCGGCCGATATCCTTGTCAACGACAAAGGGGTATCGATGTCTGTCTATGGCCGTGTACAGGAGGAATCGGAATGCTGACAATTGTGAAGACCGACGGCGTGCGGGAATTCGAGTTGCTGCGGCAGCTCGAGGCGCGCAGCGGCGAGGTGGATCAGCGGGTCACCGCGGCGGTGACCGAGATTCTGGAGACCGTGAAAGCGGGCGGGGACGAGGCGGTGCGGGAGTATACCCGCCGGTTTGACGGGGTGGACGCGCCGTTGCGGGAGATCGGCCGCGGCGAGCTGCAGGAGCTCGCGCAGCAGTGCGAGGCATCTGTGTATGCCTCGCTGGAACGCGCGGCCGAGAGCATCCGGACGTTCCACGAAAAGCAACTGCAGAAGACCTGGCAGATCGAGCGGCCGGACGGCAGCGTCGTCGGCCAGCGGGTGCGCGGGCTGCACCGCGTGGGCATCTACGTGCCCGGCGGCACGGCGGCCTATCCGTCCTCCGTGCTGATGAACGCGATTCCCGCCCGTATCGCGGGGGTGAGGGAGATCGTCATGGTCACCCCGCCGCCCAAAGACGGCCGGTTCAACGCGGACGTGCTGGCCGCCGCGTACATCGCAGGGGTCGACCGGGTCTTCCTGTGCGGCGGCGCGCAGGCGGTGGCGGCGCTTGCCTATGGCACCGAGAGCGTGCCGAAG
>DXWE01000082.1 GCA_019417045.1 Oscillospiraceae bacterium
CGCCACCGGCATCCGCCGCGAAGCCGGCGCCCGCCGTTCCCCGCAGCCCGCCGGCCCCGTTTGTATGCCTGTCGCCGCTCCCGGCACCGGCCCCGCCGATGCCGCTCACCGCTTGGGCGCCTCTGTCCTCGCCGGCCCTGTCCGCGCCGCTCACCGCAGCAGCGCCTTCGTCGCGTCGGTCAGCCGGTCAGAAAGCGCCCTGGCCGCCGCCTCGTCCCTGCCGGTGGCGGTGATGTACGCCTTGATCTTCGGCTCGGTGCCGGACGGGCGCACGATCACCCCCGCGCCGTTTTCGAGCGCGAAGGAGAGCACGTTGGAGCTCGGGAGGGTGAGGGTGGTCTGCTCCCCGGTGACAAGGTTCTTTTCCAGGTGGGTCTGGTAGTCGGTGAACACGGTCACCTTTTCGCCGCCGATCTCCCGCAGCCCTTCGGTGCGCAGCCGGGTCATCAGCGCGTCCATATCCTTCATGCCCTGCTCGCCCTCGAACGCGATGTTGAGCATGCTGTGGTCATAGTACCCGTGCTCGCGGTAGAGCGCCTGCATGACCTCGAGCAGGCTTTTGCCCTGCGCCTTATAATAGGCGGCCATCTCGCAGATGAGCATCGAGGCGACCACCGCGTCCTTGTCGCGGACATAACTGCCGCGCTCATACCCGTAGCTCTCCTCGAACCCGAGCAGGTAGCGGTCCGCCTCCCCCGCCTTCTCGAGCAATCCGATCTGCTCGCCGATATACTTGAACCCGGTGAGGGTCAGCCGCAGCTCGCAGCCGTATTTCTTCGCGATCGGCGCGGTCAGCCGGGAGGTGACGATGGTGGTCACGATCACCGGTTTCTCCGGCAGCCTGCCCTGGGCGCGCAGGCTCGAGAGGATGTACTCCATCAGCAGGCAGCCGACCTCGTTGCCGGTCATCAGGGTGTAGTCCTCCCCGTCCCTCACCGCGATGCCCACCCGGTCGCAGTCCGGGTCGGTCGCGAGCAGCAGGTCGGGCTGCGCGGTCTTGGCGAGTTCCAGCGCGCATGCAAAGCTCTGCCGGATCTCGGGGTTCGGATAGGGGCAGGTGGGGAAATCGCCGTTTGGCAGCTCCTGCTGCGGCACCACCGAGACGTCCGACACCCCGATGCGGCGCAGCATCTCGCGCACCGGCTTGTTGCCGGTGCCGTTGAGCGGCGTGTACACCACCTTAAGCGGCGTCTGCCGGCAGGCGCCGGGGTTGACCTGCTGCGCGGCGACGTTCTCGTAATACGTCTCGAGCACCGACGCGGGCACGGTTTGGATCCGCCCGTCCCGCGCCGCCTCGTCATACGCGCACACCTGCACCCCGTCGAAGAGGTCCACGCTCTCAATGCAGGCGGTCACGGCGGCGGCGTCATGGTCGGTCATCTGGCAGCCGTCCGCGCCGTAGCACTTGTAGCCGTTGTATTTGGCGGGGTTGTGGCTCGCGGTGATCATGATGCCCGCCTGGCAGCCGAGCTCCCGCACCGCGAAGGAGAGCACCGGCGTCGGCTCGAGCTCCGCCATCAGGTGCGCGGTGATCCCGTTGCCCGCGAGCACCTTCGCCGCCTCGCGGGCGAACAGCGCGGACTTGTGGCGGGAATCGAACGAGATCGCGACCGCGGCGGTGTCATACCGGTTCTTCAAATAGTCACACAGCCCCTGCGTCGCGCGGCGCACGGTGTAGATGTTCATGCGGTTGCTGCCGGCGCCGAGCACCCCGCGCAGCCCGCCGGTGCCGAACTGCAGATCGCAGTAGAACCGGTCGCGGATCTGCTCCTCGTCCCCTTCGATCGATTGCAGCTCGTGTGTCAAATCCGGGTCCTCGGTCGCGCGCGCCCGCCACAGCCGATAAAGCGATTCCATCTGGTTGTCCATATGCCTCTCTCCCTTGTCAAGAAAGTCCGTGATACAAACCGCAAGCGGCCACAGCTTGCACGGCTGTGGCCACTGTGGTTGCAAAAGGCGTTCAGCGGTACTGCTGCCGCTTGACGTACGAGGTGTGCAGGTCGTGGTGGGCCTGGTGCCCGCCGAACCCGTCGGTATAGTATTCCTCATACAGCTTGAGGATCCCCGGCGCCTTGTGCGATTTGCGCAGCTTCATGCCGGCGTCCTGGTCGTAGAGCGCCTTGGCGCGCAGGGACCTGTAGTCCACCGTGTTGCGCACCGCACCCGACAGGATCGGCTGGCCGCCGCCGTTGACGCAGCCGCCCGGGCAGCCCATGATCTCCACGAAATGCCACGGGGCGGTGCCGTCCGCGATGCGGGACATCACGTAGTTCGCCATGGCCGCGCCGCTCGCGACCGCCACCTTGACCTCCATGCCGGCGATCTGATAGGTGGCCTCCTTGAGGCCGTCCATGCCGCGCACCTCGAGGAAATCGACATTCTCGTTGTCCTTCCCGGTCAGCCAGTCGTTGGCGGTGCGCAGCGCCGCCTCCATCACGCCGCCGGTCGCGCCGAAGATGACCGCCGCGCCGGTGTTCTCGCCCATCGGGTCGTCGAACTCCTCGTCCGGCAGCAGCGTAAAGCGGATGCCCGCGCGGTCGATCATGCGCGCGAGCTCGCGGGTGGTGATGACCACGTCCACGTCCGGCACGCCGGCCGCGTCCTCGTCGTCCCGCCCGATCTCGAACTTCTTGGCGGTGCACGGCATGACCGACACGACCACGATGTTCTGCGGGTCAAGCCCCATCTTCTTCGCAAAATACGTCTTGACCACCGCGCCGACCATCGTGTGCGGCGACTTGCAGGTGGACAGGTGGTCGAGCTCGTCGGGGTAGTAGTACTCCGCGAACTTGACCCAGCCGGGCGAGCAGGAGGTGATCATCGGCAGCACGCCGCCGTTTTGCACCCGCTCGATGAACTCGTGCGCCTCCTCGACGATCGTGAGGTCCGCGCCGAAATCCGTGTCGAACACCCGGTCAAACCCGAGCCGGCGGAGCGCCGCCACCATCTTGCCCTGCACGTTGGTGCCGATCGGCATGCCGAACGACTCGCCGAGCGCGGCGCGCACCGCCGGGGCGGTCTGCACCACGACGTACTTCTCCGGGTCGGCGAGCGCCTCCCAGACCTTATCGGTGTCGTCCTTCTCGACCAGCGCGCCGGTCGGGCACACCGCGGTGCACTGCCCGCAGGAGATGCAGGGGGTGCTGTCCAGCGGCTTTTCAAACGCGCACGCGATGTGCGTGTCGATCCCGCGGTCGTTCGCGCCGATCACCGACACGAACTGCTGCTTGCACGCGGCCACGCAGCGGCGGCACAGGATGCACTTGTTGTTGTCCCGCACGAGGTGCGCGGCGCTGTCGTCGATCTCGTAGTGCGGGCGGAACCCGTCGAACCGGCCGGCGTCCTCGATCCCGTAGTCGCGGCAGAGCTTCTGCAGCTCGCAGTTGGTCGAGCGCACGCAGGACAGGCACTTCCGCTCGTGGGTGGAGAGGATCAGCTCGAGCGTGGTCCTGCGGGCCTCCTGGACCTTCGCGGAGTTGGTCTGGATCTCCATCCCCTCCGCCACCGGGTAGACGCACGCGGTCACCAGCCCGCGCGCGCCGGTCGCCTCGACCACGCAGATGCGGCAGGCGCCGATCTCGTTGATATCCTTCAGAAAGCACAGAGTGGGGATTTCCACGCCGGCATACCGGGCCGCCTCCAGGATGGTGGAGCCCTTCGGCACGCTGACTGCGATGCCGTTCACTTTGACATTGACCATTTCCATGTTTGGTGATCAATCCTTTCCGTCATTGCTATTCAATCGGATGTGGAAACGCGGCGTTTGCCGGCGCCGGCGGAGCCGGCAGTCCGGCCGGCGGCCGAACAGGCAAACCCGCGGTTGGGAAACGCCGTTTCCCAACCCCCTTCCTCAAACTTTTACAATCGCGCCGAAGCGGCACTTCTCGAAGCACGCCCCGCACTTGATGCACGCCTTGGTGTCGATCTCGTGCGGCTGCTTCACGGCGCCCGAGATGGCGCCGACCGGGCACACGCGCGCGCACGCGGTGCAGCCCTTGCACTTGTCGGCCACGATCTCATAGTGCATGAGGGACTTGCACACGCCCGCCGGGCAGCGCTTATCCTTCACGTGCGCCTCGTACTCGTCGCGGAAGAAGTGGAGGGTGGAGAGCACCGGGTTCGGGGCGGTCTGGCCGAGCCCGCACAGGGAGTTGGCCTTGATGTAGTTGCACAGATCGGTCATCGCGTCGAGGTCCTCCATGGTGCCCTCGCCACGGGTGATCTTGTCGAGCATCTCGAGCAGCCGCTTGGTGCCCACCCGGCAGGGGGTGCACTTGCCGCAGGATTCGTCCACCGTGAACTCGAGGAAGAACTTCGCGATGTCCACCATGCAGGTGTCCTCGTCCATGACGATCAGCCCGCCGGACCCCATCATGCAGCCGAGCGAGATCAGGTTGTCGTAGTCGATCTTGGTGTCGATCAGGCTGGCCGGGATACACCCGCCGGACGGGCCGCCGGTCTGCGCGGCCTTGAACTTCTTGCCGTTCGGGATGCCGCCGCCGATCTCCTCGACGATCTCGCGCAGGGTGGTGCCCATCGGGATCTCCACCAGCCCCGTGTGCTTGATCTTGCCGCCGAGCGCGAACACCTTCGTGCCCTTGGACTTCTCGGTGCCCATCGAGGCGAACCACTCCGCGCCGCGCAGGATGATCTGAGGGACGTTGGCGAAGGTCTCCACGTTGTTCTCGACGGTCGGCATGCCGTAGAGGCCCTTCACCGCCGGATAGGGCGGGCGGGGCCGCGGCTCGCCGCGGTTGCCCTCGATCGAGGTCATCAGCGCGGTCTCCTCGCCGCACACGAACGCGCCGGCGCCGAGCCGGATCTCGAGGTCGAAGTCAAACCCCGACCCGAAGATGTCCTTTCCGAGCAGCCCGTTCTCGCGCGCCTGGTCGATCGCGATCTGCAGCCGGCGCACCGCGATCGGGTACTCCGCGCGCACATACACAAACCCCTTGGTCGCGCCGATCGCGTAGCCCGCGATCGCCATCGCCTCGACGATGCAGTGCGGGTCGCCCTCGAGCACCGAGCGGTCCATGAACGCGCCGGGGTCGCCCTCGTCCGCGTTGCACACGACGTATTTCTGCGGGGCCTTGTTCGGCGCGCACAGCGCCCACTTGCGGCCGGTCGGGAACCCGCCGCCGCCTCGCCCGCGCAGCCCGGAATCCGTGATAATCTGGATCACCTGTTCCGGGGTGTATTCGGTCAGGCACTTCGCGAGCGCCTGGTAGCCGTCGTAGGCGATGTACTCCTCAATCGACTCCGGGTTGATGACGCCGCAGTTGCGCAGCGCCACCCGGACCTGCTTTTTGTAAAAGTCGGTCTCCTTGAGGGACTTGACGTCCTCCTGGTTCTCCTGCACGGTCTCATCGAACAGCAGCCGCTTGACAATGCGGCCCTTGAGCAGGTGCTCGGACACGATCTCCGGCACATCCTCCACCTGCACGCGGGAGTAGAAGCACCCCTCCGGGTAGACGATCATGATCGGGCCGAGCGCGCACAGCCCGAAGCAGCCGGTGCGCACGACCTGCACCTCCTGCTCGAGCCCGTTGGCCTTGATCTCCCGGTTCATCGCCTCGATGATCTCCGCGCTGTGGGAGGAGGTGCAGCCGGTACCGCCGCAGATCAATACATGGGAACGATACATGTGTGGTAAGCTCCTTTCCTCAATCCTTCATCAGATGGCCGATGGTGTATTCGGTCACCGGCTGGCCGTTGACCAGATGGTCGACCACGATGCGCGCGGCCTTCTCCGGGGTCACCTTGCCGTAGGTCACCTTCTCCTTGCCCGGCTCGAGCACCTCCACGATCGGCTCGAACTGGCACATGCCGATGCACCCGGTCTGGGTGACGGCGACGTTCTCCAGATGGCGCTTTGCCACCTCGTCCACCAGGGCGTTCAGCACCGGGCGCGCGCCCGCCGCGATCCCGCAGGTCGCCATGCCGACGATCACCCGGGTGGTATGTTCCTCGTCCGTGTTGCGCACGTTCATCTGCGCGCGCGCCTTGTCCCGGATCGCCTGTAACTCTGCCAATGTCTTCATCCCAAGTCCTCCTTATCTGTGGACGGGCCGCCGCCGGCCGGCTCCTGTACCGCCGCCGCGTTCCCGTCCTCCATCTCCTGTTCGTGTTCTGCCAGATACCCCTCGATCCACCCGATCACATCCGGCGTGTCGAGCGGCACGCCGCCCAGCACTTCCCGCAGCTCCCGCGTGTCCAGCGTGTAGCCGGCCCCGCCGCGGGTGTGGCGGTAGACAAAATCGAGCGTGGGGTTGAGCCGGATGAGCGCGCTCACCGTGCCGGCCATGTCGCCGAGCGGCGCCCGGTCGATATGGGAGAGCTGGAAGGTCGCGATGAGCGTGGTGCCCCTGCCGACTGCCGACTCGATGGTCAGCCCGCCGCCGGCCATCTCGGCCGCCATGCGGAAGAGCGGCACCCCCATCCCCACCTTCCGGGTGGTGCGGGTGGTGAAAAACGGGTCGCGTACCGCAGAGAGCTGCTCGGGCGTCATGCCGCGGCCGTTGTCCTGCACCCCGATCTCCAGCCGATCCTGCGCGGGGCGCTCCTCCACCCACAGGGTGACAAGCGACGCCCCCGCCGCGATCGAATTCTGCGCGATATCCAGCACATGCAGCGACAGCTCCCTCACGCCGCGCGCCCCCTTATGTAAAAAGGTTTAGAATCCGTACTTCGCGAGGATCCCGTCCACATCGTCCACCGTCAGCCGGCCGTAGACGTCGTCGTTCACCGTGAGCACGGGAGCGAGGCCGCACGCGCCGATACAGCGGCAGTCGGACAGGTGGAATTTGCCGTCCTTCGTGCATTCGCCCGAGCCGATCCCGAGCTTTTCGCTGAGCTTTTTGAAGATGTCTCCCGAGCCCTTGACATAGCACGCGGTGCCGAGGCACACCGAGATGTTGTACT
>DXWE01000083.1:0-3866 GCA_019417045.1 Oscillospiraceae bacterium
GACGTGCAGGTGTATGACGGCAAGGACGGCGCGGTGCTGCGGTACACCCACGGCGACCTGCAGATCGTGAAGGCGGGGGACGTGACCTTCCTGCTCACCAATGAAGAGATGAACGGCCGCGTGGAGGAGCTCGAGAACGGCGTGCTGTTCTATGATTCCTATTACCTGAAACAGATCGACGAGCGGGACGGCACCGCCACCCTCTCCCTGCAGATCAAGGAGAACGTGCAGGACTGCGTGCAGTTCTTCCCGATGGCGGACGGCGCTTCTTTTAGCTGCGTGACACTGGACGGCGACAAGCTGCCGCTGAAGACGGAGGCGTCCGGATTGCAGACCGCCTCCTTCTCGACGGCGACCTTCCTCAACCGTCCGGAGATCGAGTGGACCTCCGACTGGAAATACCGGGCGGACAGCGCGGAGGTTTCGCCCGCATTTGACGATTCGTCCTGGCGGCTGCTTGAAAAGCCGGTCTCGCTGGAAGAAGCCGACCTCTTCCAGCACGGCTACTACTGGTACCGCACCCAGTTCACACTGGACGAGGCGCCCGCGCAGCTCTATATGAATTTCGAGCACAACACGGTCGACCGGTTCCTGCTGTATATCAACGGGGAGCTGGCCTACCGCACTCGCAACCGCTCGATCGAGGGCCGGGAGATCACCCGGTTTGTCCATGCGGGTTCCAACACCATGACCATCCTCTACTGCAACGAGTTCCACAACAAGTCCCACCCGCACGAGGGTGCGATCGTGAAGTTCAGCGGGATCATGCACCCGTTTGAGCTGTACGGCGAGTACGCGGATGGCCGCAAGATTTCGCAGAAGCTCGAGAGCTTCCGCGTGCAGCAGGGGCTGGACGGCATGCGCGCGGGCTTCACCACACTCGGATACGACGACACAAGCTGGCAGACTGCTCCCGATGTGGAGAAGCTGGTCGTGCAGGCGAAGATGGGCCATCTCGTGTGGTTCCGCCGCCACTTCCAGTACCATCCGGCAAAGGGCTTCTCGGCGCCGCTCTCGATCGGCCCGATGGAGGCGGATGAGCACGTGACCATGTACATCAACGGCAAGCCGCTCGCGCTGTACGATGTGCTCGGCCCGCAGCTGAACTTCTATATCCCGGACAGCTATATCGATCCCAACGGGGACAATGTGCTCTCCTTTATCCTCGAGGGCCCCGGCTTCCGGGAGGAGATCATGAGCGGGTACCGCCGCGCGTACATGGTCAACCCGGGCGTGGCGCCGTCGTATGTATCGAAGGATGCGATCCTGGAGCTGAAAAAGTAATCTGTCCCATTCTGTTCCGGCCGCTCTGCATGTGCAGAGCGGCCGGTCCGTTTTGTCGGCCCACTGCCTGACCGTTCAGCGCTCTTCCACCCCCGTTTTTGACCCCGGATTGGCCCCCGTTTCCACCACCTCGACCTGCCTCCTCGGCGGTTGTCCATTTTTCAAACACCACTCTTCTCAATTTTGTCTTGCCTTTTTTTCCGGAAGGCGTTACAATCAATCCAAATGCAAGAATTCTGATGAAAGCGGTGAAGAGAATGAACGCCCTGCTCGGTATTGATATCGGTACCTCCGGCACCAAGACCGTCCTGTTCGACGAGGACGGCCGCGTGCTCGCCAGCGCCACGGAAGAATACCCCCTGTCCCAGCCACAAAACGGCTGGGCGGAACAGGATCCGGAGGACTGGTGGCAGGCGGTGTGCCGCACCTGTGCGCGCGTGCTCACGGACAGCGGCATTCCGGCAAAAGAGATCCGCGGGATCGGCCTCTCCGGCCAGATGCACGGGCTCGTGCTGGTGGACAAAGCGGGGGAGGTACTGCGCCCCTGTATTCTGTGGTGTGACGGCCGCACCTCGCAGGAGTGCGCCGAGATCACAGAGATCGTCGGCCGGCAGCGGCTGGTGGAGATCACGGCGAACCCTGCCCTGACCGGGTTCACCGCCGGCAAGCTGCTGTGGGTGCGCAAACACGAGCCTGAACTCTATGCCCGCTGCGCCCACATCCTGCTCCCGAAGGACTATATCCGTTACCGGCTGACCGGCGTGTTTGCAGGCGACGTGTCGGACGCCTCCGGCACCAACCTGCTGGACGTCCCCCGCCGCTGTTGGTCTCAGGAGATTTTGCGCCTTTTGGACATCGACCCCGCCTTGCTGCCGCGACTGTACGAATCCCCCGAGATCACCGGTACCGTGACGTCGCAAGCCGCCGCTCTGACGGGGCTCGCGACCGGTACGCCGGTGGTGGGCGGCGCGGGGGACAACGCGGCGGCCGCGGTCGGCACGGGCGTCGTGGAGACCGGCAAAGCGTTTACCACCATCGGCACCAGCGGGGTGGTATTCGCCCATTCGGATACGGTCGCGATCGACCCGCAGGGCCGGGTGCACACCTTCTGCCATGCGGTCCCCGGCTGCTACACGGTCATGAGCTGTACGCTCGCGGCCGGCCTGTCCCTCAAATGGTTCCGGGACACGTTTTGCGGCGCGGAGGTGGAAACCGCCCGCGGCATGGGGGTGGATCCCTATTACATTTTGGATAAACAGGCAGAAAATATACCAATCGGAGCAAATCGGCTGCTGTATCTGCCCTATCTGATGGGGGAGCGCAGCCCGCTGTTGGACGAAAACAGCCGGGGGGTATTTTTTGGTCTCTCCGCGATCCACACCAAGGCAGATCTCCTGCGCGCCGTGATGGAAGGGGTCACCTATTCCCAGCGCCAGAATCTGGATATCCTGCGCGAAATGGGGGTCGTATTTGAAACCATGCTCGCCTGCGGCGGCGGTGGTTCCAGCCCGCTGTGGCGGCAGATGCTGGCGGATGTGCTCGGCTGCCCGGTGAGCACCACGGTCTCGAAAGAGGGGCCCGCGCTCGGCGCGGCGCTGCTCGCCGGGGTGGGCGCGGGGGTGTATCCGTCGGTACAGGCGGCTTGCCGCCGGGTGGTGCAGGTCAACCCGCCGCAGCAGCCGGACGCACAGCGCCAGGCGCAGTACGAGCCGGTCTACCAGCTGTACCGGCAGCTCTACCCGGCGCTGCGGGACAGCTTTCTGTCCCTCTCCCGGCTGCCGTGAGAAATAAAAAGACGAGAGGAGCGGATTTTCCGCTCCTCTCGTTTCTCTCTTTATGCCTGTCCCGGCACCTGCGGCAGGCCGGCAAACCCCTTTTCCAGTTCTTCGTCTGTCGGGATATAGTCGGTCATCTGCCCCGCCTGATAGGCCATGTAGGCGGACATGTCGAAGTATCCTGTGCCGGTCAGGCCAAAGAGGATGGTCTCCTGCTCGCCCGTCTCCTTGCACCGCAGCGCCTCGTCGATCGCGGCGCGGATGGCGTGGGCGGACTCGGGCGCCGGGAGGATCGTCTCCACCCTGGCGAACAGCGTCGCCGCCTCAAACACTTTGGTCTGCTCCACCGACACCGCCTCCATGTAGCCATCGTGATACAGCTTGGAGAGGATGGGGGACATCCCGTGATACCGCAGCCCGCCCGCATGGTTCGGAGAGGGGCGGAACCCGCAGCCGAGGGTGTACATCTTGGCCAGCGGGGTGATCTTGCCGGTGTCGCAGAAGTCATAGGCATACTTCCCGCGCGTGAGCGACGGGCAGGACGCGGGCTCCACCGCGACAAACCGCGTGTTCGTCTTCCCGAGCAGTCTGTCCCGCATGAACGGCGCGATCAGCCCCCCGAGGTTGGACCCGCCGCCCGCACAGCCGATCACCACATCCGGGTACTCGTCGAGCATCTCCATCGCGGTCTTGGCCTCCAGCCCGATCACCGACTGGTGCAGCAGCACCTGGTTGAGCACCGAACCGAGCACATACCGGCACCCCTCGGTCGTCACGGCCTTCTCCACCGCCTCGGAAATCGCACAG
>DXWE01000083.1:3876-6820 GCA_019417045.1 Oscillospiraceae bacterium
TGCCGCCGGTGTGCGGATCCGCCGCGAGGATCGCGCGGCCCGCCTGGGTGGTGTTGCTCGGGCTCGGGATGATGTTGGCCCCGAATGTCTCGATCACCGCCTTGCGGTAGGGCTTCTGTTCGTAGGAGACCTTCACCATATAGACGGTCAGATCCATCCCGTAGTAGGCGCACGCCTCGGCGAGCGCGGTTCCCCACTGCCCGGCGCCGGTCTCGGTGGTCAGCGAGGTCAGCCCCTGCTCCTTGGCAAAGTAGGCCTGTGCAATGGCAGAGTTGAGCTTGTGGCTGCCGGAGGTGTTGTTCCCCTCGAATTTGTAGTAGATTTTTGCCGGGGTGCCGAGCGCCTTTTCGAGGTTATACGCCCGGCAGAGCGGCGACGGCCGGTAGACCTTGTACATCTCCCGGATCCCCTCCGGGATGTCGACATACCGGGTCGTGGCATCCATCTCCTGATGCGCGAGCGCTTTGCAGAACACCGGGTAGAGATCCTCCTCGGTGGCGGGCTGCATCGTAGCAGGGTTTATCATCGGCTCCGGCTGCTCTTTCATATCGGCACGGAGGTTGTACCACTGCTGCGGGATCTGCTCCTCAGAGAGATACAGTCTGTACGGGATGTTGGCCATGGTGAACACTCCTTTCCAAATTTCGCATGAGATTGTCGTTTCGTTTTTGTCGGCAGGGTATAAAAAAAGCCCTTGTCCCATCACACATGGGACAAAAGCTCAAAAACTTCTGCGGTACCACCCAAGTTAACGCCAATTACCGGCGCTCCCTCACTCAGCCTGCGATCACAGGCCCTTCCTTGATAACGGGTGAAGTTCCCGTCAGCTACTACTGACGCCACCGGCGCGTTCGTTCTGCCCTCGTGAGTCCATTCCCTCTTCCGTCCGCTACCGCTTTCCACCCGCCGCGGCTCTCTGTGAGCTTTCCAAAAGAGGTACTCTTCTCACTCATCGGTTTACCTGTCTGGTTTTTCTCATTGTACGGGAATTTCCGTCACTTGTCAACCCCCCATTGCAAAAAAATTTCACCCGCTGCCACGGCAGCGGGTGAACGGGACCCAGACGGCCTCAGCCGTCTCCCCTTGTCATGTGATCCGCACAGGCCTGCATGCTCTGCAACGACTGGATGCCGTCGGCACGCTCCTGCATCGCCTCCTGCACATAGTCGGGCATCTTGTTGTAAAACGCCATGGCAGCGGCGTCGTTGTCCATCAGCTCGTGCAGATTTCGGTATTTCCGGTTGTCACCCATCGGTTTTCTCCTGTCCTTTCCGGCTGGCCAACTGATCCACATACGCACGCATGTCCGCCGAGGAACGGACCTGTTTCGCACCGTCGATCACCGCCTGCCGCTCCTTGTCGGTCAGGGCGGCGTACAGCATCATAGCCTGCTGGTTGTGTACCAGTGCCATGCCGAGTCCGAGTGGCATTTCCATAGAGCAGTTGTCCTCTTTTTTGTGGAATCGGGAAACGGTTTCGCCGTTTCCACAGGGACAGTATGCGCAGCCGGCGGCAGGATATACGTCATTTTTTGAAATTTTTCGACAGGAGATCCGCCTGTTCCCGACGCCGCTCAAACCAGTGTACCGCATACGAGCAAGTGGGGATGACCCGCGTTTCCTCCCGTCGGATCCGGCCGCCTGCCGCAACAGTTCCCGTGCGAGTCCCTGCCCGCGCAGGGGCTCGTTCACAAACAGGCGGCGGTCCACCGTGTCCTTTGCCACCTGTGGGAAGGCCACCTCCGCCAGCCGCCCGGCGTTGTCCGTCACCCGGATCCGACCGCTCTTCCTGCCGATCCACAAACATCCCCCTTTATCTTAAATGCTCACTGACATCGTCCCTGGTTTGTGCATACATTGAGAAGTGGCCGGCGATCCGGCCTGCCGTCTGTTTTCCCAAGCTGCGCAGCGACCCCCGTTCCCCATGCCCTTTATACTCCCCCCTATTCACGGGAAATCCGCCGTTTTTGCGTCCCGGGATACAAAAAAGCGGTGAACAATTCTTGCGAATGGTTCACCGCAGACCTGGGATAGTTGGTCACTTAAGATCTCTCTGCCGCAGGCATGAATTGGGTGTAAAGCAAAAGGCCCGGAGCGCGAATCGGCTCCAGGCCCTTACCTGGTGGTGGACGTTAACGGACTTGAACCGCTGACCCTTCGCACGTCAAGCGAATGCTCTACCAGCTGAGCTAAGCGTCCGGAAAGGTTGCTGTTTTATTATATCCAAAGGTTCAAAAAAAAGCAAGCCCTTTTTTTAAAAGAATCGTTTATAAATAATAAAAATAAAGCGTTTTAGTTGCCCGAACAGCCCTTATGTGCTATAATCTTAAGTTAGTATTATGCAGGCGCGTTTTTTAAAGGAGGCTGCGGGGATTGGTCGTTTTAGGGATAGATCCTGGTTATGCAATTGTCGGCTGGGGTGCGGTGGATTTTAGCAACAACAGACATACGCCGCTTGCTTTCGGTGCGATTACCACACAGGCGCAGCAACCGTTTGGGGTCCGGCTGCAAAGCATTTATGACCGGCTGATGCAGGTGATGGATGACTGCCATCCTGATTTTATGGCAATTGAGAAGCTTTATTTTCAAAACAATCAAAAGACGGCGATCAATGTAGCGCAGGCAAGGGGCGTAATTTTATTGGCG
Source organism: Oscillospiraceae bacterium (assembly GCA_019417045.1). Taxonomy (GTDB): domain Bacteria; phylum Bacillota; class Clostridia; order Oscillospirales; family Acutalibacteraceae; genus DXWE01. Next base: position 6,522 of record DXWE01000083.1, read on the forward strand.
GCGCAAAAAAACGGTGTAGAGGTCTTTGAGTACACGCCGCTGCAGGTAAAGACAGCGGTGACCGGCTATGGACAGGCAAAAAAAGCGCAGGTAATGGAAATGACGCGGCGCCTGCTGCATTTGCAGCAGGTACCAAAGCCGGACGACACCGCAGACGCGCTTGCGATTGCCATTTGCCATACGCAGGCGTCGGGAACACGCCTGCGCGAGATGCTGTATAAAAGGGGACTGAATCAATAATGTTTTACAGCTTGCGGGGCATTTTGTCCCATGCGGAAGCGGGTTTTATCGTAATAGAG
>DXWE01000084.1:0-4499 GCA_019417045.1 Oscillospiraceae bacterium
ATGGATCTCGGGGACGGGGTGATCGAGGCGGTCAACCCGAAAATTATCAACCCGCAGGGGCACCAGGAGGGGGTAGAGGGATGCCTGTCCAGCCCGGGGGAATGGGGTCTGGTCGATCGGCCCGCCACCTGTACCCTGCAGGCACAGGACCGATATGGCAAGGAGTTCACCTTGACAGGAAGTGATCTGATGGCCCGGTGCATGTGTCACGAGACGGACCATCTCGACGGCATCCTGTTCAAGCAGCGGGCGAGCCGTATGCTGGATCCGAGTGAGCTGGAGGACTGAAAATAAGCGGTATAAGGAGGAAAACGGGCATGCGCGTCATCTTCATGGGTACCCCGGAGTTTGCCGTCCCCAGCTTGAAACGACTGTTGCAGGACGGGCACGAGGTGGCGCTCGTCGTGACACAGCCGGATAAGCCGGTCGGCCGGAAACATCTCTTGACGCCTCCACCTGTAAAGGCATATGCTTTGACAGAAAATCTGCCGGTCTTCCAGCCGGAAAAGCTCAAGACGGATGAGGTTTACGAGCGGCTCTCGGTGATGCGGCCGGACGTGATGGTAGTGGTGGCGTATGGGCGCATCCTGTCCCAGCGTCTGCTCGACCTGCCGCGGTACGGCTGTATCAACGTACACGGCTCGCTGCTTCCGAAATATCGAGGCGCCGCGCCGATCCAGTGGACGGTGCTCAACGGGGAGCGCGAGGCGGGAGTCACGACCATGCAGATGGATGCGGGACTGGATACCGGTGACATGCTCAAGGTCGTCCGTCGGCCGGTGCCGGAGGACATGACAAGCGGCGAGCTGTACGGGCTGCTCGCTGAAGACGGCGCACAGGCTCTCTCCGACACGCTGCGGGAACTGGAGGCGGGCACGCTGACCCGCACCCCGCAGCCCCAAACGGGGGACAGCTATGCGCCGATGCTGGATAAGTCCCTCAGCCCGCTGGATTTTACAAAACCTGCCCCCCAGCTGCACAATCAGGTGCGGGGGCTCAACCCCTGGCCGTCCGCGAGCTGCCTGCTCGACGGTAAAACCCTGAAGGTCCATCGCAGCCGGGTGGCCGCAGGGGGGAACGCGGCGGCGCCCGGCACGGTAGTCAGCGCTGCGCCGCTGGTCGTCGCCTGCGGCGGCGGTACGGCGCTTGAGCTGTGCGAGGTGCAGTATGAGGGGGGGCGGCGCATGGCCGCCGCGGATTTCCTGCGCGGGCACCCGTTGCCAGCCGGCACCGTGATCGGCTGACGTATGACACGGCGCCGGTTTCCACCGGGTGCGGGATCACGCGGGGAGACGCGAGACAGGAGCGACAGACGCAGAAGACCCGAATTTCCATTAGAAAGGGGCGTGACCGCCCATGCCGGAAACCGTCCGCGCGCTGGCGGTCGGCGCATTGCTGCAAATCCATCAGAGACAGGGGTATTCCCAGCTCGTGCTGGACAATGTGCTCACACGGGAGTCGCTGTCCCCCGCCGACCGGGCGCTGCTCTCCCGGCTGGTGTACGGAGTGCTTGAACGGGAGCTGACGCTGGATTTTCTGCTGGCAAAGTGCAGCTCGATCAAACTGTCGCGCCTGCATCCGACGGTGCTCGAGATCCTGCGGGTGGGAGCCTATCAGATTTTGTTTCTCGAAAAGGTGCCGGATGCGGCCGCGGTGAATGAAGCGGTTAAAATTGCCAAAACTAAACGACAGGGGCAGGCGTCGGGATATATCAACGCGGTGCTCCGGGCGCTCTCGCGCCGGAAGACGGCGCTGTGGGAAGAAGTCCCGGAGGGGGACGAGGGTTGGTCGATCCGCACCTCCTGTCCGCTGCCGCTGCTGCGGCTGTGGAGGGAGGCGTATGGGGAGCAGGCCGCCCGTTCCCTGGCGGAATGCCTGAACGACGTCCCGCCCCAGACGCTGCGGGTGAATACCCTGAAAACCACCCTCTCCGCCCTGGCGGGGGAGCTCTCAAAGGCCGGGATTTCCTTTGAAATCCACCCGGAACTGCCGGACTGTCTGTCGCTTCCGTCCGGGACGGAATGGAAAAAACTTGCATTTTTAGGGGAAAAATGCTATTATCAGGACAGTGCGTCTCAATATTGCGTGATGGCGCTGTGCCCGCAGCCGGGCGACCGGGTGGCGGATGTGTGCGCGGCGCCGGGCGGCAAGAGCTTCACCGCCGCCCAGTGGATGGAGGACCGCGGCCGGATTCTCAGCGGCGACCTCTATCCGGAAAAGTGCGAGACGATGGAGAGGCGGGCGCGCTCTCTGGGGATCACCTGCCTGCAAACCGCTGTGCGGGACGCGGCGCAGCCCTGTCCGGAGCCGCTGCGCGGCGCGTTTGACAGGGTACTGTGCGACGTGCCCTGCTCGGGGCTCGGGGCGATCCGGCGTAAGCCGGAGATCCGCTACAAGTCCCTCGATCCGGCACGGGAGCTGCCGGCGCTGCAATACCGGATTCTGGAACAGGCCGCCTGGATGGTCCGTCCGGGCGGGATATTGCAGTATTCCACCTGTACACTGCACCCCGCCGAGAATGAGCAGATCACGGCGCGCTTTCTGCGGGAGCACCCGGAATTCTCGCCCCGGGTCCTGCCGCTTATCGGCTGTTTTGAAAAGCTGTCTGCGGCCCCGTCGCACGAGATCACCCTGTTCCCGCACATCCACGGGACGGATGGATTTTACATCGCGGGTTTTTATAAGAGAGAGGACTGACCCATGGCGCGTATCGATATCAAGAGCCTGACGAAGGAGGAACGGCTTGCCCAGCTTACGGCGGAGGGATTCCCGGCCTTCCGGGCCCGGCAGGTGAACGACTGGCTGGACCGGGGTGTGTCCTCGTTCCGGGAGATGTTGAATCTGCCTCAGGCGCTGCGGGAGCAGTTGGAGCAAATCTATGAGATTCCCCCTGTGCGAATCGAGCGGCGGCTGGTCTCGTCGATCGACGGGACGGTGAAATACCTGTTCCGGCTCGGGGACGGGGAGACGGTGGAATCCGTTTTGATGGAGTATAAGCACGGCTGGTCGCAGTGCCTGTCCACCCAGGTGGGATGCCGGATGGGCTGCTCGTTCTGTGCAACCGGGATGGACGGCCTCTCGCGCAACCTGCTGCCCGCGGAGATGATCGGGCAGATCGAGGCGGCGCAGGCCGACCGCGGGATCCGCGTCTCCTCGATCGTACTGATGGGGATGGGGGAGCCGCTCGATAATTTTGACAATGTCATGCGGTTTTTGGAACTGCTTGCGGAGGAGGGCGGCGTACACATCGGCATGCGCCACGTGTCGCTGTCCACCTGTGGGCTGGTGGACCAGATCGAGCGCCTGATGGCGTATGACTGGCAGCTCACGCTGTCCGTGTCGCTGCACGCGCCGAACGACCAGATCCGCCGGCAGCTGATGCCGGTGGCGCGCCGCTGGCCGATCGAGGAGCTGCTGGAGATATGCGGCAGGTATGCCGACCAGACCGGGCGGCGGGTCTCGTTTGAATACGCGATGATCGACGGGGTCAACGACTCGGACGCGTGCGCACAGGAGCTCGCACGCCGGTTGCGCGGGATGCTGTGCCATGTGAACCTGATCCCGGCGAATCCCGTGCCGGGCAAGACCCACACCCGCAGCAGCCGGGCGCGGCTACTGTCTTTTCAGCAACAGCTGCTGGACAACGGTATCAACGCGACGGTGCGGCGCACGCTCGGGGCGGATATCCACGCCTCGTGCGGCCAGTTGCGCAAGAGCCGGTCGTCGGAACCGGCCGCCGAATAGGTGCCGGATCCGGAGACCTTTTGAGAGGGCCTGCGAGAACATACAGAGAAAGGGGGGCTGCGCATGCAGGTATACGGCAGGACGGATATCGGACGTTCCCGATCGTCCAATCAGGACGCGTTTATCTGCGGGCGGCTGTCGGATACGGCGCTGTTCGCCGTCGTGTGCGACGGGATGGGCGGCGCCAAAGGCGGCAATGTCGCGAGTTCCATCGCCGTGCGGGTGATCGCTGAGCGGATCGCGGAAACCTATCGCGAGACGATGACGCTCCAGTCGGTCCGCTATCTGCTGGAGAGCGCGGTGGCGGCGGCCAACGTCGAGGTGTTCGACGCGGCGATGGCGGATGTGCAGCTGCGCGGCATGGGCACCACGGTGGTGGCGGTTGTGATGACCGGCCGGGACGGGGTGGTGGCCCACATCGGCGACAGCCGGGCGTATCTCGTCTCGAGGCAGGGGATCGAGCAGGTGACGCGCGACCATTCGGTGGTGCAGGCGATGGTGGAAAACGGGCAGATCAGCGAGAGCGAGGCGCGCCATCATCCGCGAAAGCACTTCATCACCCGTGCGCTCGGTGTGGACGAGACGGTGGAGTGCGAGCTCAATGACATCGCCGTCCCGGAGGGGGCGGTCCTGCTCGTGTGCACGGACGGCCTGACCAATATGGTGGACACCGAGGATATCTTTACCACAGTGACAACCACCCCGCCCGAGGAGATTGCCGACCGGCTGATCGGCAGGGCCAACATGGCGGGGGG
>DXWE01000084.1:4509-5550 GCA_019417045.1 Oscillospiraceae bacterium
CGATAATATCACGGTGGCCGTGCTGGCATGACGGCGCCGGGACAGCAGACCAGGTTGTAAAGACGGGAGAGCAGAGTATGGATAAATACATTGGCAAGCGGCTGGACGGCCGATACGAGATCAAGGAGATTATCGGCGTGGGCGGTATGGCCTATGTCTATAAGGCACATGACTGTATCGACGACCGCACGGTGGCGGTGAAGATCCTCAAGGACGAGTATCTCGCGAACGAGGAGTTCACCCGCCGGTTCCGCAACGAATCCAAGGCCATCGCCATCTTGTCCCATCCCAATATCGTCAAGGTACTGGATGTCAGCTTCGGCGACCGCCTCCAGTATATCGTCATGGAATATATCGATGGGATCACCCTCAAGGAGTATATCGAGCAGCAGAAGGTGACCTGGAAAGAGGCGGTGCATTTCACCGTGCAGATCCTGCGCGCGTTACAGCACGCGCACGACAAGGGGATCGTGCACCGGGACATCAAGCCGCAGAACATCATGCTGCTGTCGGACGGCACCATCAAGGTGACGGATTTCGGGATCGCGCGGTTCTCGCGCAACGACGTGCGCACGGGGCTCGGGGACAAGGCGATCGGGTCGGTGCACTATATCAGCCCGGAGCAGGCGCGCGGCGCACTGACGGATGAGAAGTCGGATATCTATTCGGTCGGCGTGATGCTGTATGAGATGCTCACCGGCAAGCTGCCGTTTGAGGCGGACAACGCGGTGTCGGTGGCGATCATGCAGCTGCAGTCGCAGCCGAAAAAGCCGAGCGAGATCAATCCCGAGATCCCGGAGGGGCTGGAGGAGATCACCCTCAAGGCCATGCAGAAGGATCCGGAGAAGCGGTACCAGTCCGCGGCCGAGATGCTCTATGACATCGATGAGTTCAAGCGCAACCCGAGCATCCATTTCGAGTATAAGTATTTTGTGGACGATACGCCCACCCGGTTTGTGGAGACGATCACCCACATGAAATCCGAATCCCGGCCCGAGCCGGAAGAGGAGGAAGAGGAGGAGAAGCGCGGCCCCCGCACGC
>DXWE01000084.1:5560-6784 GCA_019417045.1 Oscillospiraceae bacterium
CGTTTGTGGTGGTGGCGCTGCTCTTTGTGGGCTTTATCGTGCTGACCAAAGTGCTGAACACGGAGAGCAACGAGGTGCGCGTCCCCAACCTGATCGGCCGGGTATACAATGAGATCAGTTCGGACGAATTAAAGGATTTCGTCCGGGTGCAGGTGAACTATGAGAACAATGAGGCGACAGCGGGCACGGTAATCCGGCAGGATCCCATTGGGGACAGGATGGTCAAATCGGGCACCAAGACCCTGACGTTGACCATCAGCCTCGGGCCGAAGCAGGTGGAGATCCCGCAGGTCAGCACCACGGATACCGAGGAAAAGGTGGTCTCCCTGCTGCGGGCCAAGGGGTTCAATCCCAGCGTGCAGCGGGTGTCGAGCAACACGGTGGCGGCCGGGTATGTGGTGAAGACCAATCCCTCCTATCCGGACCAGGCGCCGGAGGGCTCGGTGGTCAACGTCTATGTCAGCACGGGCAGCGAGCCGGTTCCGGACAGAATGGTGCCGAATGTGGAGGGCGCCGCGCAGGCGGACGCGATCGCCAAGCTGACCGAACAGGGCTTTGTGGTCAACCAGGAGAACATTGTGACGATCAACCATCCCGAATACGGGGCGGGTATTGTCATCAACCAGACCCCGGACCCGAACACGCAGCAGCAGCCGGGCACCGAGGTGATCCTGACGGTCAGCTCGGGGTACCGGGACGTGTCAAATGTCGTTGTGACGCTTCCCAGCACCGACCAGGCGGTGGATCTGAAGGTGTATATTGACGGCAGGGAGGCTGTGGGCGCACAGTATACCACCGATCTGCAGGGGCTGCTGCCGTCGGTGATCCGTTCGGTCACGTTGTCTTTTACGGAACAGAAGGAGAGCTATACCGTCACGATCCAGAGCTTTGTGTCGGGCACCAATGAGGGGATCCGGTATATTGAATATGCCATGAACGGGCTGACGGGTACCTATTCGATCACAAAGCAGGGGGCGCTGAATGACCAGGACGTCGCGGCGCCCACGGACGACGACCATACGACGACCACCACGCGCCGGCATGACGACTGACGGGAAGGGGCGCGGTATGGCAGACGGGGTTTCCGGCCGGATCCTCAGCGGGATCGGCGGATTCTACTATGTTGAGACTGCGTCCGGCGTGGTGGAGTGCCGTGCGCGCGGCACGTTTCGCAGACAGGGTCTCTCGCCGCTGGCGGGGGACTTTGTCCGTATCTCCCTGCAG
>DXWE01000085.1 GCA_019417045.1 Oscillospiraceae bacterium
ATTTTATCGGGGTTTTTCGGGAACATATCTTTTTTATGTTCCTATTATGGCGGAGAAGGAGGGATTCGAACCCTCGAACCGCTTGTAACGGTTACACGATTTCCAATCGTGCGCGCTCGACCGGGCTACGCGACTTCTCCTCATACCGGCGTCTCTGCTGAGACTCACCCATTATACAGAATCCTTTTGGAAAAATCAAGGGGGATACTCCCATTTTTCCCGATTTTGCAAAAATTATTTGCCGCCGTGCAGGATCTCCTCATACCGGGCAAAGGCGCGCGCCACTGCCGTGTCCCATGACAGGTACAGCTGTTCGCCGGCCGCTTTCCCCACCTGCCGCAACGTCTCCCGGTCGGCACAGGCGTCCAGAATCGCCTGCCCGCAGGAGAGCGGCGTCTCCTCTGCCAGAAAGGCGTTGACCCGGTTGACGGCACCCTCCGCAGCACAGCTGCCGCGGATGAGCAGTGCGGGACACTCACATGCGGCCGCCTCCTTCACGACTATACCGGAGGTATCGTAGGTGGAGGGGAACAAAAACAGGTCCGCAAGCGTGTAATACGCGCGCAGGCGTTCCCGGTCGAACACGGGCCCGGTGAACCGGACCTGTTCGCTAAGCCCCAGGCTGTCGGAATACGCCCGGATCTCCTGCAAATCCACCCCGTCCCCCACCATCAGCAGGCGAAACGGCAGGCCGCGCCGTTTGGCCAGATGGACCGCATCGAGGATCAACTTGGTGTTTTTATACCACATCATGCGCCCGACAAACAGGAAGATGGGACAGTCCTCGGGTAGCCCATGTGCCTCCCGCAAAGCCTGTGCCGTGTCCGCCGGCGCCTTGCCATAGGCAAAATCCGTGCCGTTTTCCATCACCCGGCAGGGCCCCTCGTAGCCGAGAGCGCGCAGGGACTGAATACAGGTTTTGGTGACCGCCCACACCTCGTCCGCCTGTTGGATATTGTGCCGGACAAACCGCAGTGCCACCGCCTGAGCGCCGCGGGAATGCAGCCGCTTGCGGATATCGATATCGAATTTGGTGTGGTAGGTGAGCACCGTCGGAATGTCGCGGAACCGGTTGACATTGTTCGCAAGCACCGAGGAGGCAAACGGCGCGTGGATATGGAGCAAATCGAAATGCTGCTGCCGGAGCTGGTGGATCGTGAGCGGAGAAAAGGCAAATCCTGCGCGGTAGCCGAGCTTTTTCTCCACCGGCAGGGAAGAATAGCGGTGCACCTCAAAGGGATAGTTGTCCACCACATCTTTATACGACGGCGTCACCACCGTGACATCGCAGTGATTTTTCTGCAGCACGGCGGCGTAATTCTTGACCACCTGTGCCACACCGTCGATCATCGGGGGGAATGAGTCGTTGAACTGGGCAATGTGCAGCCGTGACATACGCCGCCTCCTTTCGTGCCGCTTTTCTCTCTCAATTATACACACATTTTTTCTGTCGATCAAGAGGGAGGCGCCGCGTGAAAAAGATTTTACAAACCGGACAAAAGCATGTATAATGGGATCGGCGGGAAAAGCATATTTTTCTTCCCGGTGTAATACTAAAGAGGTGTGGCGCATGGAAAAGACGTTTACCGTTCCCCTGTCGGAGATCATCCAGGAGATGGGGTTTCAGGAGATCTACCTGCCGTGCGACGCCAAGGAGATCCTGGTCGGGAGCTGTGAGGTCAACCGGCCGGGGCTGGCGCTCAGCGGGTTTTTCGAGTATTTTGACAACGATCGGATCCAGATCCTGGGGAAGAGTGAATTCGGGTTTTTGTCCGATCTGACGTTGAAGGTCCGGGAAAAGCGGCTGGAGGGGCTCGTCTCCCAAATGCCGGTCGCGATCCTGGTCACACGCAATCTGGAGATCTATCCGGAGCTCAAATCCCTGTGCGAGCAATACGGTGTACCGCTGTTGCAGTCGGGGGACAGCACCTCCTCCTGCATGGCGGCACTGATCGCCTATCTCAACGTACAGCTCGCGCCGCGTGTGACCCGGCACGGCGTGCTGGTCGAGGTATATGGGGAAGGGGTACTACTGCTCGGGGACAGTGGGATCGGCAAGAGCGAGACCGCAATCGAGCTGGTCAAGCGGGGGCATCGGCTGATCGCGGACGACGCGGTGGAGATCCGCCGGGTGTCGAACAAGACGCTGGTCGGCACCGCACCGGACAATATCCGCCACTTTATCGAGCTGCGCGGCGTCGGGATCGTCAATGCGCGCCGCATCTTCGGTATGGGCGCGGTCAAGCTGACCGAGAAGATCGACATGGCCATCAAACTGGAGGCGTGGTCACCGGAGAATACCTATGACCGGATGGGGCTGGAGAACGAATATATGGAGATCCTCGGGATCACCGTGCCGCAGGTGACGATTCCGATCAAACCGGGCCGAAACCTGGCGATTATCACCGAGGTGGCAGCCATGAACAACCGGCAGAAGAAGATGGGCTATAACGCCGCGCAGGAGCTGATGAAGAATCTCGGGATGACCGATGGGCTCCCGACCCCCAGCATGCAGGCGGAATGGGATAAATTTTAATTACAGCAGGAAAGGACGACACAACCATGTACAGAATCGGAATTGATCTCGGCGGCACGTTTATCAAGGCGGGTGTGGTGGACGAGAACTACCGCATTGTGGGGACGGCCGCCTGCCCGACCGCGCTGCCGCGCCCGGCCGACGAGATCATCGCGGATATGGCACGTATGGCAAAAGAGGCGGTGGGGAACGCCGGCTCGGGAGTCACGATGGAGGAGGTCGCGGGAGTGGGAGTCGGCAGCCCCGGCACCTGCAACCAGGAGACCGGCGCGGTCGAGTATTCCTGCAACCTCGGGTTTAACAACGAGCCGGTGTGCGACAAGCTCGGCCGGCTGCTCGGCAAGCCGGTGCACATTGAAAACGACGCGAACGCCGCCGCCTACGGGGAGGCGCTCGCGGGCGCGGGCAAAGGGACAAAAGACTGTATCTGTGTCACGCTTGGCACCGGTGTCGGCGGCGGGATCATCATCGACGGGAAGATCTATGGCGGGATGAACTACGCCGCCGGGGAACTGGGGCACACGGTCATCGTCATGGGCGGCGAGCCCTGCGGCTGCGGCAGACAGGGGTGCTGGGAGGCATATGCGTCTGTCACCGGGCTGATCCGGCAGACGCGGCGCGCGATGGAGGCGCATCCCGAGAGCCTGATGTGGAAAGAGGCCCCAACCCTCGAGGAGGTCAATGGGCGCACCTCGTTCGACGCGATGCGCGCGGGGGACCCGACGGCGAAAGAGGTGGTGGACCAGTATATTCGCTATATCGGCTGCGGGCTGACCGACATGATCAACATCTTCCAGCCGGAGGTGTTGTGCATCGGCGGCGCGATCAGCAAGGAGGGCGACACGCTGCTCAAGCCGCTGCAGGCATATGTGGAGCGGGAGCGGTACAGCAAGAACAGCGAGAGACAGACGCGCATCTGCCGGGCGCAGCTCGGCAACGACGCGGGGATCATCGGGGCCGCGTATCTCGGGGCCTGAAACCATAGACGGCGGGAGGAGACGGCATGGCCGCACGGCTGAGAGAGCGGGCACAGGAGCTGGGATGTCAAACGGTGGAAGGGGCGCGTCTGTCCGCCTATACGACGTTTAGGATCGGCGGGCCGGGGCCGCTGCTGATAACCCCCCCGCCTGCCGCGCTGCCGGCGCTGCTCGACGCCTGCAAGGAGGAAGGGCGGCCGACGCTGCTGCTGGGCAACGGCTCCAACCTGCTGGTCAGCGACGACGGGCTGGACGGGGTGGCAATCCGGCTGGATGCGGCGGAACAGCCGGTTTTGCGCGGGACGACGGAGATCGTCTGTCCGGCGGGCTTGGCGCTGAAGTCGCTCTGCCGGTTTGCGCGTGACCGGGGGCTGGCCGGACTGGAATTTGCCTTCGGGATCCCCGGCACGGTGGGCGGCGGCGTGTTCATGAATGCGGGCGCGTACGGTGGAGAGCTGCGGGACGTGGTGCGCACCGTGACCGTGCTGACCGCCGCGGGTGCGGTGGAGGAATGGCCGGCGGAGCGGATGGCGTTTGCCTATCGGCACAGCGCGCTGATGGAGGAAGGCGGCGTGGTGCTGCGGGCGGTATTCTCCCTGCGGCCGGACGACCCGGCGGCCATCACCGCCCGGATGGAGGAATTTTTGCGCCGGCGGCGGGAGAAACAGCCGCTCGAATACCCGAGTGCCGGCAGCTTTTTCAAACGGCCTCCCGGCGGGTACGCCGGGGCGTTGATCGAACAGTGCGGCCTCAAGGGATTCCGCGTGGGGGACGCGCAGGTGAGCGAAAAACACGCGGGGTTTGTGGTCAACCGCGGGCAGGCCACCTGCCGCGAAGTGCGCGCGCTGGCGGCAGAGGTGCGCCGTCGGGTTCTGGACCAGACGGGAGTGGCGCTCGAGCCGGAGGTGCGGCTGCTTGGCGCCCGGTGGGACGACCCCGTGTGAAATTGGCGGTAAAGGAGGCGGCAGGATGTCCTTTTCCTCCCAGGTAAAAGAGGAGTTGACCGCGCAATTGCCCGAAAAGGCCTGCTGCCGCGCGGCGCTGCTCTATGGGCTGCTCGAGTGCGGACGGGGATTTTCCGTCCGCGATATCTCGTTGCAGACGGAGTATGCGGCGGTGGCGCAGGTGTATACGTCGCTGCTGCAGGAGGTCTGCGGGACGGAGCCGGACCGGCAGGATGCGGGGTTTACGATCCTGTCGGTGGCGCCGGGGGCGCGCGGCCGGGTGCTGCGCCGGTTTGGGCACACCGGCACGGAGGTGGCGCTGCGGCTCAACCGCGGCAATCTGGACTGTGAGGCCTGCGCGGCGGCCTATCTGCGCGGCGCGTTCCTCGCGTGTGGCGCGGTGAGCAACCCGAGCAGCGACTATCACCTGGAATTCAACGTGCCCACTCTGTGGCTCAGCCGGGATATCCACACGCTGCTGTCGGAACTGGGGTTCACCGTCCGGCCGATCCGCCGCAAGGGGGACAATGTCCTCTATTTCAAGGACAGCGAACAGATCGAGGACTGCCTGACCCTGATCGGCGCGCCGGCGGCTTCGCTCGAGATGATGAACATCCAGATGGTCAAGGATATCCGCAACAATGTCAACCGGGTGCAGAACTGCGAGAATGCCAATATCGACCGCACGGTCGAAGCGGCGGCTGCGCAGCTTATGGCGGTGCGCAAAATCGAGGAGCACGGCGGGCTGCAACAGCTGCCGGAGGAGCTGCGGGAACTGGCGCAGCTGCGGCGGGACAATCCGGATCTGTCGCTGCGGGAGCTTGGAGAGGCGCTCTCCACCCCGCTCAGCCGGTCGGGTGTCAACCACCGGCTGCGGCGGATTGCCGCCTTTGCGGAAAAATTGGCGCCCTGATACAAAAGCCGCCGGGAACAGATCCGGCGGCTTTTTTCTAATATTTTAGGACTCGGAATCGGATTCCTCTGACGGGGAATCCGATTCCGGCAGCTTTTTTCGGAAAATGAACACCTTGCTGAACACATAGTTGAGCACGAGCACCAGGATGTTGGTCAGGATCTTGGACAGCCCGCCGTGCCAGTGCAGCACATCCACAAGCAGCATCATGCCAAGCAGGTCGATGACATACGTCAGCGCCCGCGCGCCGAAAAACATCCCCATCTCCCGCAGGAAATCCGCCCGGCCGGTGGTGTGGCTATGGAACACGAACAGCTTATTCACGACATAGGCGAAAATAACGGCTGTGACCCAGGCCACGGTGGTGCTCAGCGCGGTGTTCCACCCGAGCCAGTCGGCGCAGGCGTTATAGGTGACAAGATTGACAACCGTGGTGAGCACCCCAAACACCACATAGCTGATGGTCTCACGGTTGACGAGCTTTGGCAGATGCTCGAGCGACCAGCACAGAACCACCACCGCCAACAGCGTCACAAACGCGCCTGCCAGCGACATGGCCCAGTCGATCACCGACGCCTCTCGTCCGGACATCGGCAGCTGCAACAGCTCCCGTGCCGCCGCCACTACTGCGCACAGGAAAAAGGAGGGGATCACGCTGCGGAAGGCCCCGTATGACGACAGGCGCAGCCGGTTCCACACGAGCAGCGCAAGCAAAATCCCGCCGAGCGCCTCCAGCAGGGATCCGGCGACAGTCTGCGCAAAGGCGGCGACCTCACCGAGCACCAGCTGGATCGCGGTAGAGACGGCGGACTCTGCGGCAGCGGTCAGCGTCTGGGCGAGCGCGGCGGGAAGCAGTGAGGTACCGAGATACAGCACAATGCCCAGGACCGCGCCGATCAGGGAGATCAGCCTGCCCAGCCGGTTGGTTGTCTTTTCCATGTCGGGTCCCTCCTAGTCGGATGTGTTATGGGGTTTGCAGTGCCGCAAAATCGTAGGAGCCGGTCGGGTTATACAGCACAAATGGCGCGTCCTGTCCGGCCAGCTCCGTCACTGCCTGGATCTGCGCTGCAATCTGCGAGGCGGTATAGTCGTAAGCCTGCAAAAACGGCAGCAGCGCCGGCTGCGCGGCCGTATCCATCAGCTGCACCCGGGTGCGGATCTGGGAATAGGCCATCTGTACGGCCTCGTACGGGTGGTTTTGAGGGCTGGTGAGTGTCTCGCTGCCGACCGTGAGCTTATTTCCAAGAGAGGCGGGCATCAGCAGCGGGGAGACCGTTCCCGCGCCGAAGGTCAGCGGGTTGCCGCCGAATGCGGCGGTACTGTCGCTGAAGGTGGCGAGCCCCGGCGCGCAGACGACCACCTCACAGC
>DXWE01000086.1:0-2784 GCA_019417045.1 Oscillospiraceae bacterium
ACCCCCGACCTGCTGATTACAAATCAGCTGCTCTACCGACTGAGCTACACCAGCGAGTGAAAGGAGCGGTGTAGCTCAGTCGGGGAGCATACACCAGCGAGTGAAAGGAGCGGTGTGCTGTCACGCCGCCACGCCCCTCTCCCTTTCCACAGGGAAACCGGCGGGTTCCCCTACATCGAAAAAGGAGGCCGTTCCCCCGTCGGAAACGGACATCATTGTAGCATACCGGAGCCGGGCTGTCAAGCGGCGGCCGGCAAAATGCCCAATGAATTTAGCGATTTGACGCTTTAAAGTATAAATTTATCTGTTTCTGCCCAAAACCCTTGATTCTTGCGGCAAAACGTGATAAGATGAAGCACATATTCCAGAGCAAATCGGTAGACATTGCAAGGGCCGCGCGATTGGCGGCGGAAAGGGCGGTGAGCCGGTGTGAAAACGCTGTCGGTGCGGCTGACGGGACACACTTACGACATCCTGATCGGCGGGGGAGTGCTGCAGGAGGCGGGCGAGCGGATCGCCGCCGTGCACACCGGACGCCGTGCGTTTGTGCTGACAGACGACAACGTCTGGGGCCTCTACGGGAACCGGCTGCAGGCCGCCCTCTCCGGCTGGGAGTGGCAGGCGCTGGTGTTGCCGCATGGGGAGCACACCAAAAGTATCGAAAATTACCAGCAGACACTCTGCCGCATGGCCCAGGCCGGCCTGACGCGCAGCGACCTGCTGATCGCGTTTGGCGGCGGGGTAATCGGGGATCTCGGCGGGTTTGCCGCCGCGACCTATATGCGTGGGATCCGGTTTGTGCAGATTCCGACCACTCTGCTCGCCCAGGTGGACAGCGCGGTGGGCGGCAAGACGGCGGTCAATCTGCCCAACGGGAAAAATCTCGTCGGTGCGTTCCACCAGCCCACGCTGGTGCTGTCGGATCCGGCGCTGCTGCACACGCTGCCCGCGCGCGAACAGGCGGGTGGGATGGCGGAGGTCATCAAATACGGTGCGATCTATTCCGCGCCGCTGTTTCAGACGCTGGAAGAGCATCCGTCTTTTGCACAGGCGGCGTCCCTGCTGGACGAGATCGTCTACACCTGCTGCGACCTCAAGCGCGCGGTGGTGGAGCGGGACGAAAAGGACACCGGGGAGCGGATGCTGCTCAATTTCGGGCACACGTTCGGCCATGCCATCGAGCAGCTCGGGGAGTATGAGCGGTTTATCCACGGCGAGGGGGTCGCGCTCGGCATGGTGCTGGCGGCGCGGGCGGGCGAATGCCTCGGCGTAACGCCCGCCGGCACGGCAGACCGGCTGCGGCGGCTGTGCGGTGCGTTCGGGCTTCCCGTCTCGTGCCCGTACACCGCATCGCAGCTCCAACCGCTGATGGCGCTGGATAAAAAAGCCGTGGGGAGCGAGATCCGGCTGGTGCTGCTGCGCAAGATCGGCAGCGCGTTTGTAAAAAGTCTCGAACCGGCGGCGTTTGACCGCCTGATGGGGGAGCTGGAACGTGCAGATTGACAGATTTCCGGCGGGCTCCGTGTGGGTCCCGCCCTCCAAGAGCCTGTCCCACCGGGCGCTGATCGCGGGCGCACTGGCGGGGGGCAGCCGCATCACGCGGGTGCTGGATTCGGAGGATACACAGGCCACCCTGCGCTGTATCGAGGCGCTCGGCGGCGGGGTGACCCGCCTGCCGGACGGGGTGGCGTTCACCGGCCGGATGCGCGGGCGGGAGGACGCCGCCATGGACTGCGGCGAGTCCGGTTCCACCCTGCGGTTTCTGATTCCGGTCGCAGCCGCGCTGACCGGTCACGCGCGCTTTTTCGGCCATGGGCGGCTGCTCGACCGGCCGCTCGACCCCTATCGGGAGGCGCTGCCGGAACTCTCGCTGGTGCGGGAGGGCGACACGCTGCAGGTGAGCGGCCGGCTGCGCGGCGGCCGGATCGCGCTGCGGGGCGACGTGAGTTCACAGTTTATCACGGGGCTGCTGTTCGCGCTGCCGCTGCTCACGGAGGACAGTGAGCTGCTGCTCACCACGCCGCTGCAGTCGAGGGCGTATGTGGATTTGACGATAGACGTGCTTGACCGGTTTGGCGTTACCGTGCGCAACGACCGGTATGAGCGGTTTTACATTCCCGGCGGGCAGCGGTATCGGCCCGCGCAGTACCAGGTGGAGGGCGATTTCTCCAGCGCGGCGTTCTTCCTGGTTGCGGGCGCGCTCGGGCGCCCGGTGGAGTGCTGCGGGCTGGACCGCCGCTCGAAACAGGGGGATCGCGTGATCCTCGATATCCTGCAGCGGGCGGGCGCCACCGTGTTCGCCGGGCCGCACGGCGGCCTGTGTGTGCGCGGGGACGAGCTGCGCGGCGTGACGGTGGACGTGGGGGAGTGCCCGGATCTGGTGCCGCCGGTGGCGGCGTTGCTCTGCTTTTGCCGGGGGAGCAGCCGGATTGTGAATGCCGGGCGGCTGCGGCTCAAGGAGAGCGACCGGCTGCGGGCGGTGACAAATGAGCTCAACCGGATCGGCGCATTTGTGATAGAGGGGCCGGATTATCTGCATATTCTGGGGACGGACCGCCTTGGCGGCGGGGCCTGCGAGGCGTGGAACGACCACCGCATCGCCATGATGGCGGCGGTGGCGGCGATCCGGGCGGACGGCCCGGTGTCGATCGACACGCCCGCGTGTGTGGCCAAATCCTACCCCCGGTTTTGGGACGACTTTTGCAAGGAGGCGCGTGCATGAGCAACACGTTTGGCGACCGGATCACGCTCTCCGTGTTCGGCGAATCGCACGGCTGCGGGATC
>DXWE01000086.1:2794-4749 GCA_019417045.1 Oscillospiraceae bacterium
GTGCTCGGCGGGCTGCCCGCGGGCGAGCCGGTCTGTGAAGAGGAGATTGCCCGCGAGATGGCGCGCCGCGCGCCCGGCCATTCACGGCTGGCCACCCCCCGGCGGGAGCCGGACACGGTGGAGCTGCTCAGCGGGGTGCTGGACGGGAAAACCACCGGCGCGCCGGTGTGCGGGCTGATCCGCAACACGAATACCCGCTCCGGCGACTACACCCCCGAGCTGCCCCGCCCGGGGCACGCGGACCTCGCGGCCTATTTCAAATACCACGGCTATGCGGATTACCGGGGTGGGGGGCACTTTTCGGGAAGGCTGACCGCCCCGCTGGTGCTCGCAGGCAGCCTGGCCCGGCAGATCCTGCGCCGGCGCGGGGTGACGGTGGGCGCGCACATCGAGCAGATCGGGCAGGTGAGGGACGACCGGTTTGAAAATCCGGACGCCGCCCGGCTTTTGGCACTGTATGACAGCGGGTTTCCGCTGCTCAATCCCGCTGTGCGGGAGGCGATGGAGGAGACGATTCTCGCGGTCAGGGCGGACGGCGACTCGGTCGGTGGGATCGTGGAGTGTGCGGCCGTGGGAGTCCCGGCCGGGCTCGGCAGCCCGTTTTTCGATTCGATCGAGAGCAAGCTGTCCCATCTGCTGTTCTCGGTCCCTGCGGTCAAGGGCGTGGAGTTCGGCGACGGATTCGGGCTCTGTTCCCGGCGCGGCAGTGAGGCGAACGACCCTATTAGAGTAGAAAATGGCAGAATTTATACGGAGAGTAATCACAATGGCGGTCTGAACGGCGGGATCACCAACGGGATGCCGGTGATCTGCCGGGCGGCGGTCAAGCCGACGCCGTCGATCGCCAGGCCGCAGCGCACGGTGAACCTGAAAACAGGCGAGAACGCCGAGCTGCGTATACGCGGCCGGCACGACCCGTGTATCGTGCCGCGCGCGGTGCCGGTGGTGGAGGCGTGTATGTGCCTGTGCCTGCTGGACGAGATGGTGTAGAGATAGCGGCAATAGACGGAAACGGAGGTGGCGGAGTTGCGCAATATTGTTTTGATCGGCATGATGGGCTGCGGCAAGTCCACCATCGGCTACCAGGCGGCCAAACAGGCCGGCTGTCCGTTTGTGGATCTGGACACGGAGATCGAAAAAGATGCCGGGTGTAGTATTTCGGAAATCTTTTCGGCGGAGGGCGAAGCGGGATTCCGGGAACGCGAGGCCCGAATGGTGCGCCGGTGGGCGGGCCGCGCCGGCACGGTGATCTCCACCGGCGGCGGCGTGGTGCTGCGGCCGGAAAATGTGGAGCGGCTGCGGCAGAGCGGGACGGTGGTGTTTATCGACCGGCCTCTGGGGGATATTTTGGCAATGGCAGACACGGGCAACCGGCCGTTGCTGAAACAGGGGCCGGAAGGGGTACGGGCTCTGTATGAGTCGCGGTTGCCGCTCTATCGGAAGGCCGCCGACCAGGTGCTCGAGAATACCGGGCGGCGCGGCGAAGCGGTGCGGGAATTGGTGAGGCTGATCGAACGCGAACGGCGGGACCATCTGCGGCTCGCCGTGATCGGAGATCCCGTCGCGCACAGCCTCTCCCCGGAGATCCATCTGCCCGTGCTGGAGCTTTACAGCCGGGATCCGGCCTATATCAAGGTCGAGGTGCCGCGCGGTTCTCTGAGTGATTGGGTCTACCGGGTGCGAACGACGGGCGTGGACGGGTTCAACCTGACCATGCCGCACAAACAGGATATTTTCCCGTTTTTGGAGGAGATAGATGACGCTGCGCGCGCGTTGGGCGCGGTCAACACGGTGGTCAACCGCGGCGGCCGGCTGATCGGCTACAACACCGACGGAGACGGGTTTTACCAGAGCCTGTCCCGTCTGGGCCGGACGGCGACCGGTGCGCGGATGGTGCTGCTCGGCGCCGGCGGGGCGGCACAGGCGCTCGCCGTGCGGGGCGCGCAGCGCGGCCT
>DXWE01000086.1:4759-6717 GCA_019417045.1 Oscillospiraceae bacterium
GGCCTTGGCCGGCTGACGGTGCTCAACCGGTCGCCGGAAAAAGCCGCTGCGTTGGCCGAACGGGCCCGGGCGGCGAACCCGGCCCTCGAGACGGAAAGCGGCGGCCTGTCTCAGCCCGAGATCCGCGCCGCCTGCGAGACGGCGGATCTCCTGGTGAATGCGACGCCGAAGGGGATGGAGGGCGCCGGCGAGCCGGACTGGCAGGACCTCTCCTTTCTGGAGGCGCTGCCGCAGACGGCGATGGTGTGCGATCTGATTTACAGACCCACCGAGACCCGCCTGCTGCAAGCGGCCGCGGCGCGCGGGCTGAAGACGCAGAATGGGCTATGGATGCTGATCTATCAGGCGATCCTCGCGGACGAGTATTACCTGGGGCATTCGCTGGACAGAGACGACATGGCAGACCGGGTGTTTGGCCGGCTGCAGGATAAGGAGTAAAGCCATATGATTATTATTCTCAAACAGGGCGCCAAGGACGACGCGATCGACCGGCTGCGCCAGAAAATGCAGGAAAAGGGGTTCGTGGTGCAGGATATCCAGGGCGAGAACACCCACATGCTGGGGCTGGCGGGCGACACGAGTACCCTGACGGAGGACATGTTCGCGCGGGAGGATATCGTCGAGTCGACCGTGCGGGTACGGGAGCCGTACAAGCTCGCCGGCCGCCGGTTCCATCCGGAGAATACGGTGATCGACGTCGGCGGGCGCAAGATCGGAGACGGCAGTTTCTCGGTGATGGCCGGGCCCTGTTCGGTCGAGAGCGAGCAGCAGATCCTCTCGATTGCCCGTGACGTCGCCAGCTCAGGTGCGAAATTCCTGCGCGGCGGTGCGTTCAAACCGCGTTCCAGCCCGTATGCGTTCCACGGGATGGGGCTGGAAGGGCTCGAACTGATGAAGATCGCCCGGCAGAAGACCGGGCTGCCGATCGTGACCGAGCTGATGGACACGAAATATCTCGACGTGTTTGCGCGGGAGGTGGACATCATCCAGATCGGTGCGCGCAACATGCAGAATTTCTCCCTGCTGCGGGAGGTGGGCGCGCTCAAAAAGCCGGTGCTGCTCAAGCGGGGGCTGTCCTCCACGATCGAGGAGCTGCTGATGGCGGCGGAGTACCTGATGGTGTCCGGCACCAGCCAGGTGGCGCTGTGCGAGCGGGGGATCCGCACGTTTGAGACCGCCACCCGCAACACGCTCGACCTGTCGGCGGTGCCGGTGCTCAAGCAGAAGTCCCATCTGCCGGTCATTGTCGACCCGTCCCACGGGACCGGGTACTGGCATCTGGTGGAGCCGCTGGCGCTTGCGGGCGTCGCGGTCGGAGCGGACGGCCTGATTATCGAGGTGCACAACGAGCCCTCGCGCGCCCTGTGCGACGGCCAGCAGAGCATCACGCCGGAGGTATTCCACCGGCTGATGCAGAAAATCAACAAGGTCCACGAGGCCATTCAGTAAAGGACGGGAAGACATATGGCAACCAAGGAAAAACTGGGCGCGGTCCGCGCGCAGATCGACACGATCGACACGCAGCTCATCGGGCTGTTCCGCCAGCGGATGCAGCTGGCCGACGAGGCGGCGAAAATCAAGAGCGAGGGGAACATCTCCCTGCTGGACGAGAGACGGGAGTCCGAGGTCGTCGAAAGAGCCGTCGCGGAGGTGCCGGCAGATCTGAAAGGGGAGACCGCGGCCTTCTTCCGCTCGCTGATGGGGCTGTCCAAGTCCCGGCAGCGCAAATTTCTGTATGGCACGAGCGAGGAGTATTTCTTCCCGGCGCCGGAACAGCCCAAAGAGGGGGATGTGAAGGTCGCGTTCCAGGGCGTGCCGGGCGCGTGGGGCGAGATGGCGGCGCTGCAGCTGTTCAAGACGCCCGAGCTGTGCAGCCAGGAGGACTTTGAGGACGTGTTCATCGCCGTGAAGGACAAGCGGACGGCCTACGGCGTGGTGCCGATCGAGAACTCCCAGAC
>DXWE01000087.1 GCA_019417045.1 Oscillospiraceae bacterium
CGACCAACTTCAACTGCATCCGGATTGTCGTCATGCACAGCGGCCCGATCGTCGCCGGGATTGACGACCTCTCCGCCACCGGCCCGAATGGCCCGGCGCAAACTGCCGCGCTTGCAGCTTTTGTTCCGGATCGCCGGCAGGTGGACTTCTGGGGAGATACAGATCCCCTGTTCCTGCCGGAAATCGTGTAAAACAGGCTTTCGCGAGGGCGGGAGGGACGCGAGGTTACTTCGCGTCCCTCCCCCCGTGAGGAGCGGCCATCTTTTTGGAGTATTCGGTTAGACAGGTAAAACATAAAGGGCCGATTGGCTTGACAAATGTCTGTTCGGATCCTATACTGATTTTCAAATGATCCTTTGCATTTCTGATCACAGCTGCATACATAAAGGGGGTGGTTTTTTGGTGGTCACGATCAAGGATGTTGCCAAATGCAGCGGGATGTCCATCGCCACCGTTTCCAAGTACCTCAACGGGAAACCCGTGCGTGAAAAGAGTGCGCAAAAAGTGGCCGATGCGATCCGTGAGCTGGGCTATCGCCCCAATCTGAATGCCCGCGGCCTGCGGAATTCTTCCACACTGACGATCGGCATTCTGGTGGAAAACGTCACCAACAACTTCTATAACCAGATGATCTCCCATCTGTCGGACTTGTTGGCGGCCCACAATTACGGCTGTATTATCTGCGAGACGAAAAACGACAGTGAGATTCTGGAACAGCGTCTGAAATTCCTGCGCGGCCGTAATGTGGACGGCCTGTTTCTCATCATGGGCAGCATTCCGGATGCGATTGTCCCGCTGATTAACGATACTTTTGAAAACGTGGTAGTCATCGACATGTTCGTCGACGGCCTGAATGCGGATTTTATCTTTACGGACAACATCTCCGCCTCCTATACCGCCGTGGAACAGCTCATCGCCAAAAAGCATCGCGAAATCGCCCTCATCACCGGCAACTCGCAGTATTTTTCGGCCCGGGAGCGAACCAAGGGCTATCTGCGCTGCCTGGAGGATTACCATATTCCCATCCGGGAAGACCTGATCTTTGAAGAGGAATACGATATCAACGGTGGGTATCAGGCCTGTAAAAAGCTGCTGCAATTTCCCGAGGAAAAACGGCCCAGCGCCATTCTGATCACCTCGTATTTCATGACCATCGGCTCGATCATCGCGTTCAACGATTCGGGAACCCGCATTCCGGACGACATATCGGTCATCTGTTTTGACAACTACGATATCAACAAGGTGTTTCGCCCGGCGCTGTCGTGCATCATCCAGCCGAGCGACGAGATCTGCGAAAAAGCCGTGGATTGCATGCTGGAGCGGATCCTATCCCCCAGCCGGGACGTGCGGGTAAAACGGATCACCGCGCAGTTCCAGCCGGGGCAGTCCGTCAGGGATGTGCAGACCAAATAAACAGGGTTTCGGCAGAGGGAGGCTGTTCCCTCTGCCGTTTTTTATGCCGCCTGCTGCCCGCCGCCTCTTTCATAAACATGGCCGTTTGGTGTATACTAAAGATTCCCGGAAAATTTCCAATTTTGGGATAATGAGGAGGACAGGCCGATGACGCCGTTTGACACCCTGTATAAAGAGATGCTGCAGCGTACGGTCCGGCAGCGGGAGGAACCGCTGCCGCCGTATGACCCCCATCAGCTGGACTGCCTGCTGCATCCGGAGAAATACGCCCCGGTGGTGCGCACGCAGCCGTGTGAGGCGGACGGCTGCGAGCATGCCTGTCAGAACAGCTGTCTGTTCGACGCCATCGTCCCCGACGGACAGGGTGGCATGACAATCGATCCGGCCCGCTGTGTGGGGTGCGCGGCCTGTATAGACGCGTGCAAAATGGAGCGGCTGACGGCCAGCCGGGACGTGCTGCCCGCGATGAAAGCGGTGCGGGAATCACAGGGCCCCGCCTATGCGCTGGTGGCGCCGGCATTTTTGGGGCAGTTCGGCGAACAGGTGACGCCGGGCAGGCTGCGCAGCGCGTTTCAGGCGCTCGGCTTTGCCGGCATGGTGGAGGTGGCGCTGTTTGCGGATCTGCTCACGCTGAAGGAGGCGCTCGCATTCGACCGGCATATCCTGCACGATGGGGACTTTCAGCTGACCAGCTGCTGCTGTCCAATGTGGATCGGGATGATCCGGAAGATCTATCACGAGCTGATGCCGCACGTTCCGGGCGCCGTGTCGCCGATGATCGCCTGTGGCCGGGTGGTCAAGGCACTCCACCCCGACGCGGTGACGGTATTTATCGGCCCGTGTCTCGCGAAAAAGAGTGAGGCGCGGGAACCGGACCTCGCCGGAGCGGTGGACTATGTCCTCACCTTTCAGGAGGCGCGGGATATCTTTGACGCGGCCGGGCTCGATCTGCCGTCGCTGCCGGAGGACGAGCGGGAGCACTCCTCGCGCGCCGGCCGGATCTATGCGCGGGCGGGTGGTGTCAGCGAGGCGGTGCGCCGGACGGTGGAACAGCTGTGTCCGGGCCGGGAGATCCCGGTGCGCACCCGGCGCGCAGACGGGGTACCGGCCTGCCGCGCGATGATCGAACAGCTGCGCGCCGGGGAGACGGATGCGAATTTCTTTGAGGGGATGGGGTGCGTCGGCGGCTGTGTCGGCGGCCCGCGGGTGATTTTGGACCGGGAGGAGGGCGCGCAGCGCGTAGACGCCTATGGAGAGGCGGCCTCGTTTTTGACCCCGCTTGAAAACCCCTATGTGCAGGAGCTGCTCCGCCGACTGGGATTTGACACGGTGGAACAGCTGCTGGAGAGCGGGATGTTCACCCGCGATTTTTCGTAAAAACGGGTAGGAAAACCCCGGAATTTGTGGTATACTGGACCGAGAATTCACATCGGGGGCGAGGTCATGGCAAATCCGGCGCTGATTTTGGAAGGCGGAGGGATGCGCGGCATTTTCACCGCGGGGGTTTTGGACTTTTTTCTGGATGCCGGTTTCCGGTTTCCGTCGGTGCTCGGCGTGTCCGCCGGCGCGTGCCACGCGTGCAGCTTTCTGGCGGGCCAGCGCGGCCGCGCGTATGAGACGGTGGCGCGGTATCTGGACGACAAGCGGTATTGCAGCCTGTACAGCCTGGTGACGACCGGTGACCTGTTCGGCGCGAAAATGCTGTACGAGACCATTCCGCGGGAACTGTATCCGATCGACAACGACGCCTTTTTGAAGCACCCCGTCCGCTTTCAGGCAGTGGTGACCAATTGCCTCACCGGCCGGGCGGAGTATCCCGAGGTCCGGGATCTGTTGGAGGATCTCGTCTATGTGAGGGCCTCCAGTTCGTTGCCCGCCGTGTCGCGCATGGTCCCCATAAAAGGGGGGCTGTATCTGGACGGCGGGATCGCCGATTCCATCCCGTTGCTGCAATCCATGCGGCAGGGAAACCGGAAAAACGTGGTGGTACTGACCCGCCACCGGGAGTACCGCAAGGAGCCAAACTCCCTGATGCCGCTGTTGCGCCTGAAATACCGCCGGTATCCGGAGCTGGTGCACAGCCTCGAGACCCGACATGTGCGGTATAACGACGCTTTGCATCTGGTGAAACGGGAAGAGGAGCAGGGGAACGCGCTGGTGATCGCACCGGCCGCGCCGCTGGATTTGGGCCGGATCGAGAAGGACCGCAGAAAGCTGCGCGCCGTCTACGAACAGGGGTACGCGGCAGCCAAGAGGCAGGAGGACGCTTTGCGGGCGTTTTTGGAGACATGAGTCAGACGGAAATCCGGGTGCGGGAGGCCAAGGCCGAGGATCTGCCGGCTGTGGCAGAGCTCGCCGCCGAATGGTGGCCTTCCGCCGGGCCCGGCTTGGAACGCGAGATACGGGCGGACTATCTCCTGTCTCCGGACGGCGCCGCTTTTCTCGCCTGTGCGGGAGAGACGCCGGCGGGATTCGCGTGCTGCCGGCTGCGCCGGGACTATGTGGAGGGGGCGTCCAGCAGCCCGGTGGGCTATCTGGAGGGGATCTATGTCTGTCCCGCCCTCCGCCGCCGCGGTGCGGCGCGCGCTCTGCTGGCTGCGGCCAAATGCTGGGCCGCCGCGCACGGCTGTGTGGAGTTCGCCAGTGACTGTGAAGAGGACAACCAGGTCAGCCGGCAGTTCCACGAGCGGATGGGATTTGAAGAGGTCAACTGCATCCGGTGCTTTCTCCAAAAACTATAAACAGGTAAGTCTCACAGACGGGGTTCCGGCGATGGCCGGAACCCCAATTTTTATCTCTCAGCAACTCCTTCTAGAAAAAACGTAAATAATACTTGCAAGTTATAAATAATAATGTTATAATAGTGATTGCAAATCACTTAATATGTATATTTCGATGGATATAACCGGGAGAATCGGCATTTCAGAATCTGCGCAAAAAATAGACATTCTCTGTGAAAACGGAAATATTTTTTTGAAATATGGGGAAAGGAGGGGAAGAAAGTTTTACGGGATCTGGAGGATATCAAAATATTATACAATGTCGTTATTTGGCTATAAAGACTTTTCAGAATTCTTGCACTATAATACGGATGTAACTGGGAAAAACTGGAAATTCCTGAGGGAACCAGAGGTGTAGGGGCAGCATAGAGCGCTGGAGACGAACCCATTCATAAGTTGTCAAGACGTATGAATCCGCTTCGGCGACTGGGCCGAAGCGGATGTTTTCCATGTGGAGAGGCAACTGGAAAAAGCAACAGACCGCACGGTTGGCCGGGCGGGACGCGTCAGCCAAAACGCAAACGGGGAAGAGTTCTTCAGAAGGAGGAGACGAGAATGTATATCGCCTGGGTGCTGGTCAAGGATTCGACTCTGCGGCCGGCTGTGGTGAGAGCACTGCAATCCGATGGAGAATTCGAAACGGTGGCGGAGGCGGATGTGGGGTGGGCGTCTCTGGCCGCCGACGGCGGGCACTGGCCCGACCTGCTGGTGGTGGAGAGCGTCCGGCAACTGGAGTGGATCGGCAGCCTGCCGGAACACGTGCTGCCGCTGGTCATCAGCGACCAATGGGAACCCGCCGTGCTGCAGCAGGCTCTGCGGCTGGGGGCGGCGGAGTACCTGCACAAGCCGGCAGAGGAGGAGACGCTGCGCCAGGCGCTGACCCGCTTGAAATCCCGGCTGGAGGCGCGCCATCGGACACAGGCGTATCTGGATTGGATCACCCGGCAGATCGAGACCCACAGACGCCGTTTGGGAGAGTGGTTCCTGCTGGACTGTATTCGCGGCCAGATAGAGCCCGGGGAGATCCGGGAAGGGATTTTATATCTGGGCCTGCCGGTTGTGGAGCCCTATTGCGTGACGGTGGTGCGGCTGCACGTGGACAAAGGGGAGATGGCCTCCGGCCAGGAGTGGGACGAGTCGCTGCTCTACTATGCGGCGAAGAATATCCTGATGGAGGCGTTTGACGCCTGGACCCCCGTGAGCGTGTGTCGCAGCGGGGACGCGCTGGTCCTGCTGACGAGCGGCTATGACCGGGAGGCGCTGTACAAGGCGGGACTGCAGCTCCACCAGGCGCTGGAGAAGTCGCTGCCGGTGCAGGTGGGGATTGCGCAGTCCACCGGAGAGGACATCACGCAAATTGCAGAGGTGTACCATAAGATGGTGGTGGAACCGGAGAAAGAGGGAAAATATTCCCGGCTGGTGTCGCTGGCACGGCGGTATATCGAGGACCGGTATATGCTGGAATCCATGACGATGAAGGATACCGCGCGGTATCTGCACATCTCTCCCCAGCACCTCAGCCGGATCTTCCGCCAGGAGACGGGCATCACCTTCATGGAATACCTGACACGCGTGCGGCTGAGTCACGCGCGGGAACTGCTGGCGGGCAGTACGCTCAAGATCTACGAGGTGGCGGAGCGGACGGGATACAGCAACCAGCACTATTTCAGCAACGCCTTTAAAAAGGTGATCGGCGTCTCACCGCTGGAGTATCGCCGGCAGAAGAGCACGTCACAGCTGTCGTCGGAGGAATCCATGGTATAAAAGGACTTGACTTGTCGCCCAAAGTATCGGACAATACAGGGGTAGATTTCTCATCCTATCGAAAGACGAGGTGAGCGCCCCATGAGACGTGGAAAGAGATTGGCGGCCGGCCTGCTGCTGGCCTGTATAGCTGTCACCGTTACCGGCTGTGCGCCGTCGGGATCCCCGGCGGAATCCACCAGCCGGTATCGTCATGTGGAGAGTACCTTCACCACCGAGCGCGCCCCCCAATCCGACGAGTGGTTCACCGTACAGGGGGGCCTTTCGATCCCGCGGGCGCTGGAATCCCAGGAGCCGCTGCCGCTCCTCGCCGGACAGGGGACAGACGGAGAGGTCATCACGGTGGACCTCTCTGCGCGGTGCCAGACGATCGAGGGGTTCGGCTGTTCCTTTGAGGGAACCACCGTGTCCAATCTGCTGCGCCTGCCGGAGGAGGAACGGCGGGCGGTGGTGAAGGCGCTGGTGGATCCGGAAGAGGGGGCCGGGATGAACCTGTGGCGGATCTGTTTTGGATCGTCGGATTTTGTCGATACGGAGAAATTCGGGTTTTATTCCTATTCCGAAGAGGAGGACTTCACCCTCTCGAATTTCAGCATTCAGAAGGATATCGATTACGGGATTATCGACATTTTGAAGCTCGCACAGGAGTACAATCCGGAG
>DXWE01000088.1 GCA_019417045.1 Oscillospiraceae bacterium
CCGCCGTAATCGTGCACCAGCGCGAAGGTGGGGCTGGAGACTTCTGCACAGAGACCCCGGCCGGCGGCCATGCCGCGCACAAACGCGGTCTTGCCGTGCCCGAGCCCGCCGAGCAGCGCGACCACGCAGCCGCCGGACAGCGTCCGCGCGAACGCCTCCCCCGCCTGCTCGGTCTCCCCGGTCGAGCGCGTCACGATCTCCCGCATCCGCTTCAGCCTCCCCGCCGTTTCGCACGATGGATCCCATCGTTCCGTATAATAAAATCAGTATACCATGTTTTTGTAAAAAATGGTACCCCATCCCTTGAATCCACCGAAAAAAACCGGTATACTGGTATGAAAAGGAGAGCAGTCCGTCCATACTGATACCGGAAAGGAGGCGGCCGCATGCGGGTGCTGCACAAACTGCGTTCCTCGCTCGGGTTCTACCTGAAACACACCGATACGCCCCTGCTGCTGCTCTGCCTCGCCGCCTCGGTATACAGCTGCCTGCTGATCTACTCGGCGGCGGTGACGGCGGAATCCGGCGCGCGGCTGTACCTCATGCAGATCGCCGCCTCGTCCCTCGGGCTCATTCTGGCAGTCATCCTCTCCAAAATCGATTACGAGGACATCGTCAAACTCTGGCCGGTGTGGGCGGGGATCGCGCTTGTGCTCGTGCTACTCACCTTCACCCCGCTCGGGGTCAATGTGGTCGGCACGGACGACACCGCCTGGCTGTCGATCTTCGGCGTCACGGTGCAGCCGGCGGAGCTGCTCAAAATCGCATTTATCATCACTTTCTCCAAGCATCTGAGTGTGGTGAAGG
This sequence comes from Oscillospiraceae bacterium, assembly GCA_019417045.1. Lineage (GTDB taxonomy): Bacteria > Bacillota > Clostridia > Oscillospirales > Acutalibacteraceae > DXWE01. The sequence goes on from DXWE01000088.1 coordinate 808, forward strand.
CGCACATCAACCGGCTGACCACCGTGCTGCTGCTCTGCCTGCACGGCGGGCTGGCGGCGGGGCTGATCTTTTTGCAGGGAGACGACGGCACCGCGCTCGTGTTTTTATGTATTTTTGTCTGTATGCTGTTCGCCTCGGGACTGCGCGCGCTGTATTTTCTGATCGCGGGTGCGGCGGGTGTGTGCGCGGTGCCGCTGGTCTTTTTATTGCTGGACGATCAGAAGCTCGGGCGGATCCTCGCGCTGATCCATCCCGATCAGTACCTCGAAAGCGAGGGATGGCAGCAGGCTCTCGGCCTCTCCGCCATGGGCACCGGCCAGCTGTGGGGTGTCGGGTACATGCAGGGCGGGGACCACATGCTCTTCTCCCGCGAGAGCGATTTCATCTTCACCGCGGCGGCGGAGGAATTCGGGTTTATCGGCGGGCTGCTGCTGCTGTGTATTCTGCTTGCCATCGTGCTGTGCATCCTGCGTGACGCGCGCCATGCCCGCGATTATACGGGTACCATGCTGTGTACCGGCGTGATGGGGCTCATCGGGTTTCAGACGCTCATCAATCTCGGCATGGTGCTGCGTCTGCTGCCGGTGGTCGGGATCACGCTGCCGTTCTTCAGCGCGGGCGCAAGCTCGGTCGGCTCGCTGTATCTCGGGATCGGGCTGGTGCTCAGCGTGCGCTATTCGAGCAGCACGCGCAACCTGAGCAACAGCAGTACCCTGCGCCGGTGGCGGTGAGACCATCGGGGGGATTTCCAGCGTCAAAGAGGGGAATGCCAGTGGGACGGGATCGTGTGGCCCGGCGGGTGGCCGAGCCGTGGCATGTGCGGACGGTCGATCACATCACCTATGGGCAGGTGGGAAACTATCTGGTCACGCTGGTGGCCGGCCAGCCATACCAGGTGGTCATCCATGCGCATATCGACACAGTCACCAGGACATCCATCGCCGAGTGGCTGGATTCCCGCGAAGTGCGACGCCGGTACCAGCTCAACGGGGCGCAGATCGAGGAGCTCTCCCTCTGGTTATCCTTTCGCAATAACTGGTGGGCTTCCGCCAAAATCCAGGAACTGGTGGAGCTGGTTATCAGCCGGCTGCAGGAGGCCGGCGCGACCGGTGTGGATTGCTGTTCGTACTGTATGCAGCCGTTTGCCTCTGAGGACAGCCGGACCGTTGAGGCGTTTTGCGGCGTGGCCTATGCCTGGCATCCGGACTGTGTGCTGGCGTTGCAACAGGAGATCCGCGAACGCGAGAAGGAGGAGCAAGCACAGCTCCCACCCGCCTGGCGCGGCCAAATCGGCGCCCTGCTCGGCACGATTGTCGGCGCGCTGCTCGGCGCGCTGATCCTCTGGTACCTCGGCGGATATGTGGGCGTCGCGGGGCTGCTGGCCGGTCTGCTGTGCTGCGGCCTTCCCGCGCTTGGGTACCGGCTGCTTGGCGGGCGCCGGCAAAGCAGGCTGGGATTCCGGAGTGTGGCGGCCGGAGCGGCGGCGGGATTGCTGCTCGCTCACAGTCTCGGCTGTCTGTTGCCGGTCGTGCAGTGGCTCCAGGTCTTCGGCGCTTTTTACGGCCGCACCTGGGCCGATGTCGGAGAGATCTGCCTGCAACGGCTACAGGCGGGCAACAATCTCGCTTTTCTGATCAGCAATCTCCTCACTTCCGTTTGCCTGTATGCCTACTTTCTGCTGGATCTCCATGCCAAAACATCCATAAAGGTGACTTTCACCCCCCTTTCCTGAATGTGAATCTATTTTTTTGGGGGGTTCCATTCGACATTTTTCGCGGAGGTGATGGCATGTCAACCCTGTCCATGCAGCGATGGGCCAGGCGGCACAAGCTGGCCCGGGAGGGAGACATGGCCCACGGCGAGGTCGAGGGGTATCTTCTCACCCTGTCGTTCGGTACGCGCCATATCCTGGCCGCCGTGGCAGCCCCTCTTTCCGCAAAATTCCGATCGGAGTTATCCGCATTTCTCTCGGATCCGGACACACAGGCGGCGTATGGCCTGCTGGCCTTTTCCCACTCCCCGGCCTGCGTGCGGCTGCTGTTTTCAAGCAAACGGAACCGCGCGCCGGGAGCCCAGGCGCTGCTCTCCCGCCTGCTGTCGCTTCTGCGGGAGCACGGCTGCGTGGACAGCGGCCACTGCGCTTACTGCCGGCAGCCGCTCCCGGATTCTCCTATCTCCCGTCCGGAGATCGACGGTGCGTGGTACCCCGCCCACCAACACTGCCAGTGGGAGCTGCGTATGCAGGAGGAGAAGGCGCGCGGGCTACGGCTCAACGAACCGCACTACGTCTGGGATTTCCTATTCCATATGCTGGAAATCCCGCTGCTGTTCTGGCTGAATGCTGCACTGTACATCTGGCTGTTTTCTCAGCGGGAGGTCCCCCTCTCCTCCACATTCTGGATCTTCCCCCTCTCGTTTATCTCGAACCTGCGGTGGCTGTTCGGCAAGGGCGTGCGGGCGAAATCCTATCTCATCCTGTATGCGGGCACGCTCGTCGGCACGCTACTGACGTATGTGTCGGTGGCGGTTGCCATCGCAGCACGGCAATCGGGCCAGATCCTCGGTTTTCTACGTGCCTTGCCGGCTCTGCTGTTCGGCAAAACGCTGGGGTCCGCACTGCTGATCGTTCTCCTCTGGTGGGCGGTCGTCTTCGGCATTGCCTCGGCCGTCATCGCTCTCGTCCGGTTCTGGCAGCGGTTGCAGCCTTAAAAAACGGCCCCGGCGGGAATATCCGCCGGGGCCGCCTCAGCTTGTCAGAGAAGTCACGCAATGCGTGGCTTCTCTGACAAGCTGCATACGAAAGTGGGGCAAATCACCCCATTTGCCCCACTTTCGGCCGCCTGATGGCGGCTCCCTCCGCTTCGCTCGACGCGCAGGGGGAACCCGAATGGTTCCCCCTCCACACCTCCCCTTCCTTCCGATGCTTGGGGGACGTGCCAAGGCGGCCCCGGCGGGAATATCCGCCGGGGCCGCCTTTCTTTTTATTGCAGCGTATTATGACAGCTCATTGCAGCATTTCCCAAAAGGCCGCCTCATCGATCACGCGGATCCCGAGCTGTTCCGCCTTGGTCAGTTTGCTGCCGGCGTCCTCTCCCGCGAGCACCATCGTGGTCTTTTTGGAGACGCTGCCCGACACCCGGCCGCCCCGCTGTTCGATCATCGCGGCGGCCTGTTCCCGCCGCAGGGTGGGCAGCGTGCCGGTGAGCACAAAGGTCATGCCGGCAAACCGGTCATCTGCGCGCTCGGTGCGGCAGACCATGTTCACCCCGGCCTCCCGCAGCTTCTCGATAAAATGGCGGGTCGCAGGCAGGGCGAAAAACCGCGCCGCGCTCTGCGCCATGATGTTGCCGAACCCGTCGATCGCGGCGATCTCCTCGGCACTGGCGGCAAGTATCTCCTCCATACTCCCGAACCGCTCGGCGAGCAGCTTGGCCGCCTTCTCCCCAATGTGCCGGATGCCGAGCGCGTAGATCACGCGGTACAGGTCATTTTCCTTGGACTTTTCGATCGCCGCGATCAGGTTGTCGGCGGATTTCTCCCCCATCCGGTCGAGCGCGGCGACCGCATCCCTCTCCAGTGTGTACAGATCGTACGCGGCGCGCACCATGCCGGTGTTCACCAGCTGCTCGAGCACTGCCGGGCCGAGTCCCTCAATATCCATCGCGTCCCGCGAGGCGAAATGGATGAGGTTTTGCAGCCGCTGTGCCGGGCACTCGGGGTTCTGGCAGCGCAGCGCGGCCTCCCCCTCCTCCCGGAACGCCTCGCCGCCGCAGGACGGGCACACATGCGGCAGCCGATACGGCTCGGACCCCGCCGCGTGCGCCACCACCCGCACCACCTCCGGGATGATCTCGCCCGCCTTGCGCAGCACCACCGTGTCGCCCAGCCGGATATCCTTTTCCCGGATGAAATCCTCGTTGTGCAGCGTCGCACGGCTCACGGTGGTGCCGGCGAGCGTCACCGGCTCGAACACGCCGGTTGGGGTGAGCACCCCGGTGCGCCCGACGTTGACCGTCACGTCAATCAGGGTGGTCTGCTTCTCCTCCGGCGGGTACTTGAACGCGACCGCCCATTTGGGGAACTTGCTCGTGCTGCCGAGCGCCGCCCGGTCGCCGAAATCGTCCACCTTCACCACCGCGCCGTCGATGTCGAACGGCAGCGACCCGCGCAGCGAGCCGATCCGCTCCACCTCCGAGAGCACCTCTTCAAAATCCTCCGTGCGCCTGTAAAACGGGATGACCGGCAGTCCCCAGTCCCGCATCTGTTCGAGCGACTGCGCGTGGGAGGCGATGTCCGCCCCCTCGACGAGCTGCAGGTTGAACACAAACAGGTCGAGCGCGCGGGAACGCGTGACCGCCGGGTTTTTCTGCCGCAGCGACCCAGCCGCCGCATTGCGCGGATTCTTAAACGGGGTCTCCCCGTTCTCCTCCTGCGCCCGCACGAGCTTTGCAAAGCTCTCGTGCGGCATGTACACCTCGCCGCGCGCGATCACCCGCGCCACCGGCTCGCGCAGTTTTTTCGGGATCCGTTTGATCGTGCGCAGGTTTGCGGTCACATCCTCGCCGGTCAGCCCGTCGCCGCGGGTCGCGCCGCGCACGAACGCGCCGTCCCGGTACTCGATTGCGACCGACAGCCCGTCGATCTTCGGCTCCACCACATATGTCGGCCGCTCGACCGTCTCGCGCACCCGGCGGTCAAATTCCCGCAGCTCCTCGAGTGAAAACACATCCTGCAGGCTGCCGAGCGGCACCTCGTGCGTCACGGGCGTGAAGAGCTGGGACACCTCCCCGTGGATCCGCTGGGTATACGAATCCGGCGTGATGAGCTCCGGGTACGCCGCCTCCAGCTCCCGCAGCTCCCGGGTGAGCGCGTCGAATTCGTCGTCCTCGATCTCGGGCGCGTCGTGATCGTAATAGAGACGGCTGTGGTGCTCGATTAACTCCCGCAGCGCCGCCACCCGCTGTTTTGCCTCCGAAAAGTCCATACCCGGCCTCCTGTGGTGCAAGATTCCTCCAGAGGAATATAGTATACCACATCCGCCGTCAAAACAAAACCGTATCCGGTGAATTTTCCCGCTATTCTTCCCGCGTGGCCCCGCTGCGAAACGCCATACCGGCTCCCAGCAGACACACCAGCGCGCACACCGCGACCCCGGTGGCCAGATTCATCCGCCAAATGGCGGGCGCCTCCATCCCGCCGAAGGACACGAGCATGGAGCGCTGCAAAGCCAGCAGGGAGGCCGCGGCGTCCGCCAGCCCGATATTGCGGATGGCCGACAGCAGCTGGGAGCGGTGCCGCCGGACCCGCACGGCCTGGACACAGGCCAGCGTGAGTTTGCCAAACGTATACGCCGCCAGGGCGATCATCGTGATCTCGGGGTGGCGGGCGGCGGTCTCCTGCCGCAGGCTGAGGTACACCGTGAAAGCCAGCACGGCCGACAGCCCCCTCAGCAGCACCCCGGCGCCCCGTCTCACCCGCCGCTCGCCCGCCGCCGATCGCCGCCTGGCGCCAGAGAGCACAACAGAGAACCGCAGCAGGCTGAGCAGGGTATAATACCCGCCCAGCGCCCCCAGCCAGTGAGAAGCGGTGAGCGCCGCCCAGATCCCGTGAACCAGCGCAAAAAGCAGGTTCAGCGCGAGTCCCGCCGTGGCGGCGATAATCGTCCGGCGGCGGTAATCGCACGCCAGATACCGCGCGGCAGGCGTGTGGCGGACAACCTGCCGCGCCCTCTCCCGCAGCCGCCCGCCCATGGCGTCACCGCAGCCCTTTGACAAGCGGGATCTCGCACAGCAACAGCA
>DXWE01000089.1 GCA_019417045.1 Oscillospiraceae bacterium
CAGCTTTAATATACTATCACACCCCCTCTCCTCCTGTCAACCCTTTTTTTCAATTTTCTAAAACTTTTTTGAATTCTCGCAACATGCCAAAGCAACCCTCCCGGGGAGGACAGCTGTTTTGGGGCGATTGCCCGAAGCCTCCTCCCCGGGACGGGGTCGGGAGGGATTGCCACCGGTCCGGTTTTCCAAAAGCCTCCTGCCGCCCAAGCCTCTGCGCAGGCAGCGTCAGGCGACCCCCACTGCCCACTGAAGCACCTGGCGGGCGTCGGTGCTGTTAATCCGGCCATCATCATTCACGTCCGCGACCTTTTGCCGGACGCTGTCCGTCTCCGCTAAGCCCACCGCAGACTGCAGGATCCACCGGGCGTCGCTGCTGTTGACCGCACCGTCGCCGCTCACGTCTCCCGGTTCCGGCATGTCGCCGGTCTCGGTCACATAAATCGTCACCCGTTTCTCCGGGATGTAGAGTTCCCAGTCCAGGAATGAAGCGACCTCCAGCTGGGTATACCGGATGAGCAGCGTCACCGCGCCGGTCCCGGTGAAGGTGAGCGTTTCGGAGGAGGAGAGGGTGTGCGAATAGTCCCTGTCGCTCCGGGCGACGCGGTCCTGCCCCTCCAGAACGGTGACCGACGGTTGAAAGGCCACCGGATTTTCCTCACCCATGTATGTGCCGGACTCATCCCTGTTCGTCTCATATTCCGAGACTTCCAGATCCCGCAGCGCCGTGTTGGTGAGCGCCGTTTCCAGGCGGAGGGCGCTGCCCGCTTTCACGCTGGCGGGGAGATCCGCCGTGATGACCGGTTCCTCTATCGTGACGGTGCAGATCGGGCCGCCTATGTTTTGAGAACGATACACCGGCTGGATGACCAGGTCGCCGGGTCTGTTAGCGTACCTATATTCCCGGAATTGCAATAGATCAATCCCGCCAATCGGACAACTTCTCTCGTCGCCCACGAAGTCCCAGCTGAATCCTCCCATACCGCCGATCTCTACAAATCCTGCATTCCCCGACACGTCCAGCCCCCCGCTGCTCCCGTCGGCAGATATGGGTTCCGTGCCATAGTTCAAATTGTCCATCCACACTTTCCTGCCGGCAAAAATGTTGGCAGAGTCCCCCAGCTTCAGCCGGACGGCGGCGGGGAAATCGTGGCTGACCGTCACCGGCTTGTCGGCGGGCCGTTCGGAAACGGTGAACGAAAAGGTCTTTTCCGCCGGCGCGCCGGTGGCGGGGTCGGTGACCGACACGCGCACTGCCGCCCGTCCGGGCGTGGTGAACGTCACGCCTCCGAAATGGTCGCCCATCCCCACATAAGCGCTTGTAATTTCCACGCCGCTTCCGCTGACCACCGTGAGGGCGTCTTTGAGAAACGAACCGTCTTCTTCCCACTCATTATAATACAACGCCTGGAACACGACCGTATCCCCCACCCACAGGCTGTCGAACACCGCGCTGGAGGGATAGGAGAGGAACAGGTCCTCTTCCGCCGTTTGGGCCGCCGCCGGCGCGGCCGGCAGGGACAGCAGCAGACACAGCCCCGCCAGGATGCCCGACAGTCCTCACCGGGCGGATAACTTTTTGCTCTTTTTCATTCTTCTCACTCCTTTTCCATCATGGCTTTTCTCCGAGCCACACTCCATTTTAACATACTTTGCTTTTATGAACATCCCCTATCCGAAAAAATTCCAACTGAATTTCGCGCCGTACATCCGGGCAACCGCCTGTTTTCGGATCCCCATCCGATAGATTGGCCGGCTTGCATTCCCCGGGCACATCTGGTATACTGGAACGTATCTGTTGTAAAAGGGGGAATTCCCGTGCCGATCCGGGTGGCGGACAACCTGCCGGCCAAGCGCATACTGGAGTCGGAGAACGTGTTTGTGATGGGGGAAGGGCGCGCGCTCCATCAGGACATCCGGCCGCTGCACATCGGGATTTTGAACCTGATGCCGACCAAGATCGAGACCGAGACGCAGCTGCTGCGGCTGCTCGGCAACAGCCCGATCCAGGTGGACATCACCCTCCTGCAGACCGCGACCTACACCCCCCGCCACACCGATCACTCGCATCTCGAGCAGTTTTACCGCACGTTTGAGCAGGTGCGCGGCCTCTACTTTGACGGGCTGATCATCACGGGCGCGCCGGTGGAGCGGCTGGAGTTCGAGGAGGTGGACTACTGGGACGAGCTGTGCGCCATCATGGAGTGGTCGAAAACGCATGTCTTCTCCACGCTGCACATCTGCTGGGGCGCACAGGCCGGGCTGTTCTATCACCACGGTGTGCCCAAGCACCCGCTTCCCAAAAAGCTCTCGGGCGTCTACCGCCACCGGCCGCTCGACCTCGGCCACCCGCTGATGCGCGGGTTTGACGAGGTGTTCAACATGCCCCACTCCCGCTATACGGAGGTGTGGGCGTCGGACCTGGCCGCCTGCCCGGATCTGCAGATCCTCGCGACCTCCGAGGAGGCGGGCCCGGCCATCATCGTGAGGGCGGACGGGCGGCAGGTGTTCGTCACCGGCCACTGCGAGTACGAACGGTACACGCTCGCACGGGAGTACGAGCGCGACCTGAGCCGCGGGATCCATCCGGATATTCCGGTCAACTACTTCCCGCACGACGACCCGACCCAGCGGCCGATGTTCCGCTGGCGGAGCCTCGCGTATCTGCTGTTCGCCAACTGGCTGAACTATTTTGTGTACCAGTCCACCCCGTACGACTGGGTGCCGGAGCAACACCGGCGGGAGGCATAAAACAGAGGCGGTGGGATCCCACCGCCTCTTTATTTTAATATGTATAAAAGCTACGCCGGCGGTAGCGGGCGTCACACCGGCCGCACCGGGATCCCGCGCGCGGCCAGTTCCCGCTTGAGCTGCGGGATGTCGAGCTCATGGAAGTGGAACAGTGAGGCCGCGAGTGCCGCGTCCGCTTTTCCCACGGTCAGCGCGTCGGCGAAGTGCTGCACCGTGCCGGCGCCGCCGGAGGCGATCACCGGAATCCCCACCCGCTCGGACACCGCGGCGGTGAGCGGCAGGTCGTAGCCGGTCTTCTGCCCGTCGCAGTCCATGCTGGTCAGCAGGATCTCCCCCGCGCCGAGCCGCTGCGCTTCCACCGCCCACGCGAGCGCGTCGCGCCCGGTGTTCAGCCGGCCGCCGTGCTTGTACACGTCCCAGCCGGCGCCGTCCTCCCGGCGGCGGGCGTCGATCGCGACCACCACGCACTGGCTGCCGAACTTCTCCGCGGCCTCGGCGATCAGCGCCGGACGGTCGAGCGCGGCGGAATTGAGGGAGACCTTGTCCGCGCCTGCCAGCAGGATCTCCCGGATATCCTCCACCGTGCGGATCCCGCCGCCCACCGTGAACGGGATGGAGAGAACCTCTGCCACCCGGCCGGCGAGCTGCGAGACGGTGGCGCGGCCCTCGTGGGAGGCGGTGATGTCGAGGAACACGAGCTCGTCCGCCCCGGCGGCCGAATAGGCGGCGGCCGCCTCGACCGGGTCGCCCGCGTCCCGCAGGGACACAAAGCTCACGCCCTTGACCACCCGGCCGTCCCGGATGTCGAGACACGGAATGATGCGTTTGGCCAGCATCAGCACGTCCCCCTTTCGGTCATACGGACGAAGTTTTGCAGCAGGATCTCCCCCACTGCGCCGGATTTCTCGGGGTGGAACTGCATCCCGACAATGTTACCCCGGTGTACCGCGGCGTCGAACGTCTCGCTGTAGGTGCACCCGGCGAGCGCGTCCTCCCGCCGCGCGGCGTGGCAGGCATAGGAGTGCACGAAATAGACGTACGGCTGCGCCGGCAGCCCGGCGCACAGCGGGTCCTCCCGGTTGGGGGTGAGCACATTCCAGCCGATGTGGGGGACCTTGAACTGCCGTCCCCCCGCCTCGCCCGGCAGCCGCCGGACGCTTCCCGGAACCAGCCCGAGCCCCTGCTCGCCCGGTCCCTCCTCGCTGCCCTCAAACAGCAGCTGCATACCAAGACAGATCCCGAGCAGCGGTTTGCCCGCCTGTACCTCCCGCAGCAGCGGCTCCACCAGCCCGCTGCGCCGCAGGGCCCTCATCGCGTCGCCGAACGCACCGACGCCGGGCAGGATCAGCCCGTCCGCCGCCGCGAGGTCCCGTGCCTCCCGTGTGATGACCGAGGGCACGTCCAGCCGCCGCAGCGCCAGCTCCACGCTGCGCAGGTTGCCCGCCCCGTAATCCAGGATTGCGATCATACCGCCACCGCCTTTTCCGCCCGCTGGGGGAATATTCGTGATACTGTCCAGTATACACGAAAACCGGCGCGGCTGCAACCGGCGGGCGAAAAGTCGCTTCTTGCAATTTGTAAACGGGCGGTGTATAATGGAAAAATCACGGGAGCGCCCCGCTTCACAGGAGGAGACGACGATGAAATGCCCGTTTTGCGGACACGCGGAGAGCAAAGTGGTGGATTCCCGCCCCACGGATGAGGATTCCCGCATTCGCCGCCGGCGCGAGTGCCTCGGCTGCGGCCGCCGGTTCACCACCTACGAGATGGTGGAGAGCGTCCCGGTCATGGTGGTCAAACGCGACAAATCGCGCGAGGAGTTCAGCCGCGACAAGCTGCTGCACGGGCTGCTGCGCGCGTGCGAGAAGCGGCCGGTCTCGATCCAGACGCTCGAAAAGGCGGTGGACAGCATCGAGACCCGGATCCAGAACTCGCTCGAGCGGGAGGTGTCCACCGCGACCATCGGGGAGTACGCCATGGCGGAGCTGAAGCAGATCGACGAGGTCGCGTATGTGCGCTTTGCGTCGGTCTACCGCCGCTTCACCGATATCAGCAGCTTCCAGGACGCGATCTCAAAACTGCTCTCCGACCAGTGAGGGCCGGCAGATAGCGGCAACAGGCTTGGGGGCGCTGCTTTCTGCGCGCGGCGGGCGGCGGCAGCGCGCCGCAAAGCCAGCCGGAACCCCCGGGTACTGTCCGCGGCTGTCCGCGTGGAGCGGAAACCCCGGCCGCCCCGCGCGGAGCGGAAACTGCGGCTATTCCCGCGGGCCGCAAGCCCCGATTGAGAGCCGCGGGCGGCAGAGGGCCCGGGACGCGGCCCTCCGTCGGCCCCGCGGCAAAATCTTACAGAACTGTAAACCGTCTTTTTGTCGAAACCCTTGCAAATCCCCCTGAAAAGAGCTATACTGATAGAAAACGTGCGGTTTTGCCAAAAACCGCTCTTTTCATTTGTGCGCCCATGGCGATTCCTGAAAGGAGGCCCTTTCCGATGGAGCGATTCACCTTTCGCGCTCCCGCCCGCCACGCCGCGTCCCGCAGCGGGCACTCCCCGGCTTTGCACACGCCGTTTGCCAAGAAGAAGAGCGAGCCGCCGGTGTGGAGCTTTCTGCTGTTTTTTCCGGTGACGATCCTCTATATGGAGATCGTGCTGAAGATCACCGTCTATCATACTCTGTTCAATATCGGCCTGGTATACATGACCCTGTTCTCGATCGCAGCGGGGCTGATCCTCACGCTGTGCTGCTCGTTTTTCAGCCGGAAGGTCAACCGCATCGTCGCGATCGTGCTCACCTCCCTGCTGACGCTGCTCTTTTGCGTGCAGGTGGTCTATTATCAGAGCTTCGGCGTGTTTTTCGTGCTGTACTCCTTCCACGGCGCGGGCGACGCGACCCAGTTCACCGACATCGCGCTGCAAAAGATCCTCTACCGGCTGCCGGTGATCCTGCTGCTCGCCGTCCCGCTCGTGCTGCTGTGCGTGTTCGGCCGGAGGTGGTTCCGGTTTCAGAAGTTCAGCTGGCCGTTCAAGGGCATTCTCGCGGGCGGCATGGTGGTTGTGCAGCTGGTCGCAACACTGCTGGTCGTCAACTCCTCGGAGAATAAGCAGTGGTATTCGAGCCAGTTCCAGCCGGAGAAGGCGGTCAACCTGTTCGGCGTGCTCACCACCACCCGGCTGGACATCAAACAGCTGCTGTTCGGGCTGTCGGATACCGGCCTCTCGGGCGGGGGCACGCAGCTGCCGAGCGTGTCGGATCCGAGTGAGCCGCCGCTGATCGGGCCGGACGTCAGCGACGACCAGCCGACGTATGAGATCAAGCCGCAGGTGCTCAGCGCACTGGATTTTGAGGCGCTGGCCGCGGCCGAGACGGACGAGACCCTGCGTGACATGCACGAGTATTTCGCCTCCCAGACCCCGACCAACACCAACGAATACACCGGGATGTTCGAGGGCAAAAACCTCATCTGGATCACGGCGGAGGCGTTCTCCAGCTATGCGTTCCAGCTCGAGCCCGAGCTGTTCCCGAACATCAACCGGCTGTATAACGAGGGGTTCCAGTTCACGAATTTCTACACCCCCGGGTGGGGCGTGTCCACCTCCGACGGTGAATACGTCAACCTGCAGAGCCTGATCCCGAAATCCGGCGTGTGGAGCATGTATCGCTCGTCGAACAACTACCTGCCCTTCACGCTCGGCAACCAGCTGAAAGCTCTCGGATACCAGGCGGTCAACGCCTATCACAACAACAGCTACACCTATTACGACCGCAACCTGTCCCACCCGAACCTCGGGTACGACTGGTACGGGATCGGCGGCGGCGTGGTCGGCGGGGGGGAGAGCGAGTCGTACGG
>DXWE01000009.1:0-2660 GCA_019417045.1 Oscillospiraceae bacterium
GAGCCGGGGCTTTTTATACCCATACGATTCCCGCCGCGGGGGACTCGGGCTTTTTTAGAAAAGGGCGATATCAGCGCGGGGAATCGCTTTTTGTTACCATGCGATTCCCGCCGTGGGAACTGGTTTTTTATAGCCATGCGATCCCCGCTGCGGGGGACTCTCGGGCTTCCCCGGGAAAAATGTGTTTCCCGCGAGGGAGGCAGGGCCTTTGAGAAAAAGGCGTTTTCTGCCCTAAAAGCAAGGGGTTCATTCGGGAAAATGCACCCCCCACCAGGGAGACGCTGGCTTCAGGGGCGGAGTTGACCCCAAACGCCCCCGTCACGCCGGCAGAACTTTTGAAAAAATAGGGGCCCCCCGCCATGGAGGGGCGGGGGGCCTGCCGATAATAAGGAGAGGAAATATCTCACATCGCATGCGGCATCGGTTTTGGCGCAGGACGCCGCTTTCGAGCCGGCAGATCTGGCAAGGGGATCCGTCCATCCATGGAACATGGGGGTATCTCGATATGGTTTTGCAAAAAAAGCAAATTTTGTTCTGTATCCTCAGTATACTTCCGAATTTTTCAAAAAGCAACTGCTATTTTATGCCATTATTTATCTGCTTTGGTCCTTATTTTAGGATTTTGCCACGATTCGACAGGAGTTCTGTTTTTCCGCTGCGCGTCTTTGGGCGAAAAAGGCAAAAAAACAGGCGGCAGCCACAGGGTCTGTCGTCTGTTTTCGGAATCTGTCAGCGAAGAATCTGTCAGCGGGCGGCCTGCCGCTTTTGCAGCTGAGCCAGCGCAGTCTCATACGCCACTGTCTGAAGCGGATCCGGCGGACTTGACCGGCCGGTGAGCTTTTCCATAAAAAATTGCAGGATCTGCGGGTTGCGCACGAGCAGCGGCCCGATCAGCCGGGTGCCGAGAAACCCGTCCCGATACACCCCTTCGGTCGGCGGGCAGTCCCCGAATGTCACCGTGAACAGCGGGGAGGTCACTGGCGTCACCTGAGAACAGGAGTTGAGGAATCCAATAACAGGTCCGGCAAACAGCGGCGAGGTCGCCAGCACATCCGTGACCGTGAAACCGCGATCGTGCTGGACCGTGTCGAAGTCGAACGCGCCGAGCCCCGGGACGGTCCTGCCGGCCGCGTCGGTCAGGCTGTTCCCGAACAGCTCCATCGCGTTGCCGGTGGCGAGAAAGGGAATCTCCCGGACAATCGCGTCGAGCACCGCCTCCCGGCAGGGCCGCAGCGCGGCCAGCGCCGCCTGCTGCGCCCGCTCGGTGCCGGGGCCGAGGAAGATCATGTCATAGTCGGAAAAGCGCAGCTCGTCCCCCGGCGCCGCCCGGTCGACAGTCACCTCAAAGCCGTTCTCCCGCAGCGTTTTTTCCACCATCCACACGTTCCCGACATCCCCGTACAGGTTCATCAGGTCGGGAAAGAGATGCAGCAGCCGTTTGGTCATGACGCACAGCCTCCCTTCATACCTGTTCCTCCCGCCGCAGCCGTGAGAAGAACTTGTCCCGGTCGGAAAAGCAGGTGATGAGGAAGGACTTCTCGCGCACCTCCCGGCGCAGCAGCGCCATCGCCTCGTCCAGATCCGGCACCACCAGCAGCCGGTCCGGCGGGCAGCCGGTGAAGGAAAACCGCAGCCGCAGGTCATGGGCATACCGGCCGCACAGCACGATCCGCTGCACGAACGCCTGGTTGAGCAGCTCGAAATCGATGTCGTATAGCCAGGAGGTCTCGCCCGTAAAATATTTGCGGCTGATGCTGTCCACCATCACGATCACGGTGCACGGCTCCCCGCTGTCCCGGACATAGCGCAGCGATTGCCCGTAGGATTCCGCATTCTCGTGCTTGGAGGTGAGCAGCATGCCGTCAAATCCGTTGAGCCGGTACTGCTTCACCCGCCCACTCTTCATCACATACCGGCCGAGCGCGCCGGCAGCCAGCTGCGGATCCACGCCGACGTCCGTGCAGGCAGCGAAAGCCGCCAGCATATTGTATATCGTATAAAAGCTGTCAAAATTGAGGTCGATCCGATAGGTGCCGTTGATCGTCATGGTCCCGCCGCGCAGATCCGCTGCGGTGGCGGCGATCTCCGGGGGCGGCCGCCGGTGTCCGCACTGCTCGCAGCGGTAGTCCCCGAGGCTGCCATAGTGCCGCCACGCATAGGCAAGCGGCGCCTTGCACTGCGGGCAGTACGCGCCGTCGTCGTACAGCACGCCGCCGGCCGCGCCCTCGTCCGCCGCCACCGGCTCCACCCCGAAATACAGCACGTTTTCACGGCCGCAGCCAAACAGCGAGGACAGCGGATCGTCCGCATTCAGGATCAGGCGTGCCTCCTCCCGCAGCGCCGGCGCCAGCGCGTCGAACACGCTCTCCGGATGGCGGTTGCGGGTGAGCTGGTCGCGCACGAGGTTCGTCACCACAAAATGCGACGGCGAGAACCACCGGAAGGTGTGCGCCGTCCACCGCTCGTCCGATTCGAGTACGACCGCGTCCGCCTTCACCCGGCCCCGCAGGGTACAGTGGGTGAGCAGCGTGGTCGCGATCCCGGCCGTCTGATTGGACCCTTCCTTATTATAGACCACCCGCCGCCCGGCGGCGGCCAGCACGCCCGCCAGCATCTCCGAGGTGGAGGTCTTGCCGCTGCTGCCGGTCACCGCGATGACC
>DXWE01000009.1:2670-20445 GCA_019417045.1 Oscillospiraceae bacterium
GAAATATCCTGAGTGCGAGCGATCCGGGCAGGCTGCTGCCCCGATGCAGCAGGCGCAGAACCCACGCGGATCCCCGGCAAACGAGAATCGCCAACAGCAATCGCATAGATTTCCCTACTTCTTCTTTTTGTTTCGCGCCCTCAGCGCGCTTTTTCATCATACAATAGACCCCGGCCGTCTGTCAACAAAGCCACCGCATTTCGCTGGTTAAAATACGATTTTCTGACAGAATTTCTCATCAATAAAACGCGGATGCCGGTGAACAATAGTAGTGCAAACGCATTCAATATTTTTGAGGAGTGTATTCGAAATGTCTAGCAACAAAACTATGGTTCCGGAAGCCCGCGAGGGTCTGAATCGTTTCAAGATGGAAGCTGCGAGCGAAGTGGGCGTGACCCTGAAGCAGGGCTACAACGGCGACCTCACCTCGAAGCAGGCCGGCTCCATCGGTGGCCAGATGGTCAAAAAGATGATCGAGCAGTACGAGAACAGCCTGAAGTAAGTTTTTTCTCGCTTCTACCCCTGCTGTCCGGAGGGTTCCCACTCTCCGGACAGTTTATTTTTTGTAAATAGGCGTCTTTCCTGCCGCCTTGCCGCTTCCTGTATTTTCCTAAACGTCTTTCCAATTTTTTTATAAATAGCACTTGCAATTCCCGGCAATGTCCGGTATAATGAACATAAATTGGTGGATTGTGGTGCTCAGTGGTGCGATGTGGTGAATTTTAAACACTTTCCACAGAGTTTTCCACCAACCGTGGCGGGTCCCCGGCAAAACGGGGCTGCTGCCAGACAGAACGGCGGGGAGGTGAATCCATGCTCGGGCGGTATGAACACAATATCGACGCAAAGGGCCGGCTGTTTGTGCCGGCAAAGCTGCGTCTCGCACTCGGTGAGACGTTTATCGCGGCCGCCGTCATGGATCACTGCATCTGCCTGTACTCCCACGAGGAGTGGGACAAGCTCCAGGAGAAGCTCGCGGCGATGCCTTTGACCAAAGCGCGCAAGTTGCAGCGGTTCCTCTCTGCGAACGCCGCCGAGATGGCGGTGGACTCCCAGGGCCGGATCCTGCTCCCGAAGCATCTGCTCGAATACGCTTCGCTTGCCAAGGAGGCGCTGGTCATCGGCGCCGGGCCCCGGGCGGAGATCTGGAACCCGGCCGATTACGAAGCCGACATGGAGAGCATGACGGAGGACGAGATCGAGGCGGAATTCACAGAGCTCGGGTTTTAACCCGAGAAGAGTGTTGACAGGATGGTGAAGGGATATGCAGCCGGCCGCAGAGACCTATCATGTGCCGGTGCTGCTGCGGCAGACGCTTCAGGCGCTCGCACCCCGGCCGGACGGCGTGTATCTGGACGGCACGGCGGGCGGCGGTGGACATGCTTATGAGATGGCGCGTCGCCTCACCACCGGCCACCTCTATGCACTGGACCGCGATCCCGACGCGGTGGAGGCCGCCTCCCGGCGGCTGCAGGGATTGCCCGCCACGGTGGTGCAGGCCAATTACACCGAGATGGCGGCGGTATTGCAGCGGTTCGGAGTGGACAGGCTCGACGGGGTGCTGCTCGATATCGGCGTCTCCTCCCACCAGCTGGACACGCCATCGCGCGGGTTCTCCTTCCATCACGACGCGCCGCTCGACATGCGTATGTCCCAGACTGGGAAGACGGCGGCGGACCTTGTGAACACGCTGAGCGCGGACGAGCTCGCCCGTATCTTTTGGAACTATGGGGAGGACAGGTTCTCCCGCCAGATCGCAAGGGCGATCGTCGCCCGGCGCGAGACGGCGCCGATCACGACCACCGCCGAGCTGTCGGAGATCGTCAAAGGCGCGGTGCCGGCGGCGGTACGGCGCAAAGAACACCCCGCCCGCCAGATTTTTCAGGCACTGCGCATCGCGGTCAACGGGGAGCTCGACTGCCTCTCCGAGGGTCTGGACACGGCCTTTTCCCTGCTGCGGCCCGGCGGGCGGCTCGCGGTCATCACCTTCCACTCTCTGGAGGACCGGCTGGGCAAGCAGCGGTTCGCTGCATTCTGCCAGGGATGTATCTGCCCGCCCGAGTGCCCGGTGTGTATCTGCGGGCGCACCCCCGCCGCGAGAGCGATCTCCCGCAAGCCGATGGAGGCGGAGGAACAGGAGCTGCGGGACAACCCCCGCAGCCGCAGTGCCAAGCTGCGCTGCGTCGAAAAGCTGCACGAATACGAGGCTGCGGCCTCCTGACAATACCCCAGAGAAAGGATGAGCAGACATGGCCGACCATCGTGGCACCGCCGCGTACGACCTCTCGCTGTTTGAACCGAAACAGCCGAAGGTGGTCGCGTTGCCCCAGAACAAAAAGGTGCAGCGGGCGCAGAAGCGGCGCACCCGGCTGCAAAAAATTGTCAATGCCGTGGTGGCGACGGTGTGCGGCGGCGCTGTACTGACGGTTGTCACTCTGATGATCGTCAGCCGGGTGCGCCTGACCGAGATGAACGAATCCATCACCGGGCTCAACGAACAGCTCTCGATCCTGCAGAGCGAGACCATCCGGCTGAATAACGAACTCGCGTCCAAGACCTCCACCGAGAGTGTCGAGAACTACGCGGCGGAAAACGGGATGCAAAAGGCGGAGTCCTATCAGGTCGGCTACTTTACGGTGGACGGCGGCGAGCGCATCGAGGTGCCGACGGAAGAGGAGCCGGGGCTCTGGCAGTCCCTTGTCGCCTGGATCGGTGGCCTGTTCGATTGAGCGAATTGGCATATAGGACAAATCCCCGCATAGATATGAGGATGTAGGAGAAAACGGCAGACTCTCATTTTCTGCGCATTCGGGAGTTGAGATGAAGAGTCTTGACTCTCGATTTTGCATTTCTGCCCCCTCCCGATTTTTGACGAAAGAGAGGAATCCACATGGCCAGGACGGACAAAACCCCCGTTACCACCAAGCTTCCCACCCGCCAGATGTGGCGGCGTTCGCTCATTGTGATGGTCATCGTGGGTTTCGTATTCGTCGCCCTCCTTGGCCGGCTCGCGCTGCTCCAGATCGTCCAGACGGATGACTGGTCCCGCCGTGCCGTCGCCCAGCAGCTCAGCGACAGCGTGATCTCCGCGCACCGCGGCACGATCTACGACACCAACAAAAACGTGCTGGCCGAGTCCATGCAGGTGTGGACGGTCATCATGTCCCCGAAAAACATCGAGGACGAGGAGACCCGGCTGCTCATCGCCGACGAGCTGTCGGTGCTGCTCGGGGTGGACCGCGACAACCTCTATGAGCGCACCACCAAGACCACTTCCCAATACGAGGTGGTCATCTCCAAGATCGAGCGGCCGCTCGTCGAGCAGCTGCTCTCCTGGGTGGAGGAGCACGAGCTCTCGAGCACCGGGATCTTTCGGATCATCCCGGACTATAAGCGGGTGTACCCATATGGATCGCTCGCCTCCACCGTGCTCGGATTCACCGGCACGGACTACTACGGGCTGTACGGGCTGGAGGCCAAGTACAACGAGACCCTCTCGGGCGTCGCCGGGCGGATCGTCACCGCGCAAAACGGCGTCGGCGGGGATCTGCCGATCTCGCTGACCTATGAGAAGGCGGTGGACGCAGAGGACGGCAACAGCCTCGTGCTCACCATCGACCAGACGATCCAGCACTGGGCGGAAAAATACCTGGAGGTGGCGGTGCGGGAGACCAGCGCCACCAACCGGGGCGTCTCGATCGTGATGGACGTGCAGACCGGCGCCATCCTGGCCATGGCGGTCAAGGGGGATTTCGACCCGAACGACCCGATGGAGATCCAGGACCCGACCGTGCAGCAGCAGCTCTCGCTGCTCTCGGGGGACGAATACTCCAGCGCGCTGGTGGACGCCCGGCAGCAGCAGTGGGTCAACAAGGCGGTCTCCGACTATTACGAGCCGGGATCGGTGTTCAAGATGTTCACCTCCTGCATGGCATTTGAAGAGGGGGTGTGCGACGAGAACAGCACCTTCTACTGCCCCGGATATATCCAGGTGGCCGACCGGATCATCCGCTGCTGGAAGATCGCGGGCCACGGGTCGCAGCACTTTGCGGATATCATCTCCAACTCCTGCAACCCCGGGTTTGTCACGGTCGGGCAGGCGGTCGGCCCGCAGACGTTCTATAAATACTTCGTCGGGTTCGGGTTCACCGAACCCACCGGGATCGACATGCTCAGCGAGTTCCGGGTCACCCCCTCCCTCTATCACGGCGAGGACATGACCATTCTGGACGTGTCCACCTCCTCGATGGGCCAGACCTTCAAGATCACGCCGATCCAGATGATCACCGCCATCTCCGCGATTGCGAACGGCGGCTACCTGATGCAGCCGTACGTGGTGCAGCAGGTGCTCGACCCGGACGGCAACGTGGTCAGCAACACCACCCCGACTGTCAAGCGCCAGGTGATCTCGACCGACACCGCACAGCGCGTGTCCGCGATGCTCGCGGCGGCGGTCAACGGCGGCGGCTCCAAAAACGTGTATGTCGCGGGCTACCGCGTGGCGGGCAAGTCCGGCACGTCGGATAAGACCGAGGTGGACGGCGAGGTGTGGGCGTCCTTCGGCACCTTTGCCCCGGCGGACGATCCGCGCATCGCGGTGCTCACGATCGTCGACGAGCCGCACAGCAGCAACCGGTTCGGCAGCGCGGTCTCCGGCCCGGTGTGCCAGAAAATCCTCGCCGATACGCTCCCCTACCTCGGGGTGGAGGCACAGTATACGGAGGAGGAGCTCGCAAAGCTCAACACCTCCGCGCCGAACGTGACCGGCAAGGACCTGTCCTCGGCCATTGCCTCCCTCTCGAGCAGCGAGCTGACCTACCAGACGGTGGGCAGCGGCGACACGGTGATCAAGCAGGTGCCCGAAGCGGGCGCCACCATCCCGAAAAACGGCATGGTCGTATTGTATACGGATGAGGAGAGCCTCGATAAGACAACCAGCGTACCCGACTTCTACGGCATGACCCTCTCCCAGGCAAACGCCGCGGCCACCGCCGCGCGCATCAATCTGCAGATCTCCGGGATCGGACTGGAGACGGGAGAGGCAACCGTGTCCGAGCAGAGTATCGCCAAAGGATCGTCCGTCTCGCCCGGCACGGTGGTCAGCCTCGTGTTCACCTATTATGACACCATCGCCTGACCTTCCCTCCACCCCATTCCGGCGGCTCCATGCCGTCACCAAGGAGGACGCCTCATGATTCTCTCCCAATTGCTTGACGGGATTGCCACTCCCCCGTTTGACCGGGAGATCGCCGGGATCGCCTGCGACTCCCGGCAGGTCGAACCCGGATTTGCCTTTGTGTGCATCGACGGGGTCGCGGTGGACGGACACCGGTTTGCGGGCGATGCGCTGCAATCGGGCGCCGTGGCGCTCATCACCCAGCGGGATCTCGGCCTGCCGCACCAGATCGTGGTGGAAAACACCCGCAAGGCGTGGGCCGAAATGGCGGCCAACTGGTTCGGCAACCCGGCGAAGCGGCTGCACATGATCGGGGTCACCGGCACCAACGGCAAGACCTCCATCACGTATATGCTCAAGCATATCCTCGAGGAGGGCGGCTGCCAGGTCGGGCTGATCGGCACGATCCAGACGCTGGTCGGCAGCCATCCGCTCCCCGCGGTGCACACCACCCCGGAGGCCTATGAGCTGCAGGGGCTGCTCGCCCAGATGGTCGACGCCGGCTGCACCCATGTGGTGATGGAGGTCTCCTCCCACGCGCTCGCGCAAAACCGGGTGGAGACCATCGCGTTCGACCGCGGGATCTTCACGAATCTCACGCAGGACCATCTCGATTACCACCGCACGATGGAAAACTACTGCGCGGCCAAGAAAAAGCTGTTTGAAAACAGCAAATTGTCCATACTAAACCTGGACGACGCCTGGGAGCCCCGGATCGCAGAGGGGCTCTCCTGCCCGATCGTCACCTATTCGGTCGGCAACGACCGGGCGGACTACGCCGCCCACAATGTGAGAGAAAAGCCGGATGGCGTGGACTTTGAGCTGGTCGGCACCGGCCAGATCGGCCGGGTGAAGCTCTCGATCCCCGGGCTGTTCTCGGTCTATAACGCGCTCGGTGCGGCGGCCTGTGCGCTGTCCCTCGGGCTGCCGTTTGAAACGGTGGTGGAGGCGCTGTGCACCATGCGCGGCGTGAAGGGCCGCGCCGAGACCGTGCCCACCGGCCGGGGGTTCACGGTCGTCATCGATTACGCGCACACCCCCGACGGGCTGGAGAAGATCTGCCAGGCGCTGCGGGTCGGCTGCAAGGGGCGGCTGGTCACCCTGTTCGGCTGCGGCGGCGACCGGGACCGGGCCAAGCGCCCGATGATGGGCAAAATCGCCGCAGAATTGTCGGACTTTCTGGTGATCACCTCCGACAACCCCCGCAGCGAGGACCCGATGGCGATTATAGAGGACATCCTGCCCGGCATCCCGAAGGGGACGCCGTATGCGGTCATCCCCTATCGGCGGGATGCCATCGCCTATGCGATCGCACACGCGCAGCCGGAGGATGTGATCCTGCTTGCGGGCAAGGGACACGAGACCTATGAAGTGCTGAAAACCGGCATCTACCACCTGGATGAACGGGAAGTCGTGGCCGAGACACTCGGACTGCGGAACAAATGGGAGTTGGGACAGCCATGAACACATTCGCCCTGCTGGTGGCGTTCACCGCCGTATTTGCGCTCGGGATCACCGGGCTGCTCGGGATCCCGCTGATCCCGCTGCTCCACAAGCTGAAGTTCGGGCAGACGATCCTCGACATCGGACCGGCCTGGCACAAAAAGAAGCAGGGCACGCCGACCATGGGCGGATTGCTGTTTATTGTGGGCATACTATTCTCGCTGCTGCTCGCGGTCGTGGTGTGTGAAACGGTGCTTGACATTCCTCTCTTCACCACCCCGATCAGCACGGGCGTACGGCTGGTAGCCGGCGTCCTGCTCGCGCTAGGCAGCGGGCTGATCGGGTTTGTGGACGATTATATCAAGGTGGTCAAAAAGCGTAACCTCGGGCTGACGAGCGGGCAGAAGATCTTTTTGCAGCTGTTCCTCGCCGCGATCTATGCGCTGACCCTGTATCTGGTGGGTGCCTCCGACGTGTATGTGCCGGGCCTCGGGTCGGTCGACCTCGGGCTGTGGTTCCTCCCGCTGTGTATCTTCTTCGCGGTGGGATTCCCGAACGCCACCAATCTGACCGACGGGATCGACGGGCTGTGCGGGACGGTGGGGTTTGTGGCCGCGCTCGCGTTCCTCGTCACCGCCGGGATCATGGGCAGCATGGGCCAGACCCTGTTCGCGGCGGCGCTCGCCGGTGGACTTGCGGGCTTCCTCGTGTGGAACCTCCACCCCGCGAAGGTGTTCATGGGGGACACCGGCTCGCTGTTCATCGGCGGGGCGCTGTGCGCGCTCGCGTTCGGGCTCGGGCAGCCGCTGCTGCTGATCCCGTTCGGGATCGTGTTCATCTGGGAGACGCTGTCCGTCATGCTGCAGGTGAGCTATTTCAAGCTCACCCATGGCAAGCGGCTGTTTAAAATGAGCCCGTTCCACCACCATCTTGAGATGTGCGGGTGGAAGGAGAACAAGATCGTGCTGGTGTTCGGCGGGATCACGCTGCTGTGCAGCGCCGCGGCACTTTGCCTGCTGTTTCTCTGAGTCTGCGGTTTCTGTCGTTTCAAAAGGGGGATTTTCCTGTGGCCACTGCCAGCGTTGGTACGGCGTCCGCGCCGTCCAAGAAAAAATTCAGACTGTTCCATCTGGCCAGCGGGTTCGACATGCCCTTTCTGATCCTGCTGATCCTGCTGCTCGCGATCGGGCTCGTGTGCATGTTCTCCGCGAGCTATGTCTACGCGGGGTACTATGACGACGACAGCTATTTTTATATCAAAAAGCAGGTGATCTTCGCGATCGCGGGGCTGGTCGCGATGTTTTTGTTGTCCACGGTGGACTACCATGTGTGGCACCACCTGGCCTTCCCGCTCATGCTCGTATCGGTCGTGCTGCTGGTGATCACCCTGTTTCTGCCCTCGAGCACGGGGGTGCACCGCTGGATCGAAATCCCGGGACTGGGGCAGTTCCAGCCCTCCGAGGTGGCCAAATTCGCGCTGATCGTGCTGTTTGCGCATCTGATATCCCTCAATCACAAGAAGATGAAGACCTTCACGCTCGGCTTTCTGCCGTTCATGGGGATCCTCGGGCTGGTGTGCGGGCTGGTCATCCTGGAGCCCCACCTGTCCGGCACCATTCTGATCCTCGCCATCGGGATCGTCATGATGTACGTCGGCGGCACGCGGGTGCTGTACCTCGTCCTCACCCTGCTTTTGGGGGTGGCGGCGGTCGTGTTCATGGTCGTGTTCCAAGGGTATGAGGCGGACCGGATCTATGTCTGGCTGCACCCACTGGAGGCATTCGAGACCATGCGGGACGCCGCCTGGCAGACCGTGCAGTCGCTGTACGCGATCGGCTCGGGCGGCCTGATGGGGGTGGGGCTCGGCAACTCCCGGCAAAAGCACCTCTTCCTGCCGGAGCCGCAGAACGACTTTATCTTCGCGATCATCTGCGAGGAGCTCGGGTTCATCGGGGCGCTCGTCATTATCCTCCTCTTTGCGCTGCTGGTGTGGCGCGGGATCCTCATCGGCATCAAGTCCCCGGACAAATTCGGGTCCATGCTCGCGATCGGGCTGAGCGCCCAGATCGGCATCCAGGTGGTGCTGAACATCGCGGTGGTGACCAACAGTATGCCCAACACCGGAATCGGCCTGCCGTTCTTCAGCTATGGCGGCACCTCCATGCTGATGCTGCTCGCCCAGATGGGGATCCTGCTCTCGGTGTCGCGGCAGATCAAATCCAAAAAAGAGTGAGGGGGCGTCTTTCATGCGCGTACTGATGACCGGCGGCGGCACCGCAGGACACATCAACCCGGCGCTCGCCATCGCCGACACCATCAAGCGCCATCATCCGGACACGGAATTTCTGTTTGTGGGCGCGTCCGGGCGTATGGAGACCCGGCTGGTGCCCCAGGCCGGCTACCCGATCACGACCATGCATGTGCAGGGGTTCCAGCGCAGGCTCACTCCCGCCGGGATCGCGCACAACCTCTCGGCGGCGTTCCACGCGGTCACCGCCGGCGGCGTGTGTAACCGGATCCTGCGGGATTTCCAGCCGGATATCGCGATCGGCACCGGCGGGTATGTGTGCGGCCCGATCCTGCGGCAGGCCGCCAAGCACGGGATCCCGGTCGTGCTGCACGAATCCAATGCGTTTCCCGGCGTGACGGTCAAAATGCTCGCGAAATACGCCACCGTGTGCGTCTCGGATGAGGCGGCGAAAAAATACCTGCCGGCAGAAACGCGCGTGGTGGTCACCGGCAACCCCCTGCGGGAGGATTTTCTGCATCTCGACCCGGCGAAATCCCGGCGGGAGCTGGGGCTGGACAGCCGCCCGCTCGTGCTCTCGTTCGGCGGCAGCCTCGGGGCCGAAAAGCTCAACGACGCGATGTACGGCGTGCTTCAAAAGAGCCATCGGCTCGGCACGCTGCAACATATCCACGCCACCGGCCGCGGCGGCTGGAAGGACGGCTGCGCCCGTCTGGAGGCGGCGGGCGTCCCGCTGCACGCGGATGGAATCTGGGTGCGCGAATACATCGACGACATGGCCCGCTGCATGGCGGCCGCGGATCTCGTGATCTGCCGGTGCGGCGCCATGACCTTGAGTGAACTGCCCGCCTGTGGCAAGGCGTCGGTGCTCGTCCCCTCCCCCTATGTCGCGGAAAATCACCAGTACCACAACGCGATGGTGCTGGTCAACCGCGGGGCGGCCGTGTGTATCGAGGAGAAGGATCTGAGTGCCGACACGCTGTGGCAGGCGATCGAGCAGATCGCGCTGCAGCCGGAGGTGCTGCGGATCATGGGGGAAAACGCCCGCAAGGGCGCGATCCTGGACGCGGACGAGCGCATTTATCAAGTGGTGATGCAGGTGTTGCATGAGCACGCGGCCGGATGACGACGGCCGGAGCGCTCTTCCTCTGGGAGGATCCCCCGGACATTCCCCCTGTTTTAAAAACTCCTGTCCCGCCGGCCCGCCGATCGGGGCGGACAGGCCGGACAGGCTTTTTCCCTTCAAAATATCGCGAAGCAGGCCACAATTGCCGCTTTTTTGACGGTTTTTCGCCCGTCCCCTCCTCCGTTCCACGCACCAACTCCCCCGCCACCACATAGGATGGTGTGCGGGCGGTTAGCGCAGACGGCTTGTCAGACGACTTCCAACAGGCTGTCGTTCGCCCGTTTTGTTGAAACGAAAGGGTGAACGATATGTCCAAACTGTTGGTGGAGGGAACCCACAAGCTCAGCGGCGTTGTTCCCATCCACGGCGCGAAAAACGGCGCGCTGCCCATCCTGGCGGCCACCCTGCTGTGCGATGGGACCAGCGAGATACATAACTGTCCCCGCCTGTCGGACGTGGACGCGTCGGTGGCGATTTTGCGACATCTCGGGTGCCGGGTGGCACAGCAGGACGACTGTGTGACGGTCACGGCCGAGGGCCTCTCCCATAACGATGTCCCCGACAAGCTCATGCGGGGAATGCGTTCGTCCATCGTCTTCCTCGGCCCGATCATCTCCCGGCTGCGCGAGGCACACCTCTCCTTTCCCGGAGGGTGTGAGCTCGGCCCCCGGCCGATCGATCTGCACCTCTCCGCTCTGCGCCAGCTCGGCGCCACGATCGAGGAGGAGCACGGACGGCTGCGGTGCTCGGTGAAGGATCGGCTGCGGGGCTGTTCCATCTCCCTCTCCTTCCCGAGCGTCGGCGCCACCGAAAACATCCTGCTCACCGCGGTGCTTGCCGAGGGAACGACGGTGATCGTCAACGCCGCCCGGGAGCCGGAGATCCTCGATCTGTGCGCCTATCTCAACGGCTGCGGCGCGCACATCGCCGTGGGCAGCGAGGGCACCATCACGGTAGAGGGAGTCCCCTCTCTCCATGGGTGCTGCCATCATGTACTACCCGACCGCATCGAAGCGGCCACCTATATGACCGCCGCGGCTGTGACCGGCGGCACGGTACTGCTCCAGCAGGTCTGTCCGGCGCACATGGCGAGCGTGGCCCCGGTGTTGGAAGAGGCGGGCTGCCGGCTCGAGTACTGGGACAACGAGCTGCTCATCAGCGCGCCGGCCCGCCTGCGGCGGGTACGCACCGTGCGCACCATGCCCTACCCCGGGTTCCCGACCGACGCAGGCGCGCCGGTGATGGCGATGACCTGTGTCGCAGAGGGGACGAGCGTCTTTATTGAGAATATCTTTGAAAACCGCTATAAACATGTGGGCGAATTGCAGCGCATGGGCGCCCATATCAAAACCGAGGGCCGCGTGGCGGTGGTGGAGGGCGTGCCGATGCTGCTCGGCGCGCCGGTCGAATGCACCGACCTGCGCGGCGGGGCCGCTCTCGTGGTGGCGGCGCTGGCGGCCGAGGGGCAGACGGAAATCAGCGGCCTGCACCATCTCGACCGCGGGTACGAGGCGCTGGAGAGCACCCTGCGGGGCATCGGCGCCCGGATCCAACGGGTCTGACAGGGACGACACCCACAGAAAGGACGTAAAACCATATGGCTGACACCCACACCTCCTCCCGCAAGACAGCGCCCGAGGGCGGCGCACGGCCCTCTCCCAAAAAGAAGAAAAAGCTCTCTCCGAAGGCCCGGCGGGCGCGGCGGGTCCGGCTGATCTTCCTGTTGTCCATCGTGCTGGTGGTGCTCGTTATCGTGGCGCTGGTCATTGTGGGGATCGCTGCCGGCAGCGGGCAGTCTTCCGTCTTCAGCATCCGGGAGATCACTGTCGTTGGCAACAGCCGCTATACCGCCGAACAGCTGATCGAGGCGAGCGGATTGCAGGTCGGCCAGAGCGTGTGGGCGGTCAACAAGAAAGCCGCCGCCGAAAACATCCAGAACCGCTGCCCGTATGTGGAGAGCGTGGAGGTGGCCAGCGCCTCTTTCGATGTGATCCAGATCTCGGTGACCGAAACCACGGCCATCGGAGTGATGGAGGTCGATGGGCAGTGGCAGGTCGTCGGCGCCACCGGGCGGGCAGTGGAGATCCTCCCCGCGGCGCAGACGCCGCCGGAGGGATACCTCTACCTCAAGGGGGCAACTGCCACCGGCGAGGGGCTCGGGGGCCAGGCGATGGATGAGCGCAGCTTTACCATCGTGCGCACGCTGCTGGACGCCTTTGCCCAGTATGGGCTACAGGATATTGTGGAGATCGATCTGACCGACAAGACGAACCTCTCCCTGAGCTGGAGGGGACAGGTCACCGTCGCGCTCGGCAACGACTCCAATCTGACCCACGAGATCGGCGTGGTCGCCAATGTGCTTCCCCAGCTGCTCGAGCAGCATGGCGAGCAGATCCGCGGGCAGCTCAACGTCAGCTCCTATTCGATTGAGGGTGCCAAACAACAGGCGATTTTCACGCCGAGCGCGCTGCTCCCCTCCTCCACGACCTCCCCGCCGGAGACCACGACCACAGTCGCCTGATATTTCCAGAATTTGGGCGCATTCCGGCGTAAAAAAATCGAAAGAATTTACAAATCCCTGTTGAATTTGCAGGCGCCGCATGCTATGATAAACGTATATACATATGGTATAGTAAAAAGAAGGACACAGCCGCTGTGAGCGCTCTGTCAGGGAATAGAAAATAAGGGGTGTAGATGTACATGGGCCTGCAATTTGACAACGATTTCGTGGATAATGTACAGATAAAGGTGGTCGGTGTCGGCGGCGGCGGCGGCAATGCCATCAACCGTATGGCCCGCAGCGGGTTGCCCGGGGTGGAGTTCATCGCGATCAACACCGACCGGCAGGCGCTCTACCTCTCGCAGGCCACCCAGAAAATCCAGATTGGGGAAAAGCTGACCCATGGCATGGGCGCGGGTTCCAACCCGGAGAAGGGGCAGCGCGCCGCGGAGGAGAGCCGCGAGGAGATCACTGCCGCGCTCAAAGGCTCGGATATGGTGTTTATCACCGCCGGTATGGGCGGCGGCACCGGCACGGGTGCCGCGCCGGTGGTGGCGGAGATCGCGCGGGATCTCGGGATCCTCACGGTCGGGATTGTCACCAAGCCGTTTGCGTTTGAGGGCCGCCGGCGGATGGAGCAGGCGGAAAACGGGATCACCAACCTGCGCGAGCATGTGGACAGCCTGGTGGTCATCCCGAATGAGCGGCTCAAGCTCGCGAGCGAGACGCGCATCACACTGGCCAACGCCTTTGAAGTGGCGGACGACGTGCTCCGCCAGGGCGTGCAGAGCATTTCCCAGCTCATCAAGGTACCGGGGCTTGTCAACCTCGACTTTGCGGACGTGTCCGCGGTCATGAAGGACGCGGGATATGCCCACATGGGGATCGGCCGCGCGGGCGGCAAGGACAAGGCGGAGGTCGCGGCGCAGGCCGCCGTGGCGAGCCCGCTGCTCGAGACCTCGATCGACGGGGCGCACGGGGTGCTGATCAACGTCACCGCCTCGCCGGACATCGATCTCGAGGATGTGGAGACAGCCTCTTCGGTCATCTCGCGTGCTGCACACCCGGACGCTACCATCATCTGGGGCGCCGCGTTCGACGAGACCATGGACGACGAGCTGCTCGTCACGGTCATCGCGACCGGGTTTGCCACCGACGGGTCCTACAAAGCGTCTGCGTCGCAGGATATCGAGGCACCGGACTTCTTCAGCAAAAGCCAGCACCAAACGGCGGATGATGACTATATCGACATCATGTCCATCTTCAACAAGAAAAAAGACTGAGACACATAGACAGGAGGGCGCTGATTTGGCGCTCTTCTGTCTTTTATTATCTGAGAGGGGAAAAACGGTATGAACGAAGCGGTACAGGAATTTATCGAACAGCAAAAGCAGGAGGAGCAAAAGCAGCGGCATCTAATCTCGCTCGGTCTGTGTGACCGTGTCTATGCACCCGTAGGCGCCGGCTTTTCGCCGGCGTATCCGGAATGCGATTACTCCACGACCCCACCACGGCACTATAAACTGGTGGCGAAGTCCCTTACGGATGAAGAGTACGCGGCGGTCTGCCAATGGGCACAAAACAGCCAGCCGGCGCAGCCGGAACTCCCGGCCTATACCCTGGTCCCCCTCCACTCCATTGAAAACCACAGTACAGTAGAACGCGTGCTGAAAGTGTTTGCTATTGTCCTGGCGGTCCTCGGGCTGATCGCTGGGTTCCTGGTGAGAGGCGACGACACGGATCTACGGGAACCATCCTGGACGTTCTCCCTGATCCTGTGGGCCTCGACGGCGGTTTTCTGCGCCTTGTTATGGGGATTTGCCGAGATTATCCGGTATCTGTTCGAACTCACGGCAAAGCACTACCGGTTGATGCCTGTTTCCAGGAAGGATTCCTGATATTCCCTCCAGGCAGCGAGGCAGGGCGCCGCAATGCGGCGCCCTGCGTTCTTTTATGTGTCCTGCCCTCTTTTGTGTTCCTGCGTTCTTTTGGCGACCCGCCTCTTTCGGGCGTCCTGCCCTCTTTCCCGTTCTGTGGCCGGGGAGGCCTGCTCTCCTCCCTTTATCCCAAGACCCACATTTTGACGATCGCGATCCACTCCCGGATCCAATACCCCGGCAGCAGCGACCAGGACGTGTCACACGACAGGGCATACACCACCGGAAACCCGGCCTCCCTGGCATACTGCTGGCCCCGGTACTGGTGGAACTCCTGCGTCACCACGGCGATCGAGAGCGGCAATCCTTCCTCTTGCGCAAGCGCCAGGGAGAACTGAAGGTTTTCCCGCGTGTTGCGGGATTCCCCCTCCTCGTAAATCCGGTTCGCCTCGATCCCAAGCTCCCGCAGATAGGCCGCCATGACGGCCGCTTCGGTATACTCCTCGTTTGGGCCCCGGCCGCCCGATACGATACAGCGGGAGGCGGGGTGCGCCCGCAGATAGTCGGCTGCGACGGTCAGCCGGTCGGCGAGCATCGCACTCGGGCGGTCGCCGTTGATCCCCGCGCCGAGCACTACCACCGTCACGTCGCCCTCCGGCGGCGCACTGTTCGCTGCCGCGACCATCCAGCCCGACAGCACGGCGCACAGAGCCACCCCCGCAGCTACCACGATCCCCGCCACACACAGCACCGCCCGCTTCCAGCGGACCCGCCATCCCCGGATCAGCACCTGCTTGCAATACGGCGCCCAGACGGCGGCAAACAGCAGCAGCGCACCGAGCGCGACGCACACGATCGTTCCGACATGCTGCACCCCGCCAAAGACCATCGGGCCCAGCCCCACGGCAAAAAAATACACCGCCAGTCCCGCGGTAGAGAGCCGCAGGACGGCGGTGAGAATCCGCTTGCCGGTAATCAGACCGCGCCGGCGCATCCGTCAGACGATCTTGCGCAGCCGGATCACGCCGTCGATCGCCTGGATTTTCTGCAGGCAGTCGTCCCCCGGGATGGCGTCCACATCCAGCAGGGTGTAGGCGTACTCCTTTTTGGAGCGGTTGTTCATCGAGTCGATGTTGATCCCGAGCTCGCCAAGTACCCCGCTGATCTTGGTCAGCATGTTCGGCTCGTTGCGGTGCAGCACGCACACGCGGCACACGGTGCCCCGCTCCACCTTCATGTCCGGATAGTTGACCGAATGGGTGATGTTGCCGTTTTCGAGATAATCGATCATCTCGTCGGCCGCCATCATCGCACAGTTGTCCTCGCTCTCGGGCGTGGACGCGCCCAGATGCGGGGTGACGAGGATCTTCTCCACCCCCAGCACCTCTTCGCTCGGGAAATCCACCGAATAGGAGGCCACCTTGCCGCTCTCGATCGCCCGCTTCATCGCCGGCACATCCACCAGCTCGCCGCGGGAGAAGTTGAAGATCCGCACGCCGTCCTTCATGCTGTTCAGCGTCGTCTCGTTGATGAAAGCGCGGGTGTCGTTTGTCAGCGGCACATGCATGGTGATGTAATCGCACTCGGCAAAGATCTGCTCATACCCGGTCGCGTGGCGGATCGCGCGGGACAGATCCCACGCGTGCTCCACCGAGAGGTACGGGTCGTACCCATATACCTCCATGCCAAGCGACTTGGCCGCGTTCGCCACCAGCACGCCGATGGCGCCGAGCCCGATCACCCCGAGCTTTTTGCCCTTGATCTCCGGGCCGACGAACTGGCTCTTGCCCTTTTCGGTCAGCTTGCCGACCGCGTCGCCCTGGCCTTTGAGGGTCTGGGCCCGCTCCATGCCGCTCACCAGGTTGCGGGAGGCGGCGAGCATGGCGGCGATCACGAGCTCCTTCACCGCGTTTGCGTTCGCACCGGGGGTGTTAAACACCACGATCCCCTGCTCGCTGCACTTGTCGATCGGGATGTTGTTCACCCCGGCGCCCGCCCGGGCGATCGCCAGCAGCGAGGCGGGCAGCTCCATCTCATGCATGGCGGCGGAGCGCACCAGCACCCCGTCCGGGTTCTGGACCGCGTCTCCCACCGTGTACTGCGCGCCGAATTTGCCAAGCCCGCAGGCTGCGATCTTATTCAAAGTCAGTATGTTCATGACCGAAATCCCCTTTCTATCCTCCGCACGCGTCAGGCGTTGTCCGCCTCAAACGCCCTCATGAACTCGACGAGCTTTTCGACGCCCTCGACCGGCATCGCGTTGTAGATCGAGGCGCGCATGCCGCCGACCGTGCGGTGGCCCTTCAGGTTGACAAAACCCGCCGCAGCCGCCTCTTTGACGAATTTCGCATCCAGCTCCTCGTTGCCCGTGACAAACGGGACGTTCATAATAGACCGGTCCTCTTTCACGACCGTGCCGCGGAACAGCTTGGAACTGTCGAGGAAATCATAGAGCAGCCCGGCCTTTTTGACGTTGCGCTCCTTCATCTTCTCCAGTCCGCCGATGTCGTTTTTGATCCACTCGAGCACCAGCTTCGCAATATAGATCGGGTAGCACGGCGGGGTGTTGTACATCGAGCCGTTGTCCGCATGGATCTGATAGTTGAACATGGTGGGTGTCATCTCGCGCGCGTGGCCGATCAGGTCCTCCCGCACGATCACCACCGTCAGGCCCGCCGGGGCCATGTTCTTCTGCGCGCCCGCATAGAGCAGCCCGAATTTCGACACGTCGATCGGCTCGGACAGGATGCAGGAGGACACGTCCGCCACCAGCGGCACATCGCCGGTCTGCGGCAGCTCATGGTACACGGTGCCGTAGATCGTATTATTCAGGCAGATGTGGAAATAATCCGCGTCTTTGGTGAAGGTGGCCGGATCCAGCTTCGGGATATAGGAAAACGTCTTGTCCTTGGAGCTGGCGACCACGTTCGCCTGCCCATACCGCGCGGCCTCCTGATACGCCTTGTTCGCCCACTGGCCGGTGATGACAAAGTCCGCCTTGCCGCTGCCGTTCATCAGGTTCAGAGGGATCATGGCAAACTGGGAGGAGGCGCCGCCCTGTAAGAACAGCACTTTATAGTTGTCCGGAATCCCCATGACCTCGCGCAGGAGCGCCTCGCACTCCTTGATGATCGCGTCATAGGTCTTGGAGCGGTGGGACATCTCCATCACCGACTGGCCGCTGCCGTGATAATCCAGCATTTCGTCCGCCGCAATCCGCAGGACGCTTTCCGGCAATACCGAAGGGCCCGCCGAGAAATTGTACACTCTTGCCATGTCCATTACCTCCAAAAGTCAGATTGCTTTTATTCTACTCTTTTTTTAGGATTCCGTCAATCCAAAAACGGGATTTCTTCCATTTTTTCAGGCTTTTCCCGTTTTTCCCCGCAGCGCCGCCCACAGCAC
>DXWE01000009.1:20455-25668 GCA_019417045.1 Oscillospiraceae bacterium
CCACCAGCGCCTCTGTCACGGGGAAAGCGCACCACACGCCGCGCCCGCCGCCGATCCACGACAGCAGGAACGCCGCGGGCAGGATGACGAAAAAGCCGCGCAGCAGGGAGAGCAGCTGTGCCGGCCGGGGGCGTTCCACCGAGGGGAAATACAGCGAGAGCACGATGGAGAATCCCGCGAACGGGCACCCGATGAAATACAGCCGCAGCCCCTGTGTGGCGAGCTGCTGCAACAGGGGATCCCGCTCACTGTTGAACAGGCCCGCGATCGGAGATGCGGCCAAAAACACGGTCGCATAGATGACAGCGGAGACACCCAGCAGCGTCAGGAGGGCGTAGCGCAGCGTCGTGCGCACGCGGCGCTCGTCCCCCTGGCCGTGGGCGCGGCTGACAAGCGGCTGGATCCCCTGCGCAATGCCCGTATACAGGGCGATGACCACCAGCGACAGGTTGGCGATCACGCCATAGGCCGCGACGCCGACGTTGCCCTCCAGCCGCAGCAGGATCGCGTTGAATGCGATCATCACGATACCGGAGGACATCTCCGTCACCAGCGAGGGGAACCCGCTGGAGAGGATCCGGGCAACCGTCTGCCCCCGCGGCCGATGCCGGTCCAGATGGAACGCGCCCCGCCGGCGGATCCCATAGGGCAAGAGGATCAGCATGCTGATGATCGGGGCCAGTCCGGTGGCAAAGGCCGCGCCGAAAATCCCCAGGCCGCACGGGAAAATACACACCCAGTCGAGCACCACATTGGACAGGCTGCCGCCGATCATCGCCGCCATGGAGAGCTGCGGCGCGCCGTCGTTGCGCACAAAGCAGAGCAGCACATTGTTCAGCAAAAAGGCCGGCGCAAACAGCAAAATCACCCGCAGATAGGTCGTTGTCATATCGGACACGATCCCCTGCGCGCCGAACAGTGCGGCCAGCGCGCCCGGCAGGAACACACCCGCCAGTACAAAGGCAGCGGCAAAAACAGCGGCCAGGATCACCGCCCCCGTGAATACCCGGTTGGCAGCGGTGTATGCCTGCCGGCTTTTTGCAATGGCATATCCCGTGCCGCCACCCATGCCGATCATCAGCCCGCTGCCGTGGATGAAACTGTATACCGGGATCGCGAGGTTCAGCGCCGCCAGCCCGTTTGTGCCCAGCCCCTTTGAAACAAAAAAAGTGTCGGCCAGAATATAGCAGGACAGCCCGAGCATCCCGAGCACATTGAGGGAGGTATATCTCCCAAACTCCCGCCATCCGCCTTTTGGATCCATCATCCCCTGCCCCCTGTCACCATCCGCCGCAGCGGACAAAAAAATAAAAGCACCGGTTTTCGGATCTTCCACGGCCTGACGATCCGAAACCAATGCTCTTCGGCCCACCCGGCGGCGGGCCCTGTTCCCTATGCGGTTGAAAAGAGAGCAAACCCCAGAAACGACTTATTTTGTCAGGAATTTGCTGATTAACATACCGGCAAACACCAGCACGAAAAACGTGATGGCAATCACCTTGGTCCACTTGGCGAGCTTGGCATCCAGCGTGCGCGCCTTGCCCTTTTCGAGGAAGGTGTCCGCAGCGCCCGCGATAGCGCCCAGATTGGCCTGGCGCCCCTGCTGCAACAGCACAACCAGAATAATCAACAGCGAAAAAACAATCAGCACAATGCCGATGAGAATCTCCCAAACGCTCAACTTCAAAACCTCCTACACTCCGACCAGATAGAAATAGCTTATATAGGATACCATATGCCGCCAAAAAAAGCAAGAAAAATTTTTGCGCCCTGCCCGCATATCCTGTGCCCGACAGGCACATACTACACTCGGCACCAGCGACATGCGAGATAAGCGTTTGCCGTGTTGACTGCTGCCGGAACCGCTATCGGTTGGGAAACCTTCCGGCAGCGGTTTTCTTTTATCCCGGTTTTTCCCCGGCCTTTTCTCCCTGTCCCTTTATCCCTGCGCGACCGTCTCCTGCCAGTTTTTGCACACGTCCACCCATCCCCGGCTGTTGGCGTACCGCTCGAGCTCCGGGATGGTCAGCTCGATCGCGCTGTTGGAGCTGCCGGCGGCGGGAAACACGCTCTCAAACCGCCGCAGCGAGACGTCCAGATCCACTGCCACGCCCTCCTTCACCGCAAACGGGCACACCCCGCCGACCGCGTGGCCGACCAGCTCCACCACCTCGTCGGGCGAGAGCATTGTCGCCTTCTGGTGGTACTGCGCCTTGAATTTTGCGTTGTCGATCTTGGCGTCCCCCGCCGCGACGATCAGCACCGCGCCGCCATCCACCCGAAAGGACAGCGTCTTCGCAATGCGCGCGGGCTGCACCCCGACCGCCTGCGCCGCGAGCTCCACCGTGGCCGAGGACACCTCGAACTCCCGGATCCTGTCCTCGATCCCGAACTGCCGAAAATACTCTCTCACCGCTTCGATTGCCACTGCCATCGCTCCCCTTTTTCAAAATGTCAGCTGTTCCCCGATATCCTCCGGCAGCGGCATCGCGCCGGCGGCAGGCAGGGACTTGGTGCGGTAGCGCGCGGGCTTGACCGACATACCCTCCTCATACGGCACGGCCGACTGTAGCCGGTGGCTGCCCTTTAAGGTCATCGCCTGCACGCCGATGGTGCTGCGGGTGGTTTTGGGCGCGATCGCCCCGGTGTGCACGAGCAGCCGGCGCCCGGAGGTGGAGGTGAGCAGGAATTCCCGATCCTCCGTGATGTGCGCGATCGCCACGAGCGGCGATTTGTCAGCATACGCCCCGATCAGCTTCTTGCGATTGGTCTTGGTCGCGTAGGCGGACAGTTCCACCTTCGCCACCTTCCCGTTTTCAAAGAAGAACAGCAGATACCCGCTGTAGTCCTTCGTCACCACCATGTACCGCGCGCTCTCGCCCTCATCGAACGCGAGCTTGGCCGGCACATATTCCCCCAGCACGCTCGCCTTGGTGTCCGGGAAATCGCTCGCCTTTGCCTTATAGACCGTCGCGCGATCCGTGAAGAACAGCAGCTCGCGGTTGTTGCCCGCCTCCACCACCTGGGTGATACGGTCGCCCTCTTTGAGCTTCTGCTCCCCGCTCATGCGCAGGGACTGGGGGGTGATCTTCTTGAAATACCCCTCCGCGGTGAAGAAGAGGGTGCACGGGTAGTCCGGCACATCGTCCTCCTCGTCGTCGGCCGCCTCCTCGATCTCAGAGGCGTACAGCAGCAGCGACCGCCGCGGCTGCCCGAACTTGTCCGCCACCTCCCGCAGTTCCCCGATAATCAGGTCCCGCACCCTTCTCGGAGAGGAGAGGATCTCCTCCATCTCCCGCACCGCCGCCTCAAGCGACTCGATCTCCTGCGTGCGCTTGAGGATGTACTCCCGGTTGAGGTGGCGCAGCTTGATCTCCGCAACATACTCGGCCTGCACCTGGTCGATCCCGAACCCGATCATCAGGTTCGGCACCACCTCGCTCTCCTCGTCCGTCTCCCGGACGATGCGCACCGCCTTGTCGATGTCGAGCAGGATCTTCTGGAGCCCTTTGAGCAGATGCAGCTTTTCCTTCGCGCGGCTGAGGTCGAAGTACACCCGCCGTTTCACACACTCGGTGCGGAACGCCGTCCACTCCTCGAGCAGCTCCCGCACCGAGAGCACCTTCGGCACCCCGGCGATCAGCACGTTGAAGTTGCACGAAAAGCTGTCCTCGAGCGGGGTGAGCGCGAACAGCCGGTTCATCACCTTGTCCGGGTCGGCGCTGCGCTTGAGGTCGATCGTGATCTTCAGCCCGTCCAGCCCGGTCTCGTTGCGCACGTCGTTGATCTCGCGCACCCTGCCGGCCTTCACCAGCTCCGCGATCTTCGAGATAATCGCCTCGAGCGTCGTGGTATAGGGGATCTGCGTGATATCGATGCAGTTGTTCGCCTTGTCGTAGCTGTACACCGCCCGCACCTTCACGCTGCCGCGCCCGGTCTCGTAGATGCGGGCCATCTCCTCCGGCCGGTAGACGATCTGCCCCCCGCCCGGGAAGTCCGGGGCTTTGAGGGTGGAGAGGATGTCGTGCTCCGGGTCCTTCATCAGCGCGATCGCGGTCTCGCACACCTCCCGCAGGTTGAACGAGCAGATGTTGCTCGCCATGCCGACCGCGATACCGAGGTTGTTGTTGACCAGAATCGTCGGGAAGGTCACCGGCAGCAGCGAGGGCTCTTTCATGGTGGCGTCGTAGTTGTCGACAAAATCCACCGTGTCCTTATCGATGTCCCGGAACAGCTCCCCCGCGATCGGGTCGAGCTTCGCCTCGGTGTACCGGGAGGCGGCGTATTCCATATCCGAGGAATACGCCTTGCCGAAATTGCCCTTCGAGTCCACATACGGGTGGAGCAGCGACTCGTTGCCGCGCGCAAGGCGCACCATCGTCTCGTAGATCGCCGCGTCCCCGTGGGGGTTGAGCTTCATCGTCGCGCCCACGATGTTCGCCGACTTGGTGCGTGCGCCGCTGAGCAGCCCCATCTTGTACATGGTGTACAGCAGCTTGCGGTGGGACGGCTTGAACCCGTCGATCTCGGGGATCGCGCGCGAGAGGATGACGCTCATCGCATAGGGCATATAGTTTTTTTCTAGCGTCTCGGTGATCCGCTGGTTCTCCACCAGCCCCGCGCCCGCGATGTGCGCGTTTTCCGGCAGCTTTTCGAGCGGCGAGGCGCTCTTTTTCGTCTTTTTGGCCATGTTGTGTCGACCCTTTCCCGCCCGGCGCGTGTCCCGCCGGGCCCTTGTTGTTATCCGGTGTTCCCTGTCAGCTCACATCCACCATGTCGAGGTAATAGCTGCCCCGCTCGGCGATGATGTCCTTGCGCCCCTGCAGGTTGTCCCCGAGCAGGACGTCGAACATCTGCGCGGTCATCTCCGCGTCGGCCGGCTCCACCTTCACCAGCCGCCGGGTCGCGGGGTTCATGGTGGTCAGCGACATCATGTCCGGATCGTTTTCGCCCAGCCCCTTTGAGCGCTGGATCGTGTACTTCTTCCCCTCGATCTCCCGCAGGATTTCGGCCTTTTCCTGGTCGTTATACGCAAAATACGTGTCCGTCTTGGTGGCGATCTCGTACAGCGGGGTCTCGGCGATGAACACCCGCCCCTCTTCGATCAGGGTTGGGATCAGCCGGTAGAGCATGGTGAGGATCAGGGTGCGGATCTGGAACCCGTCCACGTCCGCATCCGTGCAGATGATGACCTTGTTAAACCGCAGCAGCGA
>DXWE01000009.1:25678-27436 GCA_019417045.1 Oscillospiraceae bacterium
GACCTCCACCCCGCAGCCGAGCACTTTTATCAAATCGGTGATGATCTCGTTTTTGAAGATCTTGTCGTATTCCGCCTTTAAGCAGTTGAGGATCTTGCCGCGCACCGGGATGATCGCCTGGAAATCCGGGTCGCGCGCCTGCACGCAGGCGCCCATGGCGGATTTTCCCTCCACGATGAACAGCTCCCGCTCGGACACGTCCCGGCTGCGGCAGTCCACATAGCTCTGTACCCGGGTCGCGAGATCCGTGCCGCCCGACAGCGTCTTTTTGAGGTTGAGCCGCGTGGTCTCCGCCTTTTCGCGGCTGCGCTTGTTGACCAGCACCTGCTCGGTGAGTTTTTGCGCCTCCGCCCGGTTTTCGAGGAAATACACCTCGAGGTTGTGGCGCAAAAACTCGGTCATTGCCTCCTGGATAAATTTGTTGTTGATCGCCTTTTTGGTCTGGTTCTCATAGGAGGTCTGGGTGGAGAAGGAGGAGGAGACCAGGATCAGACAGTCCTCCACATCCTGGAAGGTGATTTTGCTCTCGTTTTTCAGGTATTTGCCGTTTTGCTTGAGATACGCATCGATCTGGGACACGAATGCCGAGCGCACCGCCTTTTCGGGCGCGCCGCCGTATTCGAGCCAGCTCGAGTTGTGGTAGTATTCGAGCAGGTGATTCCGGTTGGAAAAGCACAGCGCCACCTGCAGCTTGACCTTGTATTCGTCCTTGTCCGCGCGGTCGCGGCCCCGCCGCTCCGCCTGCCACACCTGCACGCCGGTGAGCGCATCCTCCCCGGCGAGCTCTTTGACATAGTCGGCGATCCCGTTTTCGTAGCGGAATTCCTCCTCGTCGAACGTACGGCCGTTCTGCCAGCGCAGGACAAACAGCAGATTCGGGTTGACGATCGCCTGGCGCTTGAGCGCGTCCCGGAAATACTCGATCGGCACGTCGATATCGGTGAACACGTCGAGATCCGGCTTCCAGCGGATGGTGGTACCGGTGTCCTTCTTTGTGTACGGCTCCCTGTGCAGCCCGCCGACATTCTCCCCCCGCTCAAAGTGCAGCGTGTACCGGGTCCCGTCGCGGCGCACCTCCACGTCCATGTATTCGGACGAGTACTGTGTCGCGCACGCGCCGAGGCCGTTGAGGCCCAGCGAGAACTCATAGTTCTCCCCCGAATTGGTGTTGTATTTGCCGCCCGCGTACAGCTCGCAGAACACGAGCTCCCAGTTGTACCGCTCCTCTTTCGGGTTGTAATCGACCGGCACGCCGCGCCCGAAATCCTGTACCTCGAACGAGCCGTCCTCAAACCGGGTGACGATGATCCGCTTACCGTATCCCTCACGCGCCTCGTCGATCGAGTTGGAGAGGATCTCAAACACCGCGTGCTCGCAGCCCTCAAGCCCGTCCGACCCGAAGATGACGGCGGGGCGCTTGCGCACCCGGTCCGCCCCCTTCAGGGAGGAGATGCTCTCGTTGCCGTATGATTCTGTCCGTGGTCTTAGCGCCATGTGGTTGTCCCCTTTTCTCTACGTTATAGCGAACCGGTGATGCCGCCGTCCGCCAGCAGCACCTGCCCGGTGATGAAATCCGCGTCCTTCGAGCAGAGGAAGGCGACCGCCGCCGCCACCTCCTCCGGCGTCCCGAGACGGCCAAGCGGCGTCTGATCCGCAAGCTCCCGCCGGGTGTCCGCACACAGCCCCGCGTTCATATCGGTGTCGATCACCCCGGGGGCCACGCAGTTGACGGTGATCCCCGAGGGGCCCACCTCCTTG
>DXWE01000090.1:0-1827 GCA_019417045.1 Oscillospiraceae bacterium
AAGCCTGTATTCATGCGGGTTTTCGCCGTTTCGAGCGTCATTCCCACTCGATCGTGGCGTTTGGCTTCGGGGACAGATCGTAGCACACGCGGTTGACCCCCGGCACCTCCCGCAGGATCCGGTCGGTGATCCGCTGCAGCACGGCCCAATCGGGCGTCTCCACCGTGGCGGTCATCGCGTCCACCGTGTTGACCGCGCGCAGGATGACCGGATACTCGAAGCAGCGGGCACCGTCCCGCACTCCCACCGACCGGAAATCGGGCACCACGGTGAAATACTGCCACACCGTCTTGTCCAGCCCCGCGCGGGCAAACTCCTCCCGCAGGATCGCGTCCGATTCCCGCACCGCCTCCAGGCGGTCGCGGGTGATCGCGCCGAGGCAACGCACCCCCAGCCCCGGCCCGGGGAACGGCTGCCGGTACACCATCTCGTCCGGCAGCCCCAGCTGCTTGCCGC
This sequence comes from Oscillospiraceae bacterium, assembly GCA_019417045.1. Taxonomy (GTDB): domain Bacteria; phylum Bacillota; class Clostridia; order Oscillospirales; family Acutalibacteraceae; genus DXWE01. Next base: position 457 of record DXWE01000090.1, read on the forward strand.
ACTCGCGCACCTCGTCCTTGAACAGCTGCCGCAGCGGCTCCACCAGCTGGAACTTCAAATCCTCCGGCAGCCCGCCGACATTGTGGTGGGACTTGACCATCTTCGCCGTCTTGGTGCCGCTCTCCACGATATCGGGATAGATGGTGCCCTGCGCGAGGAACTCGATCCCCTGCAGCTTGCGGGCCTCCTCCTCAAACACGCGGATGAACTCCGCGCCGATGATCTTCCGCTTTTGTTCGGGGTCGGCGACTCCCTGGAGCTTGCCGAGGAACCGCTCGCTCGCGTCCACATAGATCAGGTTCGCCCCCATCTGCCGCCGGAACACCTCGACCACCTGTTCCGGCTCGCCCTTGCGCAGCAGCCCATGGTTGACGTGCACACAGGTCAGCTGGTCGCCGATGGCGCGCAGCAGTAGCGCCGCGACCACCGAGCTGTCCACCCCGCCGGAGAGCGCGAGCAGCACCTTCCGGTCCCCGACCTGCGCACGCACCTCTTCGATCTGGTCCGCGATAAAGTTCTCCATATTCCAGTTTTCCTCGGCATGGCAGGTGTCGAACACAAACCGGCGCAGCGTGTCCCGCAGCGCCTCCCCCTGTGGCCAGGCGGCGAGCCGCTCGCCGCACCTGGCCTGCTCATGCGCCACCGCGAGCACCGGGATCCCGAGCGCGTAGACCTCGTCTGCCACCGCGATCGGTTTGCCGTCCACGATGTGGTTCGGACCGCCGTTGACGATGATCCCGCGCACATGGGGGATCTCCCGGATCTGCCGGGCGGTGATGTCGTGCGGGTGGATTTCACTGTATACCCCGAGGGAGCGCACCGCCCGGGCGATGCCCGTGTTGTCGGTGTTCCCGAGGTCGAGAATCAGAATGCGGTCTTGTCTCATGGTCGGTTCCGCCTTTCCTGACGCCGCGGTCCCTGCCGCGCGCGACATTTAGAATATCCATCAGTATACCATATTTTCCCGTCCGCGGCAAGGGGTCTTCTCCCTCTCCGCCGGAAGGCTGCGCGCCGCCCGGTCTACAGTGCCGTCCCCTTTGTCGGCACCGACAGCCGGGACACGTCAACCCCTTCCCACTGCAACAGCCAGCGCTTTTTCTCGATTCCTCCCGCATATCCCGTCAGGCTGCCGGCCGCGCCGATGACCCGGTGGCACGGGATGATGAGGGAGATCGGGTTGTGCCCCACCGCGCCGCCCACCGCCTGCGCGGACAGGCTGTCCCGGCGATGCCGGCGTGCGAGCTCTCTGGCCAGCGTCCCGTAGGTCGTGACCTCGCCATAGGGGATTTCGCACAGCAGCCGCCACACCTCCTGCCGAAACGCACTGCCGGCCGGGCGCAGCGGCAGCTCGGCCGCACGCGGTTGATCTCC
>DXWE01000090.1:1837-6561 GCA_019417045.1 Oscillospiraceae bacterium
GGGCAATCCAGTCGGCTGCCCGCCGCAAAACCGGGGTTTCCTGTTGTGTCAGCGGTTGCCCGGACAACGTGTCCTCAAAATATTTCTGTCCCTCGATCCACAGCCCGAGCAGGCACTCCTCATCGCTGGCGAGCAGCAGACGCCCCACGGGCGACGCCACCCATTGGACATAGGGCATGCCTCTCCCCTCCTTTTGATTTCCGAAAGCGCATATCGTTTAGAAAAGCCACCAAACCGGGGATTTCCCAAAAAGCGGCCGGCCCTCTTCGGACCGGCCGCTCTGTTTTGCCAAAGTGGGGCACGCCGTCCCCTCCTGTCCCAAAGCGCCGACCGTGCCGGCACCCTGTCCGCGCCGTTTTCAGAGCAGCGGGCGCCTGGTCAGTCGCGCCCAGGCATAGCTCGTCGCGAAGTAGAGTGCGCAGCCCACCACGACGGTGACAGCGCAGCGCAAGCCGCCGCCCTCGCCGTAGACAAGGAGACACACCCCAAACATGAGCAGGGAACAGACCAGGCAGCGCAGCAGAAACGGCCAGTCGAAAGAGATCTGCAGCTGTGCCGCGCGGTTGCCGATCCACAGGGTGAGGAAGAACTGGAGGATATAGGACAGCAGCATGGCTGCCCCGGCACCGTACAGCCCCCACACCGGGATGAGCAGATAGTTGAGCCCGATATTGAGCAGGGAAGAGATCAGGAAAATCACGTTATACAGCATCGTCCGGCGGGAGAGGTCAATCAGGAAGGAGTAGATCGTGTACAGCATCAAAAACAGATTGGCAAAGCAGATGATCCCGAGCAGCAGCCGGTCGGTCGGATAGTTGCCGCCGGAAAGGAGCCCCACGATCGTCGGGGCGACCGCCACGATCCCAAAGGTCAGCGGCAGGGCGAAAAACACCCCGATATTGGTGGCCCGCCGCAGGTAGGAGACCACCTTGGGCTTGTTTCCCTCGTTCCAGAACTTGGAAATATAGGGGAAAATGGTGTACACGATGACCGCATTGATAAAAAATGCCCGGGACACCAGCGCAGAGTCAAAGCTGAAGATGCCGGAGGTCTCCAGATCCGTCAGATGGTTCAGAATAAAACGGCCGATAAAGCTGTTGATCCAGCCCATGATGGAAAAGGGCATCAGCGGCAGCGCATAGCGGTAATATTCTGAGAGGGGGAGAAATTCCAGTCGCAGCGGCACGCTCCAAAAATCCGCGAGCAGGCATCCAAAGGAGGACAGAAACACGACTCCCTCCACAAGGATATACACAAGCAGGGCACCGGGCAGGGTAAACCAGGCCGGGACGAGCGAGAGCACGACAAACCCGACGGTCGTCAGCACCACACGCAGGATGATAAAGACATTGGATTTTTTCTGCCGGTTGATCCCCTGATACAGTGTCTGGACAAGGGACGAAAGGGAGAGAAGTACAAAATAGAGCGCCATCAGGGGGACGATCGGCCCATATTCCGGCGTGCTGAACATGAACTGGGAGAAAGCACCCGAAAACCCCCACATGACGGCCAGAACCAGCACACACACCGGCAGGCTGACCACCAGAATGGAGAAAAACCGGGATTTGATCACGCGTTTGTCGGTCTCCCCGGCCAGAAACACGCAAAAAGCGCTGTTCATTTTCAAGAGCAGGATCGGTGCGATCAGAGAGCCGATCGCGATCGTCTGATTGACAACGGCATACTCGCTTTTGGAGAGCAGCCGGGAGAGGATGGCAAAGGTCAGAATCCCGAACAGGGCGTTGCATACCTCTGTGACGGCTTTAAAGCCGAGATCTCCCGCAAAGCGTCCGCTTTCTCCGCCCGCCTTCGCCTTGATTTTCGCCCCCAAACCCGATAGACGCATCCGGTACTCCTTTCTTTGCCGGTGATCCCCCGCACGGCTTTCCGCGCCGGAGACGCCTATGACTTATCGTCTGTATACCGCCGCGAGGTCCCCCAGCAGGTGCCGAAAATGGATCCAGCGCAGGGTTTTGGCCCGCGGATACCGCCAGAGCGCCCGCACCCACGTGCCGAGATGGCCCTGTTCCAAAAAGGACTTGCGTGACAGCAGATAGGCATGATAAGCGGGAACAGCCCGGCGAATCTCTTTGGGCAGCTCTCCCGCCGCTTCAAGGCGGGAGAGGAGCTGTGCATGTCCAAGATACTCCTCCACAATCCGCAGCCGTTTTTCCCTGGTGCTCTCCATTTTGAACTTGGCCTCATGGCGGTTGGAGCTGTGCCCAATGGTATTATTTCCGTGAATCCGGTAGGCAATCAGCGGCCGGTTATAGAAATAGAGCCCTTCCTCGCTCCCTGCGAGAAGATTGAGTTCCCAATCGTGCGGCATCTGCCGCTCGGAGCTCTGCAAATACCGATCCTTGAGCTCCCGGCGGACAACGGTCGTACACCCGGGAAACAGGTTATACTGCAAAATCACGGAAAAGGGGATCTGCACGAGCTCCCCCTGCCCGACCTCCATCGGCACCAGTCCGTGGTTCGACCAGCCGGGGCTTTCCGTCTCTTCCAAAGGCTTCCCCTTGGCGTCTATCATCTGAAACGACGAACTCAGGGACAGGATCTCCTGATGCGCCTCACACAGCCGTTCCATTTCCTCGAGCTTGTGAGGCAGCCACACGTCGTCCTGATCGCACAGAAAGATCAGATCCCCGGTGGCCTGTTCCAACGCCCGGCAGAAGTTGCGTTGGTATCCCCCGTTTTCCTCATACCGAAACAGCTTCCAGTGGGACAGGCCGTGCTCCTCGATAAACCGCTCTGCCAACGCAGCCGTCCGGTCGGTGGAACAGTCGTCACAGAGGATCACCTCGTCTGCCTGCCGCGTCTGTTGCAGCAGCGAGTCCAGCTGCGGTTCGAGAAATTTTTCCCCATTGTAGAGGGCCAATGCGACTGAAAGGGTTCCCATGTTCCTCTCCTTTACAAAAGCACGGCGCTGAGCCGCCTGGATCGAGTCACTGCCGATGCTTGAGATGTGCGGACAAAAACAGCCGGACGCGCCGCATGGCCAAAAACGTCTCTGCATACAGCCTGCCCCTCAGCGTATCGGAGCAGAACAGGCGGAAGTCGCGTTTGAACAGGGAAAAGCGGCGAAGTGTCGCCCGGTAATCGCTGTGGTCATTGCCGGAAAAGCGCTGCCGCAGGGTGACGTCGATCACCTGGATCGGCTCTCCCCGCCGCTTCATGTCGCGCAGGAACGCATGGTCGATATAATCGAGGAAATACGCCTCGTCATATTGATACCGCTCGAACAGGGAGAGCGCCAGCGCCATACCGGAGTTGATGCCCGTGATTTGGGCCGGGTCCAGCTCCCCGGGGGAGCGGATCCGGCTGACAGCATATCCCTCGATCCGGCAGGGGGAGAGATACCCCACCTCGTCTTGCACCAGCGGCAGGAAGATCCGGGTGTCCGGATGCTGCGCGATCGCCTGCCGCAACACCGAAAAATAATCCTCGTCAAGGGTGGTATCGTCGTCGAGCAGCACGACATGGGTGGCGTCGGTCTGCTCCCGGAGATAGCGAATCCCCCGGTTATACGCCTTCGACAGCCCCTGGTTCCCGCCCATCGGGAGATAGGCAAAGCCCGCCTCGCGGCAATAGTCGGCGTTTTGATAATCGGAGGTGCTGTTGTCCGCCACCACCACGGTCACGTCGTCCCGGCGGCGAAGCACCTCGCACGCGGGGGAATCGCTGCCGTTTTGGTTATAGATCACGAGCAGCACGGCCAGAGAGACGGTTTCCAACGCCAACACCTCGCAAAGGAGACCGGCCCCTCGGCGCCGCCGCGTCCACGACAGCCCACAGAGCCTGTCCCCTGGTTTCCTTTTACCTGTCCGCCGCCTGTTGTCACCGACGGCAATATGTATAATACTACCATACCCCCGGCGATAATGCAAGCCTGCGATTCCCCCGGCGGCTGTGCCGGCGCCCGACCGGCACACAAAAACAGGGCGGACGCCGAAGACCTCTCCGATGTCTGCCCTGTCCGTCTCCAGTGGACGTCAAAATCCCATTGGACGGGATCTTGCCAATCCTGCCAGGGACGATCGCCGCGCCGACCGCGGCGGTGATCGTGTAGATCCTGCGGGACTAGCGATTCTCCCTTTTGCGGACCCGGTACTACAGGCCCGCCCGCCGGGGACAGCGGGGGCATATTCCCCCGTTACTCGAATTCGATCGTGGCGGGCGGCTTCGAGGTGACGTCGTACACCACCCGGTTGACCCCCTGTACCTCGTTGACGATCCGGCTGGAACTGCGCTCCAGCACCTCCCACGGCAGCCGCGCCCAGTCGGCCGTCATGAAATCGGTCGTGGTGGCGGCGCGCAGGGCGATCGTGTAGTCATACGTGCGGCTGTCCCCCATCACGCCGACCGAACGCAGGTTGGTGATCACGGCGAAATACTGGCTGATCTGGCGGTCGAGCCCCGCGCGGGCGATCTCCTCGCGGAAGATGGCGTCCGCCTCGCGCAGGATCGCGAGCCGCTCCTCCGTGACCTCCCCGATGCAGCGCACCGCGAGTCCCGGCCCCGGGAACGGCTGCCGCCACACCATCTCCTCCGGCAGCCCGAGCTCGAGCCCCACGCGGCGCACCTCATCCTTGAACAGGTCGCGCAGCGGCTCGCACAGCCGCAGGTGCATCCGCTCCGGCAGCCCGCCCACATTGTGGTGGCTCTTGATGACCGCCGCCTTGCCGCTGCCGCTCTCGATCACGTCCGGATAGATGGTGCCC
>DXWE01000091.1 GCA_019417045.1 Oscillospiraceae bacterium
CCGCCGTATTCCGCAATGTCAGGATGGCCGCCCGCGAGGACCTTTTGGCAGGCGGGACAGCGCCCGCACGGACGTGCGCCGTCCGCAGAATCCGTAGAGTCCGCAGAGTCCATAGAGTCCGCGGAATCCGCGTTTTGCCTGCCCGTCGTGTCGGCCATAGGGCGGGATCCGGGCTCGCACACCGCCGCCTGCGCGATCAGCCGCGCGAGGGTGCGCCGCCCGCTTCCGGCTGGTCCTTCGATTAGCAGCGCATGGGGAAACCGGCCCCTGTCCACCCGCGCGGACAGCTGCCGCTTCACATCCGCATTCCCGACAAACCCGTCAAACCGCATGGCGATCCGTCTCTCGTTTACAGGCGCTCAAACCGCTCGATATTCGTGACAAACACGGTGGCGCCGCCCACCGTCACCTCCACCGGGAAGGAGGCGTAGGCCGTGGTGCCGTAGGTGTTGCCGGGAATGACCTGCGTGCGCTTTTTGCAGTGCTTTTCGATGATGCCGAGCACATCGTCCACCCGCTCGTCCTCCGTACCGACGAGGAAGGTGGTGTTGCCGGCCTGCAAAAATCCGCCGGTGGTCGCGAGCTTGGTCACGGACACGCCCGCCTTGGTCAACGCCGTCGAGACGGTGTTGCTGTCGTCCTTATTGACAATCGCGAAGATCAATTTCATAACGCATCCTCCGTTTCCTGTTCACAGATTATACCGTACGCCATTGGTACTTCCTCATTATACCGCATTTTTACTATACTTACAAGGCGTTTGCCAAAACTATTCGCCGGATTCCGCAACTTTCCAAAAATTCCGCCATCTCGGCGGAGACCACCTCGCCCGGCACCAGCGCGGCGACACCCGGCGGGCAGGGGCAGACAGCCGCGCCGCAGATCCGGCCGATGCTCTCCCGCACCGGGACCTCCTGCTTGGGAGAGAGCAGCGCCTGTCGGGGGGACAGGGCGACCGCGGGCGGGGTACCGATCGCCGCGGGGGAGAAGGCCGCGCTTCGGCAGCGGGGCAGGGAGACCTCCCCTAGCCGTGCGACCGCCTGTTCCAGCCGGGACAGCTCCTCCTCCGTGTTCCAGGGGGTGGGGATGCACACCACATACCGCGCGTCTGCCAGTTCGGGCTCGATCCCCCACTCCCGCAGCCGCGCTGCCGCCGCACGGGCGTCCCGGTCACCGCAGTCCAGCGTGAGGCGTACCGGATCCCGCAGAGAACGGGGCAGGTTTTTGAAAGAGGTGAAAGCGCCGGTTGGCAGGGCGGACAACCGGGCGGCCAGCCGCTGAAAGGCGGCCGCCCCCTCCGCCTGCCACCAGCCGGCCGCCCGGTCGAGCGACACGAGCACCGGATAGGAGGGAGAGGTGGATCCAAACACGGACATGGCGGCCTTGGCTTGTAGGGGGGAGATTTTTGCAAAAAAATCGCGCTGCCGGATATGCAGATAGGCGCCGCCCGTGAGCACCGGCAGAGTCTTGTGGGCGGAATCCGCCGTCATGTCTGCGCCGAGCTGCAGCGGATGGAGGCCAAACGCGCCGAGGTGGCTGCCATGGGCGTTGTCCACCAGCAGCGGCAGGCCGTGACGCCGGCAGACCGCGGCGATCGCCGGGATGTCCGCCAGCACACCGTAATAATGGGGGCTGGTGATATATACGGATTGTATACTGGAATCCGCAGATAACGCAGCGTCAATCTCCTCCGCAGTGATCTGTCCGGCTTTTGGCCACACCCAGGTGATCGGGAGGTCGAGCAGCGCCGCGGCCTGCATGGCGCTGCGGTGGGCGTTGCGGGCCATCAGCACATGACGGCCGCCGCCGAGGAGAAGCATGGTCTGGATACACAGCGTGCAACCGCCCGCACTGAACAGGGTGAGATCCGCCCCAAAGGCCGACGCGGCCTGCTGTTCGGCCTGCTGGATCACGTCGCCGCCGTCATACAGGCTGCCGGTGTCGGGCAACTCGGTCAGGTCGAGTGCCGCCCATCCCCCGGATTCGGAGGGGGCCGCATGGATCCGCGGCACGGAAAGCGGCTCGCAGGCGGCGGGGGTGACAGAAGCGGACGCGGACGGGAGAGCGGTCAGCCGGCCGGCCGCCGCCGGGTCTGCCGGGCTGTCTGGGTGGATCGGGGGAATGGGAGTGAATTCTGTCGGGCCAGTCCAACCGGCTGCCGGCACCGCATCTGCCGGGCTGTCGGGCTGGTCAAGCCGGCCGCCTGCACCGCACCTGCCGGGCTGTCGGGCCGGGCCGGCAGGATTCACCGGGCCGGGCAGCCCCGCCGCCTCGGCAAAATCTGCCGGTTTGGCAGAACCCGCCGGGCCGGCAGCGCCTGTCGGCGGGGCCAGGCGTCCCTTATGGCCGGGCGTGTGGAAGGAGGCACGGCGCCGGGACAGGTGGGCGCTCACCGCGTCGGACAATGGGGAACGGGGCATACAGGGCCGCCTCCTCTCTTCAGAATACTATCCTTATTGTAGCATATGGCCGCAAAAAGGACAACAAAAAACAGCTCAACCGCACGGCTGAACTGTTTTGCGAACCATATTCACGCGTTGGCCTTGGCATTGGCCTTCTTGGCGAGGGCGGACTTTCTCCGTGCGGCAGTGTTCTTATGCAGGAGTCCCTTGGCCGCCGACTGGTCAATCTTTTTCATTGCGGTACGGACAGCGAGGTCTTTCCCCTCGGCATTGGTCTCGATGGCGGCGTTCGCCTTCTTCAGCTCGGTCTTCAGAGCGGAACGGGCGGCCTTGTTCTGGGCCGTTTTGGCGGCGATCACCCGGACGCGTTTTTTGGCGGATTTAATATTGGGCATGGTCACACCTCCTCAATTGATTTCTAAATCACGCACCGGTTATCATAACACATCTTTTCCCGGATTGCAACCATTTTTTTGCATACGCCCGCCTTTTTTCGCAAATACTAGCCCAATACCGGGGCAACGGCGGCAAAAAGCCGAAGCGGCTCCCCGGCGGACGTGGAAAAAGGGAAAAAGGGGAGGCGACGTATATGCAGATCCGGACCGACCTGGCGCTGGAGGCGGCCGCAAACATCCCGCTGCCGGCAGAGGATGTCACTGTGCGCACCAGGACGGAGAGCGGCGCGCGGCTGACCTATCTGCACATCCGCAGCGAGTCCGGTGCGCGGCAGCTGCAAAAGCCGCGGGGACAGTATCTCACGATGGAGGTGCCGCCGCTGTCCGACAGCGACGAGGAGCTGGAGACACACGCCCGGCTGCTCGGCGGGGAGCTGCGGGGATGGCTGCCCGAAAACGGCACGGTGCTGGTGGTGGGGCTCGGAAACGAGGCGATCACCCCCGACGCCATCGGCCCGCAGACAGCCAAGCTCGTGCTCGCAACCCGGCATATCGGCGGGGAGTTTGCCCGCAGCACGGGACTTCAGGACCTGCGGCCGACCGCGGTGCTCGCCACCGGCGTGCTCGGCAAGACCGGGGTGGAGAGTGTGGAAATCGTGCGCGGGGTGTGCGGGGTGGTGCAGCCGGCTGCGGTCATCGCGGTGGACGCGCTCGCCTCCCAGAGCGTGTCCCGGCTGGGCTGTACGGTCCAGCTGTGCGACAGCGGCATCGCGCCGGGGTCGGGAGTGGGCAACAGACGGCGGCCCCTCAGCCGCGAACAGCTGGGAGTGCCGGTGATTGCAATGGGGGTGCCGACGGTGGTGGACGCGCGCACGCTGGCGCTGGATCTCACCGGCGGCGAGGAGGCGTGTGAGCGGGTGGAGCCGCGGGGCGCTGCCATGATGGTGACCCCGCGTGAGATCGATCTGATCGTCCGGCGCGCTTCCCGCCTGATCGCCATGGCGATCCACAGTGCGCTGCAGCCGAACTATTCCCCCCTCGAGCTGATGGCTGTTGCGGAATAATCCACGTCGCTCCCGCATACCTATCTATCAGCGACACGCGGGAGGTGGCGGACATGCAGCTCAAATACAAACGGAGGATTATCCGCGCTGTGGCGGGAGTGTCCGGTACGGCACTGGTGCTGACAGCGGCGTTCTGCCTGCCCGCAGATACCTGGTGGAACCTCGGACGGCAGGCAGCGCTCCTCTCCGCGGCACTGCTGCAGCCGCAGAGCAGCATACAGGCGCTCACAGAGGACTGGGAGCGCTCGATGGCCGCGGCCGGGAAGGAGGAATCCGGCAGCGGGGAGGACGTGACACCGCCGGGGGATGTGTCCGTCAACGAACAGCAGCCGCCGGAGAGCAGCGAGGCGGTCATCCCGCCGAAAGGGGACGGCGGCGGGGCGATCGTAGAGGAACAGGTCGGCGGCGGAAACGAGATCGCACCGGGAGTCTACGCCAAAAACCCGGGCGGCAAGGAGATCGACGCCGTCGCCTATCTGGAACAGGATATCGGGATCCGGTTCGAGGATACGGCCGAGCCGCAGGTGTTGATCTATCACACCCATACGACCGAGAATTATATGACCTATTACGCGGGATACTATAACGACGAGGACGTGACGCGGGATCTCGAGGGCACGCGCAGCGTGCTGATGGCGGGCAATGCGCTTGCTGCCAGACTGGAGGCGGCGGGGATCGGCGTGGTTCACGCCACCGATGTGCACGATTACCCGCAGTATACCGGCGGCTACACCCGTTCGGAGGTCACGATCCAGCGGGAGCTCGCCGCACATCCTTCCATCAAGGTGGTGCTCGATCTGCACCGCGATGCCCTGCTGCGGGACGACACCACCAAGGTGAAGGCGACCGCCACCGTGAACGGGGAAAAGGCCGCGCAGATGATGATTATCGCCTGCACCGCCGACACCGAGGACCAGCCGGATCCCTATTGGGAGGAGAACACCCGGTTTGGGCTGCATCTACAGCAATATCTGAGTGAGACTTACCCGGGGCTGATGCGCCCGATGTCCCTGACGGATGTCCGCTATAACCAGCACCTGCACAGCGGGGCGCTGCTGATCGAGATCGGCACCGACGCGAATACTGTCTCCGAGGCCATGTATTCCGCCAATCTGCTGGGGGACGCGCTGGTGACACTGTTGAAAGGATAAAAACAGGGGGCGGCTGCGGCCGCTCCCTGTAAAGGAATGGAAAAGATGAAGCAGGCGACGTTTTGGAAATCCTGCAAGGTATTCGGAAGCACCTTTGTGCTGACGCTCTGCCTGATGATGGCGGGAATCGGATTTTTACTGGTGGATTACAACACCAGCCGGGTGAGCAACGGCGGCAGCGTGTCCGCCCGGTACGAGTCGCGCGGGGCGCGGCTGCTGCATTCGATGGATGAACAGATGCAGGTGATCCCGGAAGAGGAGCGGGCCCTGGTCGCACAGCTGTGCAGCGCGATCCCCGCCCGGTGGCGGGTGGGCGCCTGGATGGTGCAGGGGGAGCGGGCGCTCGCGGCAGAGGTCATCGGGCCGCCGGAGGGGGCAGATCCGGACACACCTTAAGCGCCGGGGCTCTGGAACGTCTTGACCGGCACCACCTTGCCGCTGTCTGCTGCGGATTTCGGGATGCGCACCACATATTCAAAATATTCGTCCGTCTCGTTGCGCTGTGCGCTCGCGTCGATACCCGACCGGCGCATGGTCTCCACCGCATGACTGACCGTATTGAAAAACAGCCGTACATCACGCACCAGCGGGGTCACCTGCTGGCGCTTTTTTTGGCCGGTCAGCAGCCGCTCGACCTCCCGTTCGGTCTGTAATACCGTCCATTTCTCCGCTGCCATCCGCTGGATGAGCGGCAGACGCGATTCCGCCGGCAGGCGGAGCAGCGCCCGGGCGTGGCGTTCGGTCAGGCCGGCGGCGATCAGGGCCTCCCGCTCCTCGGGAGTGAGCGCGAGCAGCCGCAGCTTGTTGGCGATGGTGGGCTGTGCCCGCCCCAGCCGGGTGGCCACCTCCTCCTGGGTGAGCCCATACAGCCGGATCAGGCGCTGGATCCCCTCCGCCTCCTCAAAGCAGTTGAGGTCGGCGCGCTGTAAATTCTCCACCAGCGCCATCACCGCCGCCTGCGCGCCGGTGTAGTCGACAACGAGGCACGGTACCTCCCGCAGCCCCGCAATCTTGCAGGCGCGCAGCCGCCGTTCCCCCGCCACCAGCACCGGCCGGCCGTTTTGCATACGCACGGTCAGCGGCTGCAGCAGGCCGTTTTCACTGATGCTCTGCGAGAGCTCCAGCAGCGGCTCATACGCAAAATCCCGGCGAGGCTGTTCCGGGTTTTGCAAAATATCGCCGGTGGGGATGAGCAGCACCTGCCCGCCTGGCGCATAGGATGACTTTTTGGCGCGAAATCCCAGCATAAAAAACATCCTTTCTGTCACACGTCACACCGAAACTCCGATGGCTGGCTTCAGTGTAGCATGGGAAAAGGCAGAAAGGATGTCACAACGCGTTGTCAAAAAAGGGTCATTTGATGGGCTGTTTGGCAATTTTGGCGGAAGGGCGGGGAAAGGAGGGAGGGGTATGGCGGATTTTGTCCATCCACAAAAGCCGCCTGCCGGCGGGCGGGTCGCCGGGGGATTCCGGCGGCAGCGCGAGCGGCACCGCCTCCCGCAATTCCC
>DXWE01000092.1 GCA_019417045.1 Oscillospiraceae bacterium
CTGGCCATGCGGCTGTTCAGCACGGGATACCTAACACGGTGGTTTTCGTTTGCCACACAGAGCTACATGCTGGCTGTGGAAAAGCCGCTGCCCGCCTCTCTGATCTCGGTCTCCACCGCCCTGCTGTTCCCGGTGCTGCTCGTCGCTCTGCTCTGGCCGCTCGGGTTGACCGGGATCTGGCTGAATTTTGCGGCCACCGCTCTGCTCGCAGCGGTGCTGTCGGCCGTCATCCTTGTAAAGCTCCGGCGTGAGCTTGGCCGCCCGGACGCGGAGTGACCGGTTCTCTGCGGCATCGTTTTTCCAGCAATGGTCTCTTTCTCGGTGGTCTCTTTCTCGGGCCGTGCTCCGCCGGCGTCAGCCGCGCCAGACCGGATCCGGACAGAAAAACAGGAGCTTTTTAAAAGCTCCTGTTTTTCTTTGGTCCCCTGTTGCCGTTGTCGGAGGCTCCTTTCCAGGGCCTCTCTCACCCTGAGGGAAGGGCCCCCGCCGGGGATTCCGTTCCGTTTTCCCTTATCTTTCCCTTATTTGCCCTGTGCGGGTTTTCCCTTTTTCTTCTGGAAGACGATCAGCAGCGTCACCGCCGCGCCGACCGCCACCACACCGGCACAGATCCCGACAATCCAGGGCCAGACCGGCTTGGAGCCGCCGTCCCCGCCGGGAGTGTTCGCGTCCTGCACCAGCATCTCATACGGGATGATGCTCTCGGTGGTGGTCGTGTCGTTCGGGTCCTCCGGCGGGTCGAACATCAACCCGTAGATATTGCCGGCGCCCCGCTTGAACACGAGATACATGTTGTGTACGCCGGTGATGTTCTGCGTGATGTCGATGCTCGCCATCACGTTCTCCACCCCGCTGCTCCAGCCGCCGTCGGTGGGGCCGTCGCGGTGGAAGGTGCCGATCAGCTCGCCGTCCGCGGAATCCAGCCGCAGCTCGACGTCCAGCCCTTCCTCCATACCCGTGTTGCCCATCAGGTGCGCGCGGATCGGGCCATACACGTCAAAGTCCAGCCCGAGGAACTCGATGATCGTGTCGGTGCCGGTGCCGGAGATGAGGTATTCCTCATCCAGACCGGGCTTGCGGACCACCGAGATGATGTCGCCGCTGTTCTCCACCGCCACACCGAAATACTGGACAAGCAGCCCGCCGTCCGCATAGGCGGTGACCTTCTTCTCCGCGGGCTTGGCCGGCGGCAGGGCGGTCAGATCGTTCCCCACCCCGGAGAAGGTGATGCCGTAGAAATTGGCGCTGCCCGACGCGAACACGAGGTAGAGGTTATGCGCCCCGGTCACGCTTTCGGTGATCTCAAACTGGGCGGCGATCGACTCCACGCCCGTGCTCCAGCCACCGGCGGTCGCGTCCGGCCGCTCAAAGGTACCGATCAGCGGGCCGTCCTTGGAATCCAGGTGCAGCTCAATGCAAAACCCGGTCTCATTGCCCGTGTTGCCGTGAAAATAGGCAAACCCGGGCTGCTGGCTGAAATTGACACCGAGCACTTCAATGACCGTTCCCGCACCGGTGGTGTCCACAATATACTCCCCGAGGTTGCCGCCGTTCACCACGTTGATCAGCTGTTCACTGCCGGCCGGACCGTAGCCCGGTACCGTGATGCCGCCCTCGACAAACGCGTCCACACGGTTCTCCGCAGGCTTGACCGGCTCCGGTTCTCCCTCAAAGTACACGCCGTGGAAATTCATCGCGCCGGCCGTCATCACAAAATAGAGGGTGTGCACACCGGTCACATCGGCCGTCACATCGAACTGGGCGACGACCGCATCCGAAACGCTCCAGCCGCCGTCCGTCGGCGTGCTGCTCTGGAAGGTGCCGAGCAGCGGCCCGTCCGCCGCATCCAGCCGTACCTCCATCGCAAACCCGGTCTCATCGCCGCTCCCCGCGCGCAGATACGCTTTGGACGGGGTGGTGGAACCGAAATCCACATGGTACTTCATCACCGTCCCGGTCATCAGCCCGGTGACGACATAGGTGTCGTCTTGGAGCGCGGAGCTCTCAAAGGAAAGCAGGTGCGGGCCGAGTCCGTCCGTCTCCCCGGCCGGATCCCAGATCCATTTGGCGCCAATTCCAAAATACGGCACCCGCATCTCATCGATGTTGTACGCATCCAGGATCACATCCGACGACGGCCCGGGATCGGGTGTCGGATCGGGATCGGGACCCGGATCCGGCTGCCCGCCGGCCTTTTCATCAAAATAGATCCCGTAGAAATTCATCGCGCCGGCGGTGGTCACCAGATAGAGGGTGTGCACGCCGGTCACGTCGGCGGCCGCGTCAAACTCCGCCATCGGATCGGTGGGATTGACACTCCACTGCCAGTCGACCGCAGTCGTCCGTTCAAACGTGCCAAGCAGCACACCGTCTTCGGCGTCCAGCCGCACCTCCATCTTAAACCCGCTGGTGTCGCCGCTGGCCCCGAGCAGATAGGCTTTTGCCGGCCCGTTTTCGCCGAAATCCACATTCTCCAGCGCCATCACGGAACCGGGACGAATGCCCATGACACTGTAGATCCCGTCGAATGCCAGCTCATCACCCTTGACAAAGGTGAGCAGGTCGGGGCCCGCTCCCTCCTCTTCCCAAATCCAGTCCGCACCAGGCCCAAAATACGGCACCGACATCTGATTCGTATCGTACGCGTCCAGCGTCGTCTCTGCCGCTACCGGCAGCGCGACGGTGGCTGCGAACAGGCCGATCAGCAGGGCTGCCGTCAGTACCCATGCCCACGCTTTCTTCATGCCAAACCACTCCTTCTCCTGTGGATCCATTCCTGATTGTCCGCACCGGCCCCCCGCCCTCCAAGAGGCCGGTACGGACCGTTAAATATGTCTTCTGACTATCTCAGGAGACCGTTTTTTGCAAAATAGCCCGCGCATCCATGCTGTTGATGGCGTTGTCCTCGTTGACATCCGCATAGTGCTGCTGCGTCTCGTCCAGCGTGATGAGCTCCACCGTATGCTGCAGCACCAGCCGCGCGTCCGAGCTGTTGATCCGGCTGTCGCCGTTCACGTCGCCGAGTTCTCTCTCGCCCACGCCCTCGGTGAAGGTCAAGCCAAAGAAGTTGGCCGCATCCCGGGTGATGACAATATACACGTCGTGCACGCCGGTCACCGCCGGATCCAGTTCCACTTCGGCCGCCGCCTGGTCGGCGCCGCCGCCCCAGCCCTGCTCGGTGGCGGTCGTCCGCTCAAACGTGCCAAGCAGCGTGCCATCCGCCGCGTCCAGCCGCAGCTCAGCCGCAAACCCGTTCTCCACGCCGGTGTTGCCGAGGAATGCCGCCTTCACCGCACCCGTCTCGCCAAAGTCCACACCTGCGATCTTGATCGTGGTGCCGATCCCCGTGCCCTCGATGACATAGCCGCCGTCCGTCCCGGTGCCGCTCTCCACCGTCAGGATCCCGGTGCCGGCCGTGCCATACGTCTGCACCGTGATCCCCCCGGCCACATACGCGTCCACCTGTTTCTCCACCGGCTCCGGATCCACCGGCTCGCCCGCGCCCTCGGTGAAGGTCACGCCAAAGAAGTTGGCCGCATCGCGGGTAAACACCACATACACGTCGTGCACGCCGGTCACCGCCGGATCCAGTTCCACTTCGGCCGCCGCCTGGTCGGCGCCGCCGCCCCAGCCCTGCTCGGTGGCGGTCGTCCGCTCAAACGTGCCAAGCAGCGTGCCATCCGCCGCGTCCAGCCGCAGCTCAGCCGCAAACCCGTTCTCCACGCCGGTGTTGCCGAGGAATGCCGCCTTCACCGCACCCGTCTCGCCAAAGTCCACACCTGCGATCTTGATCGTGGTGCCGATCCCCGTGCCCTCGATGACATAGCCGCCGTCCGTCCCGGTGCCGCTCTCCACCGTCAGGATCCCGGTGCCGGCCGTGCCATACGTCTGCACCGTGATCCCCCCGGCCACATACGCGTCCACCTGTTTCTCCACCGGCTCCGGATCCACCGGCTGCCCGCCGGCCTTCTCGTCGAAGTGGACGCCGTGGAAGTTCATCGCGCCGGCCGTGTTGACCAGATACAGGGTGTGTACGCCGGTCGCGGCCTCGGTGATGTCAAATTCGGCCTCGATCGCGTCGCAGCCGCCCCAGCCCATACTGGTCGAACCTGTCACCGTAAAGGTGCCGAGCAGGGTGCCGTCCGCCGCGTCCAGCCGCACCTCCATCGTGAATCCGATATCGTCCCCGACGCCCGCCCGGATGTAGGCTTTTTCCGGCCCGTTGTCGCCAAAGTCCACATTCTCGATCTTCAGGATCGACCCGGTCGTGATCCCGGTAACACAATAGGTGTCATCGTTCAGATCCCCCGCGCCCTCAAAGGAGAGCAGATGCGGCCCGAGCCCGTCCGTCTGCTGGTCCGGGTCCCAGACCCACTTGGCGCCAATCCCAAAATACGGCACCCGCATTTCGTCCGCGCTGTACGCGTCCAGGATCACGCCGGAATCCGCCGCGCCGACAACAAATGCCGCCGTCAGCAGCTGTACGAGTACCAGCGCTGTCACCAGTACCAAAGAGAGTACCTTTTTCATGCTGTTTGACCCCTTTCTATTCTATAGTGCCAGGCGGTCCCGCCGCCCGATTGCCCGTTTCCCCGCCGCGCTCAGGGCGCGACATCCTCCCACGGGTACTCGCCCAGGTTGTCGTCGCCGCTGGCGAGAATGACGTCCGTGGTCTCAAACCGGCACAGTGTGAACGCCGGCGCCTCATATTGCCGTTTCATCCGTTCGTTCTCCCCTCTCAGGCGGCTTCCACCGCATCGATGATCGCCTGCAGCGCCGCCGCCACTTCCGGATTGCTCTCATAATCGGGCAGCGCCGCCTTGGCCACCTCGTAGATACTGCGCTCGACAGGCGCCTCACAATAATAGGTGGTCTGTGCGCCGTCCACCGTCACCACCGCATAGGAGCGCGCGGTGATCGCGTAGTCATAGCGGATCTCCGGGATCCCGATCAGCACACCGGTAAACTCCACGTGGTCTTCGTCCTGCGCCCAGAACTTCTCCGCCGGGATATCGAGCACCTCGGCGCTCTCGCGGGTCAGCTCCCCGTCGAGCATGTCGGTCGGAAGCAGCAGCATGCCGTAGGACACGCTCGCCGAACCGTCCTCCAGCAGGGGCTTGAGCTCCTCCGGGATCGTGAAGGTCGTCTTGAACCGCAGCCCCATCGGGTCGGTCACCCGCACGCTCGCGCCGTCCATGGTGGGGGCGAAGTCATAGGTGGGCGCGGTCTCGGCCCTCTCGTCGAAATGAACGCCGAAGAAGTTCATCGCGCCGGATGTGTTGATGAAATAGAGGGTGTGCGTCCCGGTCACGTCCAGCGTGATGTCAAACTGCGCCATCGGCTGGGTGTCGTCGACACTCCAGCCCCAGTCGGCCGCGGTCGTCCGGCTGAAGGTGCCGAGCAGCGGCCCGTCCTGTGCGTCCAGCCGCACCTCCATCGTAAAACCGGAGGCCTCGCCGCACGCGCCGCGCAGGTACGCGGTCTGCGGGCCCTTGCTGCCGAACTCCACGCTCTCGAGCTTCATCACCGACCCGGTCGTCACGCCCGTGACGTTGTAGCCGTCGTTCTGGAGCTCCGGCGTCTCGAGACTGAGCAGGTTCAGCCCGGAGCCGGGCAGCCAGTCGACCCCGATCCCAAACCACGGCACCCGCATCTCGTCCGCGCTGTACGCGTCCAGCTGGCCCCTCTCCACATCGCTCTCCTTCTCGTCGAAGTGGACGCCGAAGAAATTCATCGCGCCCATCGTGTTGACGAAATAGAGGGTGTGCACGCCCGTGACATCGGCGCTCACCTCAAATTCCGCCTCCACCGTGTCGCACGCATCCCAGCCGCTGCTGGTCGGGCCGGCCAGGCTGAAGGTGCCGAGCAGCGTGCCGTCCACGGCGTCCAGCCGCACTTCCATTGTAAAGCCGGTCTCGTTGCCGCTGCCTGCGCGCAGATACGCGGTCTGCGGGCCGAGGTCGCCGAAATCGACCCCCTCGAGCTTCATGACCGAGTCGGTGGTGGTCCCCACCACACAGTAGCCGTCAGTGGTGTAGCTGAGCCCCTCCGTCTCAAAGGAGAGCAGGTTGAGCCCCTCGCTCCAGTCCGTGCCCATGCCAAACCGCGGCACCCGCATGTCGTCTGGCTTGTAGGCGTCCACCGTCCCCACCGCCGCCGCGGAGAACGAGAGGGCGCCGAGAGACAGCACGAGCAGGGCTGCCACCAACAGCAGTGAACCGATTCTCTTCATACCCAAAGGCCCCTTTCCGATTGATTTTTCTCTATCCTTCTTCCCGCCGGATGGAGAGCACCGTGTATCCCTCCAAACGCGGGAATTCCAGCTCGATATACCCGTCGCGATAGGTAAACGCCACCGGCTCGCCGTCCGGCACCCGCGTGACCGAGACCGGTCGCAGGTCGCTCCTCATCCGGATGTGCCGGCCATACAGCGGGACCGACTCCTCAATCACGTCCATGT
>DXWE01000093.1:0-2986 GCA_019417045.1 Oscillospiraceae bacterium
GGGAGAAGGGGGCGTTCAGTCGTGCAGCATGTGGGAGAGCAGGGTGTGCGCCTGCGGCACAAACCGCCCGGTACCCCGTGCGGCGGCCTCCGAAAAACAGGACACGCCGCTGTCCTGCGGCCGGTTGCTGCGATAGAGCAGGTAGGGCACCGGCTCGGGGGAATGGGTGCGGGTCGCCAGCGGGGTCGGGTGGTCGGGTGCGACCAGCAGCGTGAAGTCCCCGAGCGCGGGCAACGCCTGCAGCAGCGGCCCGAGGATACGGCGGTCGATCTCCTCGATCGCCTTGACCTTGTTCTCCACCTCGCCGCGGTGCCCGCACTCGTCCGGCGCCTCCACGTGGATATAGGCGTAGTCACAGCCAGTGCGCAGCGCTTCGAGCGCCGCGTCCCGCTTGCCCTCAAAATTCGTGTCGAGATACCCGGTCGCGCCGGGCACGTCGCACACCTGCATGTGGGCGATGCGGCCGATCCCCTTGAGCAGGTCGACCGCCGACACCATCGCGCCGCGCAGACCGTAGGCCTCCCGGAAATCGCGAAGCTGCGGCCGTTTGCCCTGGCCCCATAGCCAGATGGAGGTGGCAGGGTGCAGTCCCTTTGCCGCCCGCTCGCGGTTGACCGGGTGGTCGCGCAGCAGCCTGACGCTCTGCTCCATCAGCGAGAGCAGGGGGGCGGCGTCCGGGTGGGTCGGGAGATACGGCCCCACCACCCGGCCGCTGATATCGTGCGGCGGGGTGACCGTGCCGAGCGCGGTCTTGCCGCCGTGCCACACGAGACAGTGACGGTAGGCGGTACCGGTATAAAAATCAAATTCGCCGCCGCCAAATGCGGCCTGCAGCGCGCGGATCAACAAGTCCGCGTCTGAAGTGTGGATATCTCCGGCGCAGTAGTCCACCATGGTCTTGCTCGCATAGTCCGACTCATCCGACAGGGTGACAAGGTTGCAGCGCAGCGCCACGTCGTCGTCCCCCAGGTCAATCCCGATGTTCGCCGCCTCCAGCGGGGAACGGCCGGTGTAGCAGACCGCCGGGTCGTACCCGATGACCGACAGGTTCGCCACGTCACTGCCCGCGGGCATCCCGTCCGGCACCGTGCGCATGAGCCCGACCTCCGAGCGGGCGGCAAGCGCGTCCATATGCGGCTTGTGCGCCGCCTCCATCGGCGTGCGGCCCAAAAGCTCCGGGACCGGCGTGTCCGCCATCCCGTCGCACAGCAAAACGACAGTTTTCATATGTGGAAATCCCCTTTCCAACCGATTCGTTTGTATATGGCACAGTATACCACATCCGCTCGCAAAAGGAAAGGGCGCGCAAAAAAATCCGGCGAAATCGCCCGGGACGCATTGCATTTTATTGGGAAATGCTGTATACTAATCAAGATAATTTTAAAATGGGAAGGAATTGGGTTTTCCGTTCCAAAAGGCAAAGAGTGGAGGCTTGACCTATGAATCCTGCGGCAACCTTGTTGTCTGTCATCCCGGAGGGGGACAGCGTCGGCGAGATCCTGTCCGGCGCGGGGCTGACCATCCTGATCGGCCTGGTGGTCGTGTTTGCGGCCCTGATCGTCCTCGTCCTGATCTTCTGGCTGTTCGGCAAACTCGTCCACCGGGAGGAGAAGCCCGCCGTCCCGGCGCAAAAAGCGGCCGTTTCCGCACCTGTCGCCCCGGCGGCTGTTCCGGCGCCCGTGCCGGGTTTGATGCGCGGCGACGGGATCAGCGACGAAGTGGTGGCGGTCATCGCGGCCGCCGTGGCCGCCATGGCGCCGGAGGGCAAGCGGTACGCCATCCGGCAGGTGCAGCGGGCCACGCGCGGGCGCTCCGCCTGGGCCGCGGCCGGAATCGCCGAAAACACGCAGCCGTTTTGACGTAAGGGAGGGACACATATGGGGGCTCTGTGGGAGGCCATCAAAGACATCTGGGAGTCATCCGGGTTTGCCCGGCTGTTCAACTTTGAAAACGGCGGCTGGAAGAACCTGATTATGATCGGGATCGCGTGTATTCTGATCTATCTCGCGATCAAAAAGCAATATGAGCCGTTGCTGCTGCTGCCGATCGCGTTCGGCATGCTGCTCGTGAACCTGCCGCTGTCCGGCGTCATGGACCCGCAGCAGAATTCGCTCGTTCCCCTGACGGCGCAGGAGCTGATAAACGTCAACCAGGGAATCTATGACCAGAACTATCCGCTGTTCATCATAGAGCAAAACGAGGCGACCGGCGAGATTATCAGCGCCTGCTGGCAGCACTTTGAGCAGGGAGGACTGCTTTGGTACCTGTATCAGGGCGTCAAGTTCGGCATCTATCCGCCGCTGATCTTCCTCGGCATCGGCGCGATGACCGATTTCGGCCCGCTGATCTCCAACCCGAAGAGCTTCCTGCTCGGCGCCGCCGCGCAGCTCGGGATCTTCATCACCTTCTTCGGCGCGCGCATCCTCACCCTGCTGCACATGCCGGGTGCGGAGTTCACGCTCCAGGAGGCGGCCTCCATCGCCATCATCGGCGGCGCGGACGGGCCGACCGCCATCTATCTGACCTCCAAGCTCGCCCCGCACCTGCTGGGCGCAATTGCGGTGGCCGCGTATTCGTATATGGCGCTGGTGCCGATCATCCAGCCGCCGATCATGAAGGCGCTCACCACCAAGAAGGAGCGCGCGGTTGTGATGAAGCAGCTGCGCCCGGTCTCCCGCACGGAGAAGATCCTGTTCCCGATCCTGGTCACCGGGGTGTGCGTGCTGCTGCTGCCGTCGGCGGCCTCGCTGATCGGCATGCTCATGCTCGGCAACCTGTTCCGTGAGAGCGGTGTGGTGGAGCGCATCTCCAAGACCGCGCAGAATGAGCTGATGAACATCATCACCATCTTCCTCGGCGTCACGGTCGGCGCGACCGCCAACGCCGCCACCTTCCTGCAGGTCAAGACGCTGCTCATCATCGTGCTCGGCCTGATCGCTTTCTGCGTGGGCACCGCGGGCGGCGTGCTGTTCGGCAAGCTCATGTA
>DXWE01000093.1:2996-4382 GCA_019417045.1 Oscillospiraceae bacterium
GCTCATGTATGTCTTCACGGGCGGTAAGGTCAACCCGCTGATCGGCTCGGCCGGCGTGTCCGCCGTGCCGATGGCGGCGCGCGTGTCGCAGAAGGTCGGGCAGAAGGAGAATCCCGGCAACTTCCTGCTGATGCATGCGATGGGACCGAACGTCGCGGGGGTCATCGGGTCCGCTGTCGCGGCCGGTGTGCTGCTCACGCTGTTCGGTTAACCGGTTTGCTTTTGATAATAAAGGGGAGAATCTCCAATGAGACAACCGAAAGAATTGGCCAAGGCGTACGAACCGCGGGAAGTGGAGGACCGGATCTACCGGTTCTGGCAGGACGGCGGCTATTTCCACGCCGTGGTCAATCCCGATAAAAAACCGTATACCATTGTGATGCCGCCCCCGAACATCACCGGACAGCTGCACATGGGCCATGCGCTCGACATCACGTTGCAGGATATCCTGATCCGCTGGCGCCGCATGCAGGGGTATGAGGCGCTGTGGCTGCCCGGCACCGATCACGCCTCCATTGCAACCGAGGCGAAGATCGTAGAGGCGATGGCGAAGGAGGGGCTCACGAAGGAAAGCGTCGGCCGCGAGGGCTTTTTGCAGCGCGCCTGGGCGTGGAAAGAGCAGTATGGCAGCCGGATCGTGTCCCAGCAGAAGCGGCTGGGCGCCTCCTGCGACTGGGAGCGGGAGCGGTTCACGATGGACGAGGGCTGTTCCAAAGCCGTGCGCGAGGTGTTTGTGCGGCTGTATGAAAAGGGGCTGATCTACCGCGGCGAGCGGATCATCAACTGGTGTCCGCACTGCCTGACCTCCATCTCGGACGCAGAGGTGGAGTTTGAAGAGGTGGAGGCGAAGTTCTACCACCTGCGCTATCCGCTGGCGGACGGCTCGGGATATCTTCAGCTCGCGACCACCCGGCCGGAGACCATGATCGGGGACACGGCGGTCGCCGTACACCCGGATGACGAGCGCTACCAGGCGCTGGTCGGCAAGACGGTGATCCTGCCGCTGGTGAACAGGGAGATCCCGATTGTCGCGGACACCTATGTGGAGCCGGATTTCGGCACCGGGGTCGTGAAGATCACCCCGGCGCACGATCCGAACGATTTCGAGGTCGGGCTGCGCCACCATCTCCCGGTCATCACGGTCACGACGGACGACGGCCACATGGCGTCGAATGCCGGCAAATATGCCGGGATGACCCTGACAGAGGCACGCCGGGCGATTGTGGACGACCTGCAAGAGCAGGGGTTTGTGGTGAAGATCGAGCCGCTCACCCACAATGTCGGCCACTGCTACCGCTGCCACACCACGATCGAGCCGCGGGTGTCGATGCAGTGGTTTGTCAAAATGGCACCGCTCGCAAAACCCGCGATCGAGGCGGTGAAGGA
>DXWE01000093.1:4392-6397 GCA_019417045.1 Oscillospiraceae bacterium
TGAAGGACGGCAAAACCCGGTTTGTGCCCGAGCGGTTTGAAAAGGTATATAACCACTGGCTGGAGAACATCCGCGACTGGTGCATCTCCCGCCAGCTGTGGTGGGGGCACCGCATTCCGGCGTGGTATTGCCGCGACTGCGGGGAGACGATTGTCGCCAGAGAGGACCCGAAGTACTGCCCGGTGTGCGGCAGTTCGCACCTGCGGCAGGACGAGGACACGCTCGATACCTGGTTCTCCTCTGCGCTGTGGCCGTTCTCCACGCTCGGCTGGCCGGACGAGACCCCTGAACTGCGGTATTTCTATCCGACCCAGACGATGGTGACGGGTTACGACATCATCTTCTTCTGGGTGGTGCGCATGATGTTCTCGGGGCTCGAGTACCTGGGAGAGGTGCCGTTTGACACGGTGTTTATCCACGGGCTGGTCCGGGACGCGCAGGGGCGCAAGATGTCGAAGTCCCTCGGCAACGGCATCGATCCGCTCGAGGTGGTCGACCAATACGGCGCAGACGCGCTGCGCTTTACGCTTGCGACCGGCAACAGCCCCGGCAACGACATGCGGTTTTTACAGGAGCGGGTGGAGGCCTCCCGCAACTTTGCCAACAAGCTGTGGAACGCCGCCCGGTTCATCCGGATGAATCTCGGGGAGGGGGAGGTGCCGCTCACCCTGCCGGATTCGCTGCAGACCGAGGACAAGTGGATCCTCTCGAAGTACAACACGCTCGTGCAGGCGGTGACCGAGAACCTCGAAAAGTTCGAGCTCGGCATGGCGGTGCAGAAGCTGTACGATTTCATCTGGGACCAGTTCTGCGACTGGTATATCGAGCTGTGCAAGATCCGCCTGCAGGGGGACCAGCCGGAGGACGCGCGCCGGGTGCTCTGCTTTGTCATGCGTGGGATGCTCGCGCTGCTGCATCCGTTCATGCCGTTTGTCACCGAGGAGATCTGGCAGTCGCTGCCGCACGAGGGCGAGACGCTGATGTGCGCGCCCTGGCCGGCATTTGACCCGGCGCTCTCCTTCCCGGATGAGGAGAGGGAGATGGAGCGCGTGATGGAGGCCATCCGCGCGGTGCGCAACCGCCGTGCGGAGATGAACGTGCCGCCGTCCAAAAAGGCGGAGCTGTTCATCGAAACGGCGCATGCGGACACGTTCCGAAATGGCGCGCGGTTTATGGAGCGGCTCGCGTCCGCGTCCGGCGTACAGGTGGGAGAGGCGTTTGATATCGACGGCGCCGTGAGCATCGTCACGGCGGACGCCACCATCAAAATCCCGCTGCAGGAGCTGGTGGATCTCGAGGCGGAGCGCAAACGGCTGCACAAGGAGCGGGAGACCGTGCAAAAGCAGCTGGACGGGATCCGGGCGCGGCTGCAGAACAAGGCGTTTACCGACAAGGCGCCCGAGGCGGTCGTGAACGGCACGAAGGAGAATGCCGCGCGGCTACAGGAGAAACTCGCGCTGCTCGAACAGAGCCTGCAAGCTCTGGGATGATGCGGGAAACCGGCGGGTGGCGGAAACCGCCCGCCGGTTCTATACGCGGGAGCAGGCTTTGTATTGCCTGCTCCGACTTTTTATACTAAGTCAGAGCACGCGCCCGCCGTAGCGCCGCCTTTCCAAAACGGATCCGCTGCCACTTTGTTCCGGTTTGGTTTTTCTCTTTCGACTGCCTGAGGGTTCTATAAGATCGTTCGCACCATACCTGCGGTGAGCCAGTCGCGCACCACAGGTTTTTCCTTTTTTAGGTGAAGGACCCGCAGGGGGGCGGGACATCCCTCTTGCCCGCACTTTCACGCCGGCGACCGCACGCCCCTCCCGGGTGGCCGGCCGCTTCTGATGACGGCGGTCCGGCCATAGCCGGAGCCCTGTTCTCATTGGCACAGAAAAGCCCGCCGGTCGGCGGGCTTTTGCTGGATGATGTTACATTTCGTGTTGCACGGGCTGTCTCCCGTGTGGCGGGGCCGCTGCGGACACACGGGCCGCGGCTGTGGCGGTGTCTGGCACCGTCC
>DXWE01000094.1 GCA_019417045.1 Oscillospiraceae bacterium
GCCCATCACAAAGATCACGAGGATGAGCACCGGCAGCACCCATTTGAGGTACAGCCGCGCCCAGGCGGGGAACCGCAGTCCCTTGCCGGTATTGGCTTCTGCCAGGAAACTGTCCCAGCCCCAGCCGCGCCTCGTCACGCAGAACAGCAGGTAGATCAGCGAGCCGATCGGCAGCAGGTTGTTCGAGACGATGAAGTCCTCGATCGTCTGGATGTCGCCGATTCCGGGGATCTGCACCCCGCTCCACAGATTGAACCCGAGCGCGCACGGGAGCGACAGCAGCGTGACCGCCACCGCGTTGACCGCGACCGCCTTTTTGCGGCTGAAGCCCCATTTCTCCATCGAGAAGCTGAGCAGGTTTTCAAACACCGCGATCACGGTGGACAGCGCGGCGAAGCTCATGAACAGGAAGAACAGCGCGCCCCACAGCCGGCCGCCCCACATCTCGTTGAACACGCTCGGCAGGGTGACGAACACCAGGCTCGGCCCCTCGCCCGGGTTGACCCCGAACGCAAAGCAGGCCGGGAAGATGATCAGCCCCGCGAGCAGCGCCACCGTGGTGTCGAGCACGCCGATCCGCACCACCTCGCCGGTCAGCCGGCGCTCCTTGCCGATATAGCTGCCGAAGATCGCCATCGCGCTGATTCCGAGACTCAGGGTGAAGAACGACTGGCCCATCGCGGCGTACACCGCTTCCCCGAAGCTGCTCCAGCCGTTTTCAAACATCTTGCCAAAATCCGGCACCAGATAGAACTTGAGTCCCTCGACCGCGCCGGGCAGGGTGACGCTGCGCACGCACAGCACGATCATGATGAGGAACAGAAAGGCCATCATCCATTTGGTGACCCGCTCCACGCCCTTCTGCAGCCCCATGCTGCACACGAGGAACCCGATCGCGACCGCGACCAGCATCCACACGATCTGCTCGACCGGGGAGGCGAGCATGTCGTTGAACACACCGCCGACCTGCTCGGATGAGAGGCCGTCAAAGGTGCCGGCCGCACTCTTGACCACATAGGACAACATCCAGCCGCTGACGGTGGTGTAGAACATCATCAGCAGGTAACACCCGCCAAACCCGATCCACTTGCTCCAGTGCCATTTGGTGCCGGCCGGCTCGAGCTTTTCAAAGCTCTTCGCGCAGCTGCTCTGGCTCGCGCGGCCGACGGCGAACTCCATCACCATGATCGGCATCCCGAGGATCACGAGAAACAGAAGATACAGCAGCACAAACGCGGCGCCGCCGTACTTGCCGGTGATATAGGGGAACCGCCACACGTTTCCGAGCCCGATCGCACAGCCCGCCGAGATCAGGATGAACCCGAGCCGCGACCCGAATTTTTCCCTCTTCTCCATTGCCCCACACTCCTCTGCCTTGTGCGCGCCGCCTGCCGGCGGCGCCTGCAACCAGCCTACCACCAACCGCCCGGAATGTCAAGCCCTCCGGTGCCCTTTCCGCCGTGGCAAAAAGGCGGCGGAACCCAAAACGTCCCTGCGGCCGCACGGGCCGCAGGGACGTTCCCCGGAAGACAGCGGCACCAGGCCGCTCCCCGGTCTTTTTTCGCCGGACACCTATCGGCGCTATACATAGGAGGCGGAGCGGAACAGTTTGAGATCCACCTCCCGCGGCGGGGGCGGGGACAGCGGGTAGGTCATCCCGACCATCGGGTATTTCGCGCCCGCCAGGGGGTTATACCGCATGAGCTCCACGTGGGAGCGTTCGGCCAGCGCCGCGATCGCCCTCAGGTTGTCGTCCGTATCGGTGATCCCCGGAATCAGCGGCACCCGCACCACATGCGGGCGGCCGCTCTCCAGCAGGATCCGGTAATTTTGCAGGATCAGGGCGTTGTCCTGACCGGTATATTCCCGGTGCTTCTCCCCGTCCGCCAACTTCAGGTCAAACAGCACGAAGTCCATCTCCTGCAGCACCCGGCGGAACAGCTCGGCATCTGCATACCCGCTGGTCTGCAACGCCTTGTGCAGCGTCAGCCGGCGGCAGACCTCGATGACAAACTCCCCCTGCAACAGCGGCTCGCCGCCCGAAAACGTGATCCCGCCGCTCGGCAGCACCGGCGCATAGGATTGCAGCTTCTCGGCCAGCTCCTCCGCCTCCCAGACCTCCCCGCTCACCGACAGCAGCCCCTTGGGGCAGGCGTGCAGGCACACGCCGAACGGCTGGCACTCCGCATGGCCGCACCCGCGCTCGCACAGCCCGCAGTGCACGCACAGGGAGACCTTTTTCATCAGCTGCGGCCGCGGGGAGAGCCCTTCGGGATTGTGGCACCAGCGGCAATGCAGCGGGCACCCCTTTAGGAACACCGTCACCCGGATCCCCGGCCCGTCGTGGACCGTGAATTCCCGGATGTCGAACACCACGCCGGTCACAGCGCATACTCCTGCCGCGCCATCACATGGTCCTGGAACGGCTTATCCAGCTCCACAAAATACGCGCTCCACCCCCAGATGCGCACCACCAGCCGGGGGTACTTTTCGGGATGCTTCTGCGCGTCGCGCATGGAGTCCAGATTGACCGCGTTGAGCTGCAGCTGGTGGCCGCCGAGATCCATAAACGTCTTGACCAGCCGCGCCACCTTGGACACGCTGTCCGGCGAGGAGAACATCTGGTGGCAGAACTCGAGCGTCAGCGGCCCGCCGTTGATCGCGCGCTCGAAATGGAAACGGGAGAAGGAGCGCACCACCGACAGCGGCCCGCTGTTGCGGGCAAACAGGCTGACCGAGAAGTTGGTGCCGAACGGCTCGCCCTTCCGGCGGCCGTCCGGGGACGCGCCCAGCTCGTCGGCGTGCCACAGGTAGAACATGGCGGATCCGGTGCCCGCGCGGTAGCGGCCGCCGCGGCAGTTGCGCTTCCCCTCCAGCGCGTCGGCGAAGCAGTCGAGCAGCCACACGCCGAGCGCGTCCGTGCGCTCGTCGTTCTGCCCCATCTTCGGCGCCTCATACCGCAGGACCGGCAGCCACTCCCCGTGCAGGCGAAAATCGCTGTCCACCATCTCCAGATAGTCCTGCGGGGTCAGCCGGTGCTCCTCATACACGTATTTCCGGATCGCGGCCAGCGAGTCCGCCGCCGTGGCGATGCCCGTGCCGTGGATGCCGAAGTTGTTGTACACCCCGCCCTGTGCGATGTCCCGGCCGAACAGGACGTTCATCAGCGGGGACGGGACAAACCACACGTCCCGCAGGCGGCCGCAGATCGCCTCCGCCTGCCGGAACACGGCCTCTTTCACCTTCCGCTGGAAATCCTCGAAGGTGCCGCAGTCCTCCAGCTCGTGAAACGCCTCGTCCACCGCTTTGGGGAAGGAGAGCGCGCCGATGTTCGCGATATCCGCGCCGGTCTTGGGCACAATGAACTCCCAGCAGGCCGCCACCACATAGTTCACCGCGTCCTCCTGCGCATAGCCGAGCCGCCGCAGGCCCGGGATCACCACGTCGTCGTTGGAATACTGCGGGAACCCGAGCCCCGCCTTGGTCAATTCGCTGCCCAGCTCGTACACCGACAGCGGGGTGCGGCTGTTCACCCGCAGATTGATCTTGGGGTCGATCAGCCGCAGGTTCCCGCTTGCCAGCAGGCAGAGTTCCGACAACTTGTTAAACCCGTCCTCCCCGCTCTCGGTGAGGCCGCCGAGCACCAGGCTCTGACCGTTGTCCCCCTGCTGCACGCCGGGATACAGGTCGCTGTCCTTGTTGAACGAGAGGAAAAAGTCCTCCAGCAGCGAGAGGGCCGACTCCTCGGTGTATATGCCGGCGGCCAGATCCGCCTCAAAATAGGGGCGCATGTACTGGTCAAACCGGCCGACCGTGTTGTGGTAGTTGCCCTCCAGCCACAGCCCAAAGTGCAGGATCCGGAAGCTCTGCAGCGCCTCGCGGAAATTGCGCGCGCCGAAGCGCGGCACGCGGGAGAGCACCTGCGCCAGCCCGGTGTCCCCCGCCTCCAGCGCCTTGTCCCGGTAGCGGTCGACCAGGCCGAGCAGCGCGTCGATCGACCGCCGGCTGTACGTGTCGGCGGCCTCCCGCCGCGCGAGCAGCCCCGTGCGGATCACGCCCTCGTAGTCGGGCGCCAGGTTGGACAGGTAGCCGCGCTCATGGATATAGTGCCGGGCGCGGATCTCCTCCCACTCCTCTTGTGTAAAGATCTCCGGGAGGTTGGCGATCGTGCGCACAAAGCAGATGCGCTCCCCCGGCAGCAGCACCGGTGTCTCCGCCGCGCACAGCCGCTCGAACCGGTCGCACATGCGCTCCTGCGGGGACAGCCCCCGCGCCGCGTATTCGCCCGCCAGATCCCAGTCCACCTCTCTGCGCAACGCGTGGTGCTTTTTGGCCAGAATATAGTCTAACAGTTCGTTCACGAAAATCCCCCCGGTTTAAAAGGGCAGGCCCGGCCGGGACGGCGCTCCGTCCCGGCCGCTGCCTCTTTGTGGTTTCTCAAAGCCATACGCGGCGTCCGGCCCCTGCGGCCCGCCTGTCCGCGCTTTCGCTCAGCGCGCCTTCCCGCGCCGCCGGGTGGCGAGCAGCGCCGTCAGCAGGGCCGCCGTTCCCGCACAGAGCGCGAGGATCACCCCGGCCGCCGGGTCGCCGGTATCCGGGTTCTCCTCCCCGCCGGGCTCACTGCCGCCCGGCTCCCCGGATTTGAGCTCGGTGATGGTCAGATTGTCGAGGATCACATTGGTCTGGTTGGCCTCGGCCAGCACCCTGAACCCGATCGCGCCGCTGTGGTAGGTGTCGTCCGTCACCTGGATCGAGGGCGTTTCGGCGCCGTTGAAGTACACGGAAATCACGTTGTCTTCAGCCACGATCTTCCAGTGCACGTTGGCAGTGCTCCCCGGCTGGCAGGCATAGGCGTTGCCCTCGGTCGCGGTCTGGATCTGCCGGAATGTCCCGTCCAGTGTGCCGACGAACGCCCAGTCGGTATCGTACATCACGGCATAGCCGTCCCCCTGGTCGTCGCCCGGGCCGGGATCCCCGGCGCGCAGCACCACGCCGAACTGCCCGCTGATCTGCTCCACCACGTCGAATTCCATGATGAAGTCGTCAAAGGCCATGTCCTTGAGATAATAGTAGGCCCAGCCGGTCGTGGCACCGCCCTCGTTGGCCAGCACGCCGCTGTAATCCCTGCCGGTGTTGGCGGAGACATAGTCGTTCCACCACAGGCCGTAGGGGGTGTAGGAGCCCCCCTTTTCACTTTCAAAATCGTCCTCCCAGACGAGGACCTCCTCCGGGACAACCGGCTGTTCGGTGGTGGTCGTGGCCGGCTCTTCCGTCGTTGTGGTAGCCGGATCCTCACTTGTGGTGGTGACCGGCTCCTCGGTCGTCGTAGTGGCCGGCTGTTCGCTCGTGGTCGTCGTCGGCTCCTCGGTCGTCGTAGTCGTCGGCTTCTCGGTCGTCGTGGTGGTCGGCGGCGTGTCGACGATCTCACGGATACTCAGATTTTTCAGCACCGCCGTGTCCTGCCCGCCGTAGGTCAGCGCGCGGAACCCGATCTGCCCGGACGACCACAGGTCGCTCTGCACCGCCATGGCCGGCGTGTCCGAACCATTGAAATACACCCGGATCTCGTTCCCCTCGGCCTCGACCTTCCAGTGGGTGGGCACGCTGCCCGGCTGGTACGCGGTGGGCAGGCCGGAGCCCTCCACCGGCGTGTTCAGCGCCACCCAGCTGCCGCTCAGGCTGCCGACAAACGCCCAGTCCATGTCGTACATCACGGCATAGCCGTTGCCCTGGTCGGCCCCCGGGCCGGGATCCCCGGCGCGCAGCACCACGCCGAAGGTGTTCGTCTGGCTCACGACGTCAAATTCCACCACCACGTCGTCCCACACCAGATCCTTCAGGTAGTAATACGTCCACCAGCCGGTGGCGTTGTCGTCGGCGGCCGCCCGCAGCTGGCCGTCCAGGTTCCACCAGTAGCCGTAGGGGGTGTAGGATCCCCCCTTGTCACTGGCAAAATCATCCTCCCACACCTGGGGGTCACTGGCGCCGACCGGCAGGATGGAGACCCCGGCCAGCAGGATTGCCGCCGCCAGCAGCGGCGCGAGCCATTTGCATACACGCTGTTTCATGTTCCTTCCTCCTTACACTGATGATTCTATCTTCTGCGCCCCTACCGGCACAGATACCACCTGAGAGATGTCAAACGCCGGTTCCTCCGGCTCTACCGACAGGCCGGTGAATCGGCCCTGCCCGCCCAGCGTCCCGAATCCGACCTGCCCGTCGGGATATCCGCCGGGATCCGCCAGATCGCACAGGAGCTCTCCTTCGCAGGACAGGCGGATCCGCTCTTCCCGCGCCTCCAC
>DXWE01000095.1:0-5702 GCA_019417045.1 Oscillospiraceae bacterium
ACCCGATGGTGGGTAGCGGGCCCGACGCGACGGCGGCCGGGGTGACACCTGTGCGGGCGGTGGCCCCGGCGGCAGGCAGATCGCTTTCTCGCACCGAAATTGACTATATATCATTAAATGAGATTGATTTTTGTGAAAATTTTGGTATAATAGGTAAAAACAGGGCAGCAGGCGGCGTATTTTGCAAGGCAGCGGCAATCCACGGCCGGGAAGCACCGGCTGAAGACGAGCCTCTTTCCCGCGGCCTGCCTCGGCGCGAAAATGGCGGGCGCCCCCGCTGCGGGGCACACGGCGCAGACAGGCAGAAATGCCGGTCTCAAAATGAGGAAAACAGGGGTAACAGAAAGGAGGTTGCCTATGGCACTGTCCCCCCTCGCGGCCGGCGGGTCGGAGCGGCCGGTGGGAGAACGCGGCGCTTCTCCGGGAGAGTCCCCCGCGCCAATTCCGGGCGGTCTATGTGAGGAGGGCTATCGGGAGGAGGAGTTCCTCCCGCTCTCCGGGCTGCAGCACTTTGTCTTTTGCCGGCGGCAGTGGGCGCTGATCCATCTGGAGAGCCAGTGGAGAGAGTCCCTGCGCACGGTGGAGGGGCATCTGTTCCACAGCCGGGCCCACGACGAGGCGCTACGGGAACGCCGCGGCGACACCCTGATCCTGCGGGGGATGGCGGTGCGCTCCTGCACGCTCGGGATCTCCGGGCAGTGCGATGTGGTGGAATTTCACCCGGATCCCGCCGGCGTCCCGCTGCACGGAGAAAAGGGGTTGTGGCTGCCCTTCCCGGTGGAGTACAAGCGGGGAGCGCCGAAAACGCACGACGCCGACAGGATGCAGCTGTGCGCACAGGCCCTCTGTCTCGAGGAGATGCTCTGCTGCGACGTCCCACACGGCGCGCTGTTTTACGGCGAGACGCGGCGGCGGGTCCCCGTCGCCTTTGACCCCGCGCTGCGCGAGGCCGTACGGGCTGCCCTGGAGGAGATGCACCAGCTCTTTCGCCGCGGCTATACCCCCCGCGTCCGGCCGTCCCGCTCGTGTAACGCCTGTTCCCTGAAGGAGGTCTGTCTGCCCGGCCTGGCCCGTCGGCAGCCGGTGGGCGAATACCTGCGCCAGGCCATGGAGGAGTCGGAATGAAACATCTGCTCAACACGCTGTTTGTGACCTCGGAGGACATCTATCTGTCCCTGGACGGGGAAAACGTGGTGGCCAGCCGGGACAGGCAACAGGTGGCGCGGTACCCGCTCCATCTGTTCGCGGGGATCCTCTGCTTTTCCTATCCCGGCGCCTCCCCGGCGCTGATGGGGGCCTGTGCCGAACGGGGGATCGCACTCTCCTTCTGTTCGCCCCGGGGCAAGTTCCTCGCACGGGTCACCGGGGAGAGCAACGGCAACGTGCTGCTGCGCCGCACCCAGTACCGCGCGGCAGACAGCCCGGAAGAGAGCTGCCGGATCGCCCGTACCATGATTTTCGGAAAGCTGTACAACGCCCGCTGGGGCATCGAGCGCACCCGCCGGGATCACGGCCTGCGGCTGGACGGCGACAAGCTGGCCGCCGCCTCCCGGACGATCCGGGAACTCCTGCCGGCCGTGGCGCGGGAGACGGATCTCGAACACCTGCGCGGGCTGGAGGGCGC
The DNA here is from genome assembly GCA_019417045.1 of Oscillospiraceae bacterium. Taxonomy (GTDB): domain Bacteria; phylum Bacillota; class Clostridia; order Oscillospirales; family Acutalibacteraceae; genus DXWE01. The sequence continues at coordinate 1,625 of DXWE01000095.1, forward strand.
AGGGGCAACCGCCTATTTCAGTGTGTGGGACGACCGGATCCTCGGCGACAAGGAGACCTTTTCCTTCCGCTCCCGCAGCCGCCGGCCGCCGCTGGATCCCGTCAACGCGCTGCTCTCCTTCGCCTATGCGCTGCTCGCCAACGACTGTGCCGCCGCCCTGGAGAGCGTGGGGCTGGATTCCTATGTGGGATTCCTCCACCGGGACCGTCCGGGCCGAAGCTCGCTCGCGCTCGATCTGATGGAGGAGCTGCGCCCCTGCATGGCCGACCGGTTTGTCTTAACCCTCCTCAACACCCGCCGGGTCCGGGGAGCCGATTTCATCCAGCGGGAAAACGGCGTCGTGCTGATCGAGGACGACGCGCGCAGGCGGGTTCTCTCCGACTGGCAGGAGAAAAAACGCGATACTATCACCCATCCCTATCTTCAGGAAAAGGTGCCCTGGGGACTGGTCCCCTACCTGCAGGCCCTTCTCCTCGCCCGCTATCTGCGCGGGGACCTGGACGCCTATCCCCCGTTTTTATGGAAGTGAGGACAGTATGCTGGTGGTGATTACCTATGACGTGAATACCGAAACCGCAGCCGGACAAAAACGCCTGCGCCACATGGCCAGGCAGTGTGTAAACTACGGCCAACGGGTGCAGAATTCGGTGTTTGAATGCCTCCTGGACCCCGCCCAGTGCCGGGCCCTGCAGGCCAAACTGCTCGACATCCTGGATCCCGACAAAGACAGCCTGCGGTTTTATTATCTCGGCAACGCGTATAAGACGAAAATAGAACATTTCGGCTGTAAACCCGCCTATCTCCCGGAGGAACCTCTCCTCCTCTAGCCGGTGCGAACCCCCAGCAGTCGCCGTTTCTCCGGGACGTTCGCACCCCAAAATGGCAAATTCCAGGACGGGTTCTTGCAGAAAAGCCAGTTAAATCGCATGACGGCCAGCCAGTTGCATCATCTGTAGTATCCCTTTTGATGAAATGGCGCCATAGGGTACAGGATCGTTTTGTGCACTTTTGCTGTCGCTCCCCTCGCGGGGAGCGTGGGTTGAAATATCGACCACGGCGCTCCCTATACGATCCCGCAGGTCGCTCCCCTTGCGGGGAGCGTGGGTTGAAATCAGACGACCACCACCAGCGCCGCCACACAGGAGGAGTCGCTCCCCTCGCGGGGAGCGTGGGTTGAAATTATTTGCCACTATACGATAAAGATGGAAAGGAAAGTCGCTCCCCTCGCGGGGAGCGTGGGTTGAAATTGTTCGGGTGGCGCAAAAAGAACAATCATATCAGTCGCTCCCCTCGCGGGGAGCGTGGGTTGAAATACCGCTTGCGGGCGGTGGGCACCGGTTAAGGGCGTCGCTCCCCTCGCGGGGAGCGTGGGTTGAAATTTCCCATACCGAATGGTCACGCCGCTGTCCTGCCCGTCGCTCCCCTCGCGGGGAGCGTGGATTGAAATGGGTCAACTCGGTGGAAAACCGTACCGGTTGTCCGTCGCTCCCCTCGCGGGGAGCGTGGATTGAAATGGGCGCAAAAAGAACAATCATATCACACCGGAGGGTCGCTCCCCTCGCGGGGAGCGTGGGTTGAAATGCGCTGTCAGATTGCCGGCGTCCGATGTGCCCAGTCGCTCCCCTCGTGGGGAGCGTGGGTTGAAATGTAGCAGCCCCACATTTCGATGGCGTCCCTTGCGTCGCTCCCCTCGTGGGGAGCGTGGGTTGAAATTGCGTCTCGTATCGGCGTTAACCTCCAATCTGATGTCGCTCCCCTCGCGGGGAGCGTGGATTGAAATAATGCCCTCCCACAAACCGCGGATCAAGTCGCCGCGTCGCTCCCCTCGCGGGGAGCGTGGGTTGAAATTGCTCCTCGATTTTCATGCGGTCAAGGTCAGTGAACAGTCGTTTCCTTTCAGGGAGCGTGGAGGGAAATCCGAATTTTGCCGGCTTGCAAAATCGATACCCCCGTCGTTCCCGCCAGGGAGCCCGCCGGGCCACGTGGCCCGGCGGGCTCCCTTTTACATAGTCACAGCCTGCTGACAAACAGCGCCCGGATCGCGTTGAGCACGGCGAGGACCATCACCCCGACATCCGCAAAGATGGCCAGCCACATATTTGCAATCCCCAGCGCGCCCAGCACCAGGCACACCAGCTTGACCCCGATCGCAAAGACGATGTTCTGGTACACAATCCGCAGGCATTTCCTCGAGATCCGGATGGCCAGCGGGATCTTCAGCGGGTCGTCGTCCATCAGTACCACGTCCGCCGCCTCGATCGCGGCATCCGAACCCATCGCCCCCATGGCGATGCCCAGATCCGCGCGCCCCAGAACCGGCGCGTCGTTGATACCGTCCCCCACAAAGGCGAGTTTTCCGCCCTCCGGCCGGTCCCGCAGTAGCTCCTCCACCTTCTCCACCTTGCCCGCCGGGAGCAGCTCGCTATATGCCTCGTCCAGCCCCAGCGTCCGCGCGACCTGCTCGGCCACCCGGCGCGCATCACCGGTGAGCATGACGGTCCGGCGCACACCCGCCGCCTTCAGCGCCCCGATCGCCTCCTTGGAGTGGGGCTTCACCCGGTCGGAAATCACAATGTGCCCCGCATAACTGCCGTCGATCGCCACATGCAGGATGGTGCCGACCGAGTGGCAGGGGATATATCCCGCCCCGAGACGCTCCATCAGCTTGTCGTTGCCCACCGCCACCTGCCTGCCGTCCACCCGGGCGATCACGCCGTTGCCGCTGATCTCCTGCACGTCCGTGACCCGCGAGCGGTCGATCTGCCGGCCGTACGCCCGTTGCAGGCTCCTGCTGATCGGGTGGGAGGACGCGCTCTCCGCCAGCGCCGCATATTCCACCAGCTTCGCGTTTTCCATCTCGCTGTGGTGGATCCCGTCGACCTCGAACACCCCCTCAGTGAGGGTTCCCGTCTTGTCAAACACCACGACTTTCGTTTGAGACAGCGCCTCCAGATAGTTGGAGCCCTTGACCAGAATCCCCGCCCGGCTCGCGCCGCCGATCCCGGCGAAAAAGGAGAGCGGGATACTGATGACCAGCGCGCAGGGGCAGCTGATGACCAGGAAGGTGAGCGCACGGTAGATCCACACGTCCCAGGCAGCCGGCGCCCCGCAAAGCAGCTCCACCAGCGGCGGCAGCACAGCCAGCGCCAGCGCGCTCAGGCAGACCACCGGCGTATACACCCGCGCGAATTTGGAGATGAAATCCTCCGATTTCGATTTGCGGGAACTCGCGTTTTCCACCAGGTCCAGGATCTGGGACACGGTGGACTCCCCGAACGCCTTCGTCGTCCGGACCTTCAGCACGCCGGTCAGGTTGATACAGCCGCTGACGACCTCCTCGCCCACGCCCGCGTCCCGCGGCAGGCTCTCGCCGGTCAGAGCGCTGGTGTTCAGGCTGGAGGAGCCCTCGATCACCACGCCGTCCAGCGGCACCTTCTCCCCCGGCTGCACCACGATCACGCTGCCGACCGCCACCTCCTGCGGGTCGACTGTTTCGAGCGTTCCGTCCCGCTCCACCCGCGCATAGTCCGGCCGGATGTCCATCAGCTCGCCGATGCTGCGGCGGCTCCTGCCCACCGCGTAGCTCTGGAACCACTCGCCAACCTGATAGAACAGCATGACGGCGATGGCCTCCGTATACTCCCCGCTGCGGTCGTAGATCGCGAGCGCCAGCGCCCCGATGGTGGCGACCGCCATCAGGAAGTTCTCATCAAAAACCTGCCGGCGGCAGATCCCCTTCGCCGCCTTGAGCAGGATGTCATAGCCGACGACGAGATACGGCACCAGATAGAGCGCCAGCCGCCATACCCCCGTCACCGGGACCCAGTGCAGCGCGATCAGCAGCGCCGCCGCTGCCAGAATGCGGATCAGCCGCTGTCTTTGTTTGGGACTCATGGGATCTCCTCCTTTGCCCCGTCAGGGACGATCGGGCAGATTTATTAAACATATGATAAAGTATTCATTGGATTGGCGTCAAAGCGGCAGAGGGGCGGCACGTTGGAAAACAGACGCCAAAGCGGCAGAGGGGCGGCAGAGCGGCGCTTGGTGCCCGGCAAACTGCGGCCACCCGGCCGGTCAT
>DXWE01000095.1:5712-6277 GCA_019417045.1 Oscillospiraceae bacterium
CGGGCGCCGGCCCTCCCCTCCCGACGGCCGACAGACGTCTTGGGAACAGCCGCCCAAAGCCTCACAGATAGATCTCGCACTCGTCCTCCACCCTCTTACAGCTCCTCTGCACCTCGCGCATGACCGTCTGCGGGTCCTGGCCCTCCTCAAATTCCACCTGCATCTTCAGCGTCATGAAATTGACCGTGGCGCTCTTTACCCCCGGCGTGTGCCGGGCGGCGGTCTCCATTTTGTTCGCACAGTTCGCGCAGTCCACTTCGATCCGATAGGCCTGTTTCATAGAGGACGCTCCTTTACGTAGGATGGATATTTATTAAACGAATGTTTAATCATTCATCTATATACTATTCCTCTTTTCCGGGTTCGTCAACCATCTGCCAACAGGTTTTTCCGTTTGGGCAAAAACTGCTTCCGATTGGGACAATGCAGGTGGCCGATCCCGGCGGGCATGCGGGCCTGCCTGCCGCAGCAGGCTGCCGGGTGATGAAAAGCGGGTGCGGGAGGCCGGCGAAAGCGGGTGCGGGAGGCCGGCGAAAGCGGGTGCGGGAGGCCGGCGAAAGCGGGT
>DXWE01000096.1:0-3327 GCA_019417045.1 Oscillospiraceae bacterium
CCCGGTAGTCGTGGTGGGATTCTCGCTGGTCGTGGTAGCCGGATCCCCGGTCGCGCTCGTGGTGGTCGGATCCTCGCTGCTCGTGGTGGTCTCGGCGGCCTTCTCGGTCACCACGACCTCGTCCACGAAGAAGTCCACCGCACCCTCGCCGAAGGTCCAGGTGTACACGCACGCCTGCGTGCTCTCGGCGCCGGTCGTGAAGGTGAGCGAGTACGCCGCCCACTGCTCGGTGAAGGTCGCCGCCGTCACGTACTGATCGCCGTCGTAGCCGTTCACGCCGAAGTTCGGGAAGGCCGCGCCGCCCCAGTTGGCGATCTTCGCCCAGAAGGTCACGACATATTCGGTGCCGCTCTTCAGGCCGTTGAGCCACTGGCCGTTGCCCACCGCCGAGCCGGAGATCTTCAGGGCGTAGCTGGTGCCGTTCGCGCCGTCCTCGACGATCGAGAAGGTGCCGTCCGGGCCGTCCGCATAGTAGCCGTCCGTGTCCGCACCGTCCGGCGTGCCGAGCAGGCTGAGGTCATTGCCCTCGAAATCCCATGCGGACCCGAGCAGGTTGTCCGCCCCGGCCGCCTGCACCAGAGCCGCGGGGCTCAGCATCAGGCACGCCATCAGGCAAATACACACCAGCGCCGTCAACAACTTTTTCATCGTACAACTCTCCTTTTCCAAATTTTTTCTGGTTTCACGCCTCTACAACACAGCCTCTCCTCACGGATTGACCGCATTTACAAAGTTTTCATAGACGCAGAACGCATAGGCGAACGCGCCGTCGTACCGGATGAACACCTCGCCGTAATACCAGTCGTCGGTGGAGTTGTCGGCGAAGTAGTAGTCGCCGTCGATCATCCGGAAACCGTTCATGATGGACATCCACTCGTCATTTTGCATCGGGAACTCCCAGTGGGACCAGCCGCGCACCGTGCGGCCGGGGAGGTTCTGGACAAAGGCGCCCGCCACATGCTTTTTGTCGGTGGTCGGGTTGACCACGAGATCGCCCGAGAACCCGGCGTTGAGGCCGAGGATATACCCGAGCTCGCCGGTCGCGACCTCTTCGAGCGACTTGTCGCCGGTCAGCTCACCGAGGAAGCAGGCGTCCATCGCGTTCGGGGCGCGGGCGCTGGTGAGCTGCCACTGGATGTCCGCGTATTCGCCGGTGGGAAGCTGCCACATGTTGTCCCACTCCTTCTCGGCGAGCATTCCCTCCGAGATGGGCTGGATGGCAAAGGCGTTCTCCTCGACGAGGACCTTATAATACTCGTCCTTGATTTTGGTGAGCTTTTCGACCCAGGTCGCGTAGTCCGGATGGTCCGGGAACTCCTTCATGAACAGGTACACGCCCTCGAACAGCGGGATCACCTTCGAGCCGGTGCGGTACATGGTGCGCAGGTTGGTGCGGTCGAGCTGTTTGTTGATCGCCTCGATCCCCATGTCCTTCCACTTCTCGTCGCCGGAGAACTTATAGAGGTAGTAATATACGGGCGTGAGATACTCCTTGTTCGGATACCCCATGCCGGCGGCCATCTCTTCGGTGAGATTGAGGTTCAAATACTCGACCGACTTGGCCGCGCGCTCGTAATTCTCCTGGTTGGCGCGGTCGGGATCGATGTCGGAGAAGTAGTAGAGGTACGCCGAGAATCCGTACAGCGCCTCATAGGTGTTGTGGAACCCCTGGTTGATGTCGGCGTTGTAGCGGCGCGGGTCGGAGTGCAGAAACTCACCCGAGTCCTGGTGCAGGTTCTTCAGGTAGTCGAAGGCGATGGCGGCGGCCTCCTGCAGCCCGTCCCGCTCCGACTGGGAGAGGAAGGCGCGCTGGTAGACGTAGGTCTGTACCAGCCCGTTGAGGAAGGAGCCGTGGGAATACGCCTCGCCCATGGTGGTGTTGCAGTCGTAGTACCCGCCGCCGAGGCTCTCGGGGGCCACACGGGCCTGCGCATTATAGAGGGTCAGCGGGAGGATGACGTTTTGGGAGAAGATGCGGTTTTGCACCAGGAAGTCGAGGGACATCTCCTGGTAGAAGACCGCTCCCTCGGCGTCGGTCAGCTCGGTCACGAGCTTGTAGGTGCCGACACGCTGCACGTCGCTGAAATCCGCCTCCCACAGCTGCAGCCCGTAGGACAGCCCGCGGTAGGCCAGCGGCCCCTGCGAAACGACGTTGCCCTCCTTGTCGAGCAGCGTCCACAGGGAGTTTGAGCCGATCTGTTCGGGCGCGACGTACTCGAGGCTGCGGACAAACGCCTTTTTGGTGCTCTTCTGCTCGTAGCCGAGCGTGTTGTAGAGCAGCGCAAAGTTGTCCTTCTCCGCCTTGCCCACGTACTCAATCCCCTCATACTGGTATTTTTCGTCGACCGCGGGCTCTTTCGGCTGGCAGCCCGCGATCCCCATCGTCAGGCCGGCCGCGAGGACGCCGCACAGCGCCCGCTTGAAATACTGCCGTACTCTCAAAGGAAACCCCCTCCTATTCTTTGATGGCGCCGATCATGACGCCTTTGATGAAATACTTCTGCAGCACCGGGTAGATGATGATGAGCGGGACGATCGCGATGATCACCGACGCCATCTGCATGTTCTGCCCGAGGGTGCTGCCCCCGACCGCCGCGGAGGCGCCGGGGTTGTTCTGCGCAAAGGTGGAGACGATCTCGCTGAGCACCACCTGCAGCGGCTGCTTTTCGGGCGAGTTGATGTACAGCACGCCCTCGAAGAAGGTGTTCCACTTCCCCACGAGCTGGAACAGCGTGACAGTCGCAAACCCGGCCTTGGCCATCGGCAGGAAGATGCGAAAGAGGATGTAGAACTCGCCCGCGCCGTCCATCACGGCCGCGTCGTGCAGCGCCCGCGGGATCGAGAGGAAGAAGTTGCGGAACAGCAGCACGCTGAAGGCCGACACCATGCCGCTGATCACCATGACCTGCACGTTGTCGAGCAGGTGCATCGAGCGGTAGAGCACAAAGGTGGGGACCATCATCACCTGGCCGGGCAGCACCATCGAGATGAGGAACAGGTTCATCACCAGCCGTTTGCCCTTGAAATTCCCCTGGCTGAGCGCATAGCCGGACATGCCGCACAGCAGCACGTGCAGAAAGGTGCCCGCCACCGTGATGTACACGTTGAGGAAGAACGCGGGCATCACCCGCCCCTGGGCGAAGATCCCGACATACCCGTCGAGGCTGAGCGTCTCGGGGATCAGGCGGAACACCGGCTCCATGTTCTCGGATTCGGGGGACAGGGAGATGACCAGGGTATTCCAGAACGGGATGAGCATGGACAGGCTGATGAGCGTGAAAAACAGATAGATCAGCACGTCCACCGCGGTGAACCGCCGCCGGTGTG
>DXWE01000096.1:3337-6248 GCA_019417045.1 Oscillospiraceae bacterium
GTGTGAAAGGCGCGTCATTCCCCCTCACCTCCGCCCTCAAACCCGAACCGCAGGATCTTTTTGGACACCAGCGTGATCGTCAGGGTGATCGCGCCCACGACCAGGGCCGCCGCGGAGGCGTACCCGAGCTGCAGCCGGCGGATCCCGGTGGTGTAGATGTAGGTCATCACCACGTTGACCTTGTCGCCGATGACGCCGTTGCTCATGACGAGCACCTGGTCAAACAGGGACAGGATCCCGATGATGGCGAACATGAGCATCATCTTGGTGGTGTTCTTGATGCCGGGCAGGGTGATGTGGAGCATCTTGCCCCAGCGCCCGGCGCCGTCGATCTCGGCCGCCTCATAGAGGGAGGAGTCGATGGAGGTGATGGCCGCGAGGTACACGATCAGCCCGAACCCGACGCCCTTCCACTGCGCGAGCGCAATGAACAGGAGTTTCGCGATCTTCGGCTCGGCGAAGAAGTAGATGGATTCGCCCCCCAGCTTCTCGATGATGATGTTGACCGGCCCGGTCGTCGGGGAGAACAGCACGAGGAACATCGCCCCGATGATGACCCAGGAAAAGAGGGAGGGCAGGTAGATGATCGTCTGGAACACCCGCTTGACGCCGTTCAAGCGCACCTCGTTGAGCAGCAGGGCCATCGCCGCGGGGAGCACCACGCCGAGCGCAACGTTGAACACGCCGAACACCACCGTGTTGCCGAGCGCGGTGATAAAATCCTGGTCCTGGAAGAGCTTCTGGAAATGCTGCAGCCCGACGAACTCGGTGGTGCCGGCGATGAGGTTCGTGTCCACGAACGCGAGGCGGATGCCCGACACGAACGGGTAATAGACGAACAGCAGCATGAAGATCACACCGGGCAGCAGCATCAGGTAGAAGCTGCGGTTTTCCCGCAGGTTTTTGCCGAAAAAGGAGTTCTTTTTCCTCTGTTTGGGGGGCCGCCGTTTGGACAGTTTCACAGCCCGCCGTTCCGCCGTCAGGGCAGTTTGCCGTTTTGCCATAGTCACAGGTACCTTTCAGCCGGGTCAGATTTCGCTGATATCGATCAGCTTGAACTTCATCAGCTCGTCGCGCAGATCGGTCAGATAGTCGTCCACACTCATCTGCCCGGTGATGCATTTGAGGATGTTGCGGCTGGCGGTCTGGTCGGTCTCGGAGTTCTCGCGCTCCCACGGCAGGTGGCACAGGTGCGCGTTTAAGATCTCCATCTCGCGGACGGTCTCGGGGGTGGAGCGGATCCCGGTCTGCAAATCCTTGAACGGGGACAGGGCGCTCTGCTGCACCACGATGCCCGCCGCGGTGTCGAGCAGCACCTGCTGGCCGTCCACCACCTCATAGTCGAGCCCCTCCTCCATGCCGAGCGCGGCGACCGCCTCGGGGGACACCAGGTACTCGATCAGCTTGAACGCGAGATCCGGGTTTTCGGTGGTGGAGGACATCACCCACGAGACCAGCGTGTGGCCGGGTATGTACGCAGGGGTGTCGGGCAGGGCGGAAACCGGCTCCATCGCCACCATGTTGACGTTGTCTCCCTTGCCGTTGACCTGCGCTTTTTTGTTGATCTCCTCCGTGCCGGCCGGCCACTCGAAGGTCATGCCGATGTTGCCGTTGGCGAGCTTTTGCCGCATGGCGGACTCGGTCACGGTCGGGAACTCCTTGTCGAGGATCCCGTCGGCATACAGCTGTTGCAGCCACAGCAGGCCCTGGCGGCCGTTCTCGGTCAGGAACGGATGGAACCGCTCACCGTTCTCGTTCCTGGTCACGTGGCCGCCCTGTACCCCGAAGAACCCGAGATAGCTTGCGATCTGCTCGACATAGGGGTACTGCTGGGTGGTGCCGATCGTGAGCCCGCCGCCCATGTCGTTGTCCACGAAGGCTCGAAGCGCGGTGTTGAGCTCGTCAAAGGTCGTGGGCACCGGCAGCCCGAGCTTGTCGAGCCACGCCTTGTTGATGATCGGCACATAGCCCATCGGCATCTTGTAGGGGATCCCGTACACCTGCCCCTCGACCGCGGTGGTGTCGATCGCGTCGCGGGCCAGGTACTCGTCGGAGTTCAAAAACTCGCTCTGCTCGACATATTCGTCGATCGGGAGCAGGAAGGACTGGTTGACCATGTGGATGATGGACGGCACGCCGGTCGTCCAGATCACGTCGATCTGCTCCTGGCTGGTGAGCATGATGCCGAGCTTCTCCTCGAAGCCGGTCAGCGGCGGGGTGACGAACTCGACGTTGCAGCCGACCGCCTCCTTGAAGATGCGCTGGTACTCCTCGCGGCGCTCGCTGTCCTCCTTGATGATGAGGGTCGGCGCGAAGATGACAAGCGTCTCCTCCTCGCCGTCCCCGCCGCCGGAGGTGGTGCTCCCGTCGCACCCGGCAAACGCCAGGGACAGGCAGGTCGCCGCCAACGCCATCGTCAGCAGACGAACCGCGCGCCGGAATTTCCGGGGCGCGCCGGCCGCCGATTCCGGATCACATGCGGTCCGTTTGGACAAAATCTTTCCTTTCATACGCAGACTCCTCTCCTCGTTACCGTCAGAGCAACTTATGAACGAATGTGACACGTTCCACCTTTATTGTAGTAAGATTTTTGGACAAAGTATAGTATCCGATGGTGACATCTATTTGTCGATTATTGATATTTCGACTTTTCTTTACCAATTTGCAACCTGTCCGTTTTTCGGCAAAAATCCGCCTGCCTGCTGTTCTCCGGGGCCCGCCGGCACGCTGATCGCGGGCAGATCCGGCGTGTTGGGAACGGTTGCCCATTTGTGCCCAAACAGAGTGCCGGCAGGAGCGGACAGAGCCGGCGGCGGGCAGCCTCCGTTCCCACTGCCCTGCGCCCGCCCTGCCACGGCTGCTCTGTCCCCGCCCACGCAGTCGCCGACCCGGTCCCCTGACCCGGTCCCAT
>DXWE01000097.1 GCA_019417045.1 Oscillospiraceae bacterium
GTCTGGCACCGTCCGGCTCTGCCGCGCCCCTGCGTGCGGCTTTTGAAAGCGCGCCACTCACTCCTCTGTCGGCGGCGGGGTGAGCTGCGCTGAACCATAGTCCGCGCCCGTGCCGCCGTAGGTCCATTTGAAATGATACCGGTCCTCGGTGTGGCAGCTGATCGCGGGGGCACCGTCGCCGAGCGTCCCGACGCACAGCGTCACGTGCGAAAACAGCAGGTCGTCGGAGGTGCCGCCTTTCCACCGGTAAAAGACGGGGGAACCGGGGATAAACAGGGTGCGGGCGTCCACCCGCTCCCCGTTCCAGATGGCGGTGCGCCCGGTCAGGTCGTCACACCGGATGACCGCGTATCCCTTCGCGGTACCGGGGCCGAACGGCTGCTCCTGCCAGGCGCTGAAATTGCCGTCCCACCGCAGGGTATTGCCCGTCAGATAGTGGTACATGCCGGAGGCGGTGCGCCATGGATAGGCGGAGTCATCTTTCGATATATACCACCAGTAGTCGTCCTGTGGGTAGCCGCCCGCGAGCAGGCATTGGGAGAAGAAATTGGCGCAGTCCCCGCCGACCTGGTGGAAATCGGGGTAGAGCGCGGTATTGCGCGCCAACGCCCACCGGTCGGCATAGGCGATGGCGGCCGCCGGGTCATAGGAGGCCGCATAGTCCGGTTCATTGACCGGGAAAGCGACCGCCGGCTCCCCGGAATGGTCCTCGGCATCGACATCCTCGCCCTGGTACGCCCAGTAGACTGCGTCATCCAACCGGCCGGCGATCGCCACGTCGGTGGGTTTTCCCTCGTTATAGTGGTCGGAGATCACCATGCCGTTTTGAATGCGGATGGTGTGCCGGATCCCATAGCCGGACAGGTCCGATTCCTCGGGCGTGGTGTATCCCTCATACCAATTGTAGAAATAGGCGGCCTCGTGCACGTTGACAATCGTCAGCGTGTCCTGCTCGATCACCTCGTCAACCGTGAACTGCGTCTGCGCGCCGGCGTATTCGCAGTCCCATTCCCGCCGCATCTTTTCGAGTCCCTCCACCCGTGCGGCGGCCTCCGATGCCACCGTGTCGCTGATGTGCAGCCCGGGCGGGTCGGTCACATCCATCCCCATCACCCGGCCGAAATCATTGGCCCGGAAGCAAAAATAGGCGGTCAGGATGCGCAGGATCTCGTCCGGCACCTCCTCTTCAGTCGGATAATAGGTCACGCTGGCGCGAAAGACGCCCGCCTCCGGCGCTGTTTTGACCGGCTGTGTCGACCGGGATATCATGGGGGCCGGCCAGTCGGGTGCCGGATAGGGGGTCGGGTTGAACAGCGGGACGGTGGCCGTGGTCGTCGGCAGCGTGGTGGTTGTCGCTGCGGGATCGGCGAAGGACCCGGTGGTCGGATCGGTCGGCACGTCAGTCGAATACGCCGTCGAATCCGAAGGGACCCCGGTGGGGGAGGCAGTCGGATCGGCAAAAGAGGCAGGCACAGGGCCGGCTGGCGCCGCACAGGCGGTCAGCAGCACTGCGAAAACGCACAACAGGGCGAGCAGCGGACACTGTCTCATGGCGATTCTTTTTCCTCCCCGGGTCCGTCTGCCGCCACCTTTTCGCCCGGCGGGCAAACGAATCTACAAAATCCTGTATAAATATACTATACCAGAGCGTTTCGCGGCCTGTCAAGGAAAATTCAAAAGGGCCAAACCAGGGGCTTGACAGAATCGGGAAATGGTGGTACTCTAATTTTGCATATACAAATATAAAAGACGTTGACAGAGACACGTCGCGGCCGCGCGAAAGGCACAGAGAGCCGGGGAGAGGTGGGACCCCGGCACGAGTAGACGGCCGGCGGTATCCCTCTGGAGTCGCCAGCCGAACGGGCGTGCCCCCAGTAAGCGAGGCCGGCGTCCCGCCGTTACCGGGAGCGCATATGTTGGTATGCGGCAATGGGTGGTACAGCGAAGAGAGGGTCTTCGTCCCGTGCGCGGGACGGGGGCCTTTTGTGTCAGGAGGTAGTGTGATGTACAAAAAAGTGCCGACCGACCTGCATTTTGTGGAGCGGGAAAAGGAAGTCGAGCAGTTCTGGGAGAGAGAGCATATCTTTGAAAAGAGCATGCAGCTGCGGGAGGGGTGCCCGAACTACACGTTTTACGACGGGCCGCCGACCGCCAACGGCAAGCCGCACATCGGCCACGTGCTCACCCGCGTCATCAAGGACCTGATCCCGCGCTACCGCACCATGAAGGGCTATGAGGTGCCGCGCAAGGCGGGCTGGGACACGCATGGCCTGCCGGTCGAGCTGGAGGTGGAGAAAAAGCTCGGGATCAATGGCAAGGAGCAGATCGAGGCCTATGGGCTCGAGCCGTTCATCCAGCAGTGCAAGGAGAGCGTGTGGACCTACAAAGGCATGTGGGAGGATTTCTCCAAAACCGTCGGGTTCTGGGCGGACATGGAGCACCCGTACGTCACCTACGAGAACGACTTCATCGAGTCGGAGTGGTGGGCGCTCAAGCAGATCTGGGAAAAGGGCCTGCTGTACAAGGGGTTCAAGATCGTGCCCTACTGCCCGCGCTGCGGCACCCCGCTGTCCAGCCACGAGGTCGCGCAGGGGTATAAGGATGTGAAAGAGCGCTCGGCGATCGTGCGTTTTCGCGTGAAGAGCCAGCCGGACACCGCGATCCTCGCGTGGACCACCACCCCCTGGACGCTGCCGTCGAACGTCGCGCTGTGCGTCAACCCGGACGAGACGTATGTAAAAGTGGCTTATAACGGTGAAAAGCTGATCCTGGCGGAGGCGCTGTGCGACACGGTGCTCGGGGACGGGTACGAGGTGCTCGAGCGGTACCGGGGGAAAGAACTCGAATATCTCGAGTACGAGCCGCTGTTCGACTTTGTGAAGCAGACGGACAAAAAGGGCTGGTACGTCACGTGTGACGGGTATGTCACGCTGACCGACGGCACCGGTGTGGTGCACACCGCGCCGGCGTTCGGCGAGGACGACGCGCGGGTCGGGAAAAAGTACGACCTGCCGTTTGTGCAGCTGGTGGACGGCAAGGGCTGCATGACGAGCGAGACGCTGTGGCCGGGGATGTTCTGCAAGGACGCCGATAAGGAAGTGCTCAAGAACCTCGAGCAGCGCGGACTGCTGTTCGCCGCGCCGAAGTTTGAGCACAGCTATCCGTTCTGCTGGCGGTGCGACACCCCGCTGATCTATTACGCGCGGGAGTCGTGGTTCATCAAGATGACCGCGGTGAAGGACGACCTGATCCGCAACAACAATACCATCCACTGGATGCCCGAGAGCATCGGCAAGGGGCGGTTTGGCGACTGGCTTGAAAATGTGCAGGACTGGGGGGTCAGCCGCAACCGGTATTGGGGCACCCCGCTGAACATCTGGGAGTGCTCCTGCGGGCACAAGCACGCGGTCGGGAGCATCGCCGAGCTGAAATCCCTGTCGAAAAACTGCCCGGATGATCTCGAGCTGCACCGCCCGTTTGTGGACGCGGTGACCTTCCCCTGTCCGAAGTGCGGGGGGGAGATGCACCGCGTGCCGGAGGTGATCGACTGCTGGTTCGACTCGGGGTCGATGCCGTTCGCGCAGCACCACTACCCGTTTGAAAACCGGGAGCTGTTCGAGCAGCAGTTCCCGGCGGACTTCATCTCGGAGGCGGTCGACCAGACGCGCGGCTGGTTCTATTCGCTGCTCGCGATCTCCACGCTGCTCTTTAACAAGGCGCCGTTTAAAAATGTCATCGTGCTCGGGCACGTGCAGGACGAAAACGGGCAGAAGATGTCGAAATCCAAGGGCAACGCGGTCGACCCGTTCGAGGCGCTGCAGACATACGGCGCGGACGCGATCCGCTGGTATTTCTATAACAATTCCGCCCCGTGGCTCCCCAACCGGTTCCACGGCAAGGCGGTGCAGGAGGGGCAGCGCAAGTTTCTCTCGACCCTGTGGAACACGCTGGCGTTCTTTGTGCTGTATGCGGAGATCGACCAGTTCGACCCGACGAAATACAGCCTGAAGGAGGCGCAGCTGAGCGTGATGGACCGCTGGCTGCTCTCCCGGCTGCACTCGCTGGTCCGGGAGGTGGACGACGACCTCGACAACTACCGTATCCCTGAGACCACGCGCGCGCTGCAGGGATTTGTGGACGAGCTGAGCAACTGGTATGTCCGCCGCAGCCGTGAGCGGTTCTGGGCGCCCGGCATGGAGCCGGACAAGATCGCCGCCTACCTGACGCTCTACACCGCGCTCGTGACGCTGTGCAAGGTGTGCGCGCCGCTCATCCCGTTCATGAGCGAGGAGATCTATCAGATCCTCGTCCGCCCGTTTGACAGCACCGCACCCGAGAGCGTGCACCTGTGCGATTTCCCGGCAGCGGACGAGCGCTATATCGACAAGGCGCTCGAGGCGGACATGGACGAGGTGCTGCAGATCGTGACGCTCGGGCGCGCGGCCCGCAGCGCGGCCTCCGTGAAAAACCGCCAGCCGCTTTCGCGCATGCTGGTGCACGCGGACCACCCGCTGGCCGGGACCTATGCGGCGATCGTCAAAGAGGAGCTGAACGTGAAGGCGATCTCATTTGAGGAGGACCTCTCGGGGCTGATGGATTACACCTTCAAGCCGCAACTGAAGATCCTCGGCCAGAAGTACGGCCGGCAGGTCAACGAGATCCGGCAGGCGCTCCAGGCACTGGACGGCCGCGCGGCCAAAGCGCAGCTCGACCGGGACGGCGCGGTGACGGTGACGCTCTCGACCGGCGAGATCCGGCTGACGGAGGAGGAGCTGCTCATCGAGGCCGCGCCCGCGGCCGGCTACAGCGTCGTGTCCGACCGCGGGATCACGGTGGCGCTGGACACCACCCTGACCCCCGAGCTGGTCGAGGAGGGGTTTGTGCGCGAGATCGTCAGCAAGCTCCAGCAGATGCGCAAGGACGCGGGCTTTGAGGTGACCGACCACATCGCCGTCACCTACGAGGGCAGTGATACGCTGCTGGCGGTGTTTGCCCGGCACGCGGACGAGATCGCCGCCGAGGTGCTCGCGGACGGGGTCCGGCAGGAGACGCCCGCGGGCTATACGGCCTCGTGGGATATCAACGGCGAGCCGGCTGCGTTTGGCGTGGCGGTCGTCCGCTGACCCGGCAGAGGGTGGACAGGACGGCCTTTCACCGGCATTTTCTCCGGCTAAAACAACAAACGGTCCCGCGGCGATCCGCGGGACCGTTTTTTTGCAAAAAGCCTCAGTCGGAGAACAGCGGGGTGGAGAGATACCGGTCGCCGGTATCGGGGAGCAGCACGACGATCGTCCTGCCGGCGTTTTCCGGCCTGCTGCCCAGTTGCAGGGCGGCCCACAGGGCGGCGCCCGAGCTGATCCCGGCGAGCACGCCCTCTTTGCGGGCGAGCTCCCGGCCGGCCTCATACGCCTCCTCGTTCGTCACCTGGATGATCTCGTCGTAGATCGCGGTATTGAGCGTGTCCGGCACAAAGCCGGCACCGATCCCCTGCAGGCCGTGGGGGCCGGGGGCGCCGCCCGAGAGCACCGGGGAATCCGCCGGCTCGACTGCGATAACCTGTACGCCCGGCTTGCGGGATTTGAGCGCCGCCCCCACGCCGGAGAGGGTGCCGCCGGTACCGACGCCGGCGACAAAGATATCCACCTGCCCGTCCGTATCCTCCCAGATCTCCACCCCGGTGGTCGCCTCGTGGGTGGCGGGGTTGACCGGGTTGGTGAACTGGCCGGGGATGAAACTGCCGGGAATCTCCCGGTGCAGCTCCTCCGCCTTCTCGATCGCGCCCTTCATGCCGCGCGCACCGTCGGTGAGCACCAGCTCGGCCCCGTAGGCCCGCAGCAGGCTGCGCCGCTCCACACTCATGGTCTCGGGCATGGTGAGAATGAGCTTCAGGCCGTAGCCCGCCGCCGCCGCTGCAAGCCCGATCCCGGTGTTGCCGCTCGTCGGCTCGATGAGGGTGGCGCCCGGGCGCAGCCGGCCCGAGGCCAGCGCGTCCTCAATCATCGCTTTCGCGATGCGGTCCTTGACGCTGCCGGCGGGATTGAGGTATTCGAGTTTGGCGAGCACGGTGGCCGCCAGCCCGCGGGCGGCCGTCATCCGCGAGAGCTTGAGCAGCGGGGTGTGTCCGACCAGGTCGGTGATACGG
>DXWE01000098.1:0-1120 GCA_019417045.1 Oscillospiraceae bacterium
CGCCTATATGGTGCCGGGGATCGTGCGCCGTATCAAGGGCAGCGTGTTTTCATCCCTCCAGCGGCTGTCGATCGGCTTTTTCACCCGCCGGCAGACTGGCAGCCTGATGAACCGCGTCAACGGCGACGCGAACGAAGTGATGGGCTTTTTCATCGACGGGCTGCCCTATCTGATCTTCAACATCCTCACCTTTGCGTTTGCGCTGGTGGTGATGTTTATGACCGACTGGCGGCTGGCGCTCGTGTCGGTGCTGCTCCTGCCCCCGCTCTTTTTCATCAGCTATTTTATGATCCCGCGCTACTGGCACGCCCACGGCCGCCGGGCGCGCATGGTGCGCTCGCTCTATTCGGTGCTCAACGACAACCTGACCGGCGCACGTGTGGTCAAGGCGTTCGGGCAGGAGCAGAATGAGGACGAGCGGTTTGAAAAGGGCAGCGGGCGGCTGCGCGCTGCCGAGCTGCGGCTGTGCCGGTACGACGTGCAGTTTGACGGCGCCTATTCGATCGGCAAGGAGATCCCCAAGCTGCTCGTGTGGTGCGTGGGCGCCGCGATCGTGCTCTCCACCGGCGGCGCATTCGGCTATGGCAAGCTGATGACATTTGTCAATTATCTCGTGATGATGCAGGGGCCGATGGACTTCCTCTCCGATGTGTTCCGCTGGTGGTCGAACAGCATGAACTGCGCCCAGCGGATCTTTGAGATCGTGGACGCGGTGCCGGATGTGGTGGAAAGCGAACACCCTTTACAGATGGAGATCCGCGGGGAGGTGGAGCTGCGGCATGTCAGCTTCCGCTATGACCCGAACAAGCCGGTGTTACAGGACATCAGCTTTGAGGTGAAAGCCGGCGAAATGCTCGGAATTGTGGGAAAATCGGGCGCGGGCAAATCCACGCTGGTCAATCTCATTTCCCGGCTGTACGACGCGGACGAGGGGGATATTCTGATCGACGGTGTGAATGTAAAGGATATCTCCTTTTCATCTCTGCGCGGGGCGGTGGCGATGGTCAGCCAGGAGACGTACATCTTCATGGGGACGATCGCCGAGAACATCGCCTATGCCCGGCCGGACGCGACACGGGAGGAGATCGTGAAGGCGGCGATCGTCCCCATGAAGATGTAC
>DXWE01000098.1:1130-5223 GCA_019417045.1 Oscillospiraceae bacterium
AAGGCGGCGATCGCCGCAAGTGCGCACGGCTTTATCTGCAAGCTGCCGGACGGGTATGACACGGTGATCGGGACGGGCGGGCGCAGCCTGTCCGGCGGGGAGCGGCAGCGGCTGTCCATCGCGCGGGCGATCCTGTGTGACCCGAAGATCCTGGTGCTCGATGAGGCGACCGCCTCGGTGGACACCGAGACCGAGCGACAGATCCAGGCATCCCTCGAGAAGCTGGTGCAGGGGCGCACGACGATTTCCATCGCGCACCGGCTGTCCACCCTGCGAAACGCCGACCGGCTGATCGTGCTGGAAAACGGCAGGCTGGTGGAAAACGGCACGCACGATGAACTGATCCGCCAGAAGGGTGAATATTACAAGCTGTTGCAGCTGCAGACCAAGGCGCTCGCGATGCGCGGCGTCGGGGACTAAGGGGGGCAAAACGATATGGCAGAAGAGCGCACGCAGGCGCCGCAGGCGGACCGGCAGCCGGAGACGGACATTCTAAAGCGGGAAAAGCAGGCGGTCGAGAAGCTGATCGCCATCCGGCCGGTCACGGAGAAAAATGCGGTGTTTGAGCGGACAAAGGGCGGTTTTCTGCGCCTGACCTATACCGAGGAGGACGGCTCGCAGAAGACCTATCCGCGTGTCGCGGTGCACCGCTGTTTCCCGCACTCCGACCCGGACCATTTTATCTCCATCCGGGAGCCGGAGACGGACGGCAAGGAGATCGGGCTGATCGAGGATCTCGGTGCGCTGCCACAGGAGACGCAGGAGATGCTGCGCGAGCAGATGGCGCTGCGCTATTTCGCGCCGAAGATCGAGAGGGTGCACCGGATCAAAGAGGAGTACGGCTATTCGTACTGGGACGTACTCACCGACCGGGGGGAGTGCCGGTTCACGGTGCGCATGGGCGGCACCAACGTGTATGCGATCGGCCCCAACCGGTATCTCGTGAACGACCTGGACGGCAACCGCTATGAGATCCCGGACGTGACGAAGCTCTCCTCCCGGGAGCTGAAACTCCTCGATCTGTTTATTTGAAGCCGCGCGGCGGAAAGGGGGCGGATTATGAACATCCACTATACATTGCCGGACCGGGAACAGGCGCTGCTGACTGCGAGGAGCGGCAAGACGGCGCTCTGCTACTGTGCGCCGTTCGACCTGACGCCGGACGGGCAGCTGTGCACGGACGGCTGGGTGGCGGTGACTTCGTCCGCCCTGTTCGTGCTGCTGCACGGGAAGATCGAGCGGGAGGTGCCGCTGGCGCCGGAAACGGAGATCCTCTGCGCCTCACAGGTGGACAGCGGGATCCTGCTCTCAAAAGTGGGGGAGGAGGAGCAGTTCCTCTGCCGGTTCAGCATGCGGCATATGATCCGGCTGTCCTATGTGGCGCGGGGCGCGACGCTGCTGTGCAAAGGGGATTCCACCCCGGTCGAGAGCCGGGAGAGGGAAAAGCTCTGTCCAAAGTGCGGGCGGGTGCTGCCGGGTACCAGCCAGTGCCCCAAATGCGACAGCAAAAAGACGGCGTTCACCCGGTTTTGGGATCTGTGCCGTCCGTATGTGCTGCCGCTGTCGATCATCCTGGTGCTGATGGCCGCCTCCGCCGGTATCGCGGTTTTCCAGCAGGAGGTGCAGAAGGACTTTGTCGACGATGTTCTGCTGCCCGCTGTGGGTACGGCGGGGGACATCTGGCGGTTCTTTGCCATCATGTTCACCTTCACCGTGCTGACCATCGGGATCAATCTGTTCAACTATTTCTGGAGCAACCGGCTCGGGACCCGCATGTCGCAGGACCTGCGCGGGCGGGTGTTCCGCAAGCTTAACGAGCTGTCCATGTCCTACCTGCACGAGCGGCAGGCGGGCGAGCTGATGAACCGGGTGATGGAGGACACCTCCCGCATCCGGGAGTTCATGGAGCAGGTATTTGCGAGTATGGCGACGCAGGTGATTACCATGCTCGCCGCGGCGATCATGATGTTTGTCATCGACTGGAAGATCGCGCTGCTCACCGTGATGTTCGCACCGCTCGCCATGCTGATGGTGCGGGTGTTCCACAGGACCGAGCGGCGGCTGTTCCGCCAGCAGTGGCGCACCGATGACCGGGTGAACAACCGGCTGCAGGATGTGATCTCCGGGATCCGGGTGGTGAAATCCTTCGGGCAGGAGGCGCGGGAGATCCGCCGGTTCGACGAGGCGACCGAGCGGCTGATGAGGATCCAGCGGCGCAACGAGGCCTTCTGGGCGACGCTCTATCCGCTGGTGACGCTGTGTATCACGCTCGGGAGCTATTTTGTGATGTATCTCGGCGGGCTGGACGTGCTCGGTGGCCGGATGACCCCCGGGCAGCTGGTGCAGATGATGGCCTATGCCACCATGCTGTACGGGCCACTTGGCTATATCTCCCGCCTGCCCCGCATGATTATGCGCATGATGACCGGGCTCGAGCGGATCTACGATATCCTGGACGAGCAGCCGGACATCGCGGATACGCGCGGGGCCCGGGACGTGGAGATTCACGGGGATGTGACATTTGACCGGGTGAGCTTTGGGTACCGCTCGTATGAGCCGGTATTGCAGGACATCGATCTCACGGTGAAGCAGGGGGAGATGATCGGGATCGTCGGGTCGTCGGGTGCCGGCAAGTCGACGATGATCAACCTGCTTATGCGGCTGTATGAGGTGGACCGGGGGCGGATCCTGCTCGACGGGGTGCCGATGACCGATATCCGCCGGGACTGCCTGCACCGGCAGATCGGCGTGGTGCTGCAGGAGACCTTTCTCTTCTCCGGTACGATCTACGACAACATTCGCTACGCCAAGCCCGACGCCACCGTGCGTGAGGTGATCGAGGCGGCGAAGCTCGCCAACGCACATGAGTTCATCTGCCGGTTCCCGGACGGGTACGACACGTATGTCGGGGAGCGGGGCTATACCCTCTCGGGCGGGGAGCGGCAGCGGATCGCGATCGCGCGCGCGATCCTGCCGCGGCCGCGGCTGCTGATCCTGGACGAGGCGACCAGCAGCCTCGACACCGAGACCGAGTACCAGATCCAGGAGGCGATGGCGCGGTTGACAAAAGGGCGCACGACCTTTGCCATCGCGCACCGGCTGTCCACCCTGCGCAGTGCCGACCGGATCGTGGTGATCGACAGGCACCACATCGCGGAGGTGGGCACCCACAACGAGCTGATGCGAAAAAAGGGGATCTATTACGGGCTGGTGATGGCGCAGCTCGAAATGCACAAGGTAAAGGAATAGGCGAGCGGCAGACGCGGTGCGTCTGCCTTTGCTTTATGTCGAAATTTTTGCCAAAAACCGGCGGCAGAGGTTGTAATTGCGAGGGAGATAGAGTATACTGATGAGGTTGAATGGTATCAGAAAGCGGGGGTGCGCATGGAGCGGCGGAAGAGCCGGCAGGTGACGGTCGGCGGGGTGAAAATCGGCGGCGATGCGCCGGTCACGGTGCAGTCGATGAGCAACCGGCCTGCGCACGATATCGAGGGGAATGTGGCGCAGGCAAAGGCGCTCAAGGCTGCCGGATGCGACATCCTGCGGATCGCGGTGCCGAACCGGGAGGCGGTGCGGCTGATCGACGCGATCAAGAGCGAGGTGGACATCCCGCTGGTCGCGGACATCCATTTCGATTACCGGCTGGCGCTCGAGTCCGCCGCCGCGGGGGTGGACAAGATCCGCATCAACCCGGGCAACATCGGCGGGGACGACCGGGTGAAGGCGGTTGCGGACTGCTGCCGCGCGCGGGGAATCCCGATCCGCATCGGGGTGAACAGCGGCTCGCTTGAGAAGGAGATCCTCGCAAAATATGGCCATCCGACCCCCGAGGCCATGCGGGACAGCGCACTCTATCACGCCTCCTTGCTGGAGAAGTTCGATTTTGAGGATATCGTGCTGTCACTGAAATCCTCGGATGTCGAGACGACCGTGCGCGCCTATGAGCTGACGGCGGCGGTGTGCGATTACCCGCTGCATGTGGGGGTCACGGAGGCGGGCACGCTGCGCGGAGGGCTGCTCAAATCCGCCGCCGGGATCGGGTCGCTGCTGCTGCACGGGATCGGGGACACGATCCGCGTCTCGCTCACCGCCG
>DXWE01000098.1:5233-6080 GCA_019417045.1 Oscillospiraceae bacterium
CCGCCGATCCGGTGGAAGAGGTGAGAGCGGGGATCGACCTGCTGCGGGCGCTGGGGCTCCGGCAGGACGGACCGCGGCTCGTCTCCTGCCCGACCTGCGGGCGCACCTCGATCGATCTGATCGGGATCGCACAGGAGGTGGAGAAGCGGTTGCAGGCGGTGCGCAAGCCCCTTACCGTGGCGGTGATGGGATGTGTGGTCAACGGCCCGGGGGAGGCGCGCGAGGCGGATATCGGGCTCGCGGGCGGTGACGGCAGGGCCGCGATTTTCAAAAAGGGACAGGTGGTGCGCACCGTGGACGAGGCGGACGCGGTGGACGCGCTGATGGCGGAGATCGACAAGCTATAGAATCGGAAAGACGAGGAAGGTTTCATGGGCAACCCCACCTTTGCACAGGTCTTTGGACCGTATATTGCGGACGAGGCCGTCCGCGCCCCGCTGTTGGAGGGCGCGGTGGAGCATATCGAGATCAACCGGCAAAATGCCTGCCTGACAGCCACTCTCCGGCTGCCGGGCTTTGTGTCGTTTGAGGCGATCGAGCGGGCGGAGCAGGCGATCGCAAACGCGCTTTCGCTCGAGCGGGCGGAACTCACTCCGCGCTACCCGTCCGAGAGCCTGGAAGACGGCTGCTTTCCAACCCTGCTGCTGTTTTTGAAGCGGCACAACACCGCGGTCAACGGGACATTCACGGACGCGCAGTGCCACATCGAGGGGACACAGATGACACTCACCCTGCCGGGCGGGGGCTGCAACCTCGTGCGCGCGACCAGGCTGGACAGGCAGCTGGGACAGCTGGTGAAGGAGCTGTTCGGGCGCGCGGTGACGGTGACGCTCGAGGGACCGGATGA
>DXWE01000099.1:0-4168 GCA_019417045.1 Oscillospiraceae bacterium
GGCGCGGGCGGCACGACCGTCGGCTGCGGGGGCGCGGGCGGCACGATCACCGGCTCCGCCGCCGGGGCGCCTGCCGGCACCTCGGCCGGGCGCGCACCGGGATTGACCGGTTCCGCCTGCGGCGCTTCGGCCGGGCGCGCCCCCTCGTCGGGAGCCGCCGGACGGGCGGGATCTGCCTGTGTATGTACCTCCGGTTCCGAAACGGAACCCCATTTGAAATCGTCTGACATGGCGAAAACCTCCTGCCACACTGGCGGTGTGTATGCGAACAGCTTCAGTATAGCAAAATTTTCGAGCAGTTTCAAGCCGGCGCGTCATATTTTCCTCCGCCGCGGGACACAATACCACCGTTAGGAGGGATGTGCCATGAATTCCCCGGCATTGACCGCGGATTACGCCCAAAACCATCAACTGATGGAGACCACCCTGCGGGTGGACCGGAGCTTTGACCTGCTCGAGCGCAACGTCGTCATCGGCGGGCGCCAGGCGGCGATGTATTTCATCGACGCGTTTACCAAGGACGAGGTACTCGAGAAAATGCTCGAATTCCTCTCCAAAATCGCCCCCGAGGACTTCGACTCCCTGCCCACCACCCTCGATTTCATCAAGCGGTTCATCACCTACACCGAGGTGGGCAGCGAAAAACAGCTCGACAAGATCGCCACCGCCGTGCTCTCCGGCACCCTCGCGCTGATCATCGAGGGCTACGACGAGGCCATTCTGATCGACGCGCGCACCTATCCCGTGCGCAGCGTCAGCGAGCCGGAGGACGACCGGGTGCTGCGCGGGTCGCACGACGGGTTTGTCGAGACCCTCGTGTTCAACGCCGCGCTCATCCGCCGGCGGATCCGCGACCCGCGGCTGTCGATGGAGATCGTGCAGGTGGGCGGCAAGTCCAAGACCGATATCGTGATGTGCTACATGGACGGGGTGGCCAGGCAGAAGCATGTGGATACCATCCGCAAAAAGTTGCAGAACATCACCATCCCCTCCCTCTCGATGTCGCAGGAGAGCCTCTCGGAATGCCTGCTGCGCGACCAGCACTGGAACCCCTTCCCCCGCATCCGGCTCACCGAGCGGCCCGACCGCGCCGCCGCCAGCGTGCTCGAGGGCAAGATCCTGATCCTCGTCGACACCTCCCCGGTCGCGATGGTGCTCCCCACGGCGATCTTCGACTTTTTGCAGGACACGAACGAGTACTATTTCCCGCCGCTCATCGGGTCGTACCTGCGGGTCATCCGCTTCATCATCTTCCTGATGACCCTCTTCCTCATGCCCACCTGGTTCCTGTTCGTCAGCCACCCGGAGCACATCCCGCCGTGGCTCGAGGTGTTCAACATCGTCGAGCCCAACTCGGTGCCGCTGCTCGCCCAGATCCTCGCGGTCGAGCTGATCGTGGACGGGCTGCGCATCGCCTCCCTGAACACCCCGAGCTCCCTCTCGAACGCCTTTGGCCTGGTCGGCGCGCTGATCCTCGGCGAGTTCGCGGTCGCGGCCGAGCTGTTCGTCCCCGAGGTGCTGCTCTATATGGCGTTCGTCTCGGTGTTCAGCTTCGTGCAGCCCAGCATCCAGCTCGGGTACACCTTCAAGCTCTACCGCATCGTCTTCATCCTGCTCATCGCGCTGGGCGGGATCTGGGGGTTCTACGGCGGGCTGATCGCCTTCCTGATCGGGATCACGGCCATGCTGCTCACCCTGGTCTTTACCAAAACCGTCACCGGGCTGCACTACCTCTACCCGCTCATCCCGTTCAACGCGCAGGCCCTCTGGCGGCTGCTCTTCCGCCGCTCCATCAGCCGCCACAACACCTGAAACAGTTGGCACCATCCGCCATCCCCGTCATATCCTGATAACAGGAGCCGTGACGGGGGCAGGCGCGCCGCTTCTGCCGCCGCGGCTCGGGCGTCCCGCACGGACGCCCGGGCCTTTTTCTCTGCCCGGAAAGGAGATGCGGATATGGCAGATTTCCTCCCGCTGTGCCAGGTGCCCGTCGGGGACACGGCGCGGCTGCGGTCCCTGTCGCTTTCCGACGGGCCGATGCGCCGCCGGCTGCTCGATCTCGGGCTGATCGAGGGCACCTGTATCACCTGCCTGCAAAGAAGCCCCTCGGGCGATCCCACCGCCTATTTCGTGCGGGGGTCCGTCATCGCGCTGCGCGCCAGGGACGCGGCCCAGATCTTCGTGGAGCCCTGCCGCTGACCCCACCATCTCGAACAGAAAGAGGCGCATGCCCATGTCGATCGATACGCGCCCGGGCGACAAGGTCATCGCCCTCGCGGGAAACCCCAACGTGGGAAAAAGCACCGTGTTCAACCAGCTGACCGGCAGCAGGCAGCACACCGGCAACTGGCCCGGCAAGACCGTCTCGGTCGCGCGGGGGCAGTACACCTTCCGGGGACAGCGCGTCTCGCTCGTCGACCTCCCCGGCACCTACTCGCTGCTCGCCCACTCCGCCGAGGAGGAGGTCGCGCGCGATTTCCTCTGCTTTGACCGCCCGGACGGGGTGGTGGTCGTGTGCGACGCCACCTGCCTCTCCCGCAACATGAACCTCGTGCTCCAGACCCTCGAGATCACCGACCGGGTGATCGTGTGCGTCAACCTGCTGGACGAAGCCTCCAAAAAGCACCTCTCGGTGGATCTGCCGGCGCTGTCCGCGCGACTCGGGGTGCCGGTGATCGGCACCGCCGCCCGCAGCAAAAAGGGGCTGCGGCAGCTCGAAGAGGCGATCGCGGCGCTCCCCCCGCATGCCCCGCCCGGCGGGGCACAACCGGAGGCGGGCGGCGGAGAGCGGCCGAAAGCGGACGGAAAGAGTCCCAAACCGGGCGGCGGACGGGAGCCGGGAGCGGGCAAAGGGAAAAAGGGGCGGCCTGCCGGACACGGGCCGGAGCCGGACGGGGCCTGGCGGGCGGATGAAAACGGGCCGGGCCCGGGCGGCCGCCCGGTGTGGGACCGGCAGGCGGCGGGCTGTCCCGTGCGCTACTCCGCCCCGCTCGAACACGCGGTCTCGCTGGTGCAGCCCGCGGTCGAAGCCGCGCTGCACGGCCGGCTCAACAGCCGGTGGGTCACGCTGCGGCTGCTCGAGGGGGACCCCTCCCTCCGGCAAAAGCTGGATCAGGCCCTTGGCACCTCCCTCTCGGAGGACGGCGCGGTACATACGGCGCTCGCGGGCGCGCGGCAATACCTGCTCGAGCACGCGATCCCGCCCGACCAGGTCGCGGACACCCTCGTGTCCTGCCTGGTGCTGCGCGGCGAGGAGCTGTGCGAAGGGGTGCTGACCGGGCAGGGCGACGCGGCATATGCCCGCGACCGGAAGTGGGACCGCTGGCTGCTCAGCCGGCGCGCCGGCATCCCGCTGATGCTGCTGCTGCTCTGCCTCGTGCTGTGGATCACGCTGGTCGGCGCGAACTACCCCTCGAGCTGGCTCTCCGCCGGGTTCGACTGGCTGGGCGGCAGGCTCTCCCTCTGGTTCGACGAGCTCGGCGCGCCCGGCTGGCTGCACGGGCTGCTGCTCGACGGGATGTACCGCGTGCTCTCGTGGGTCATCGCGGTCATGCTCCCGCCGATGGCCATCTTCTTCCCCCTGTTCACGCTGCTCGAGGACTTCGGCTATCTCCCCCGGGTGGCGTTCAACCTCGATTCCTTCTTCCAGAGGGCGAACGCGTGCGGCAAGCAGGCGCTCACCATGTGCATGGGGTTCGGGTGCAACGCGGTCGGGGTGACCGGCTGCCGGATCATCGACTCCCCCCGCGAGCGGCTGATCGCGGTGCTGACCAACAATTTCGTACCGTGCAACGGCCGGTTCCCGGCCCTCATCACCTTAGTCTCCCTCTTCTTCATCGGCGCCGGCAGCGGGCTGTTCTCCACCGCGGCGTCCGCGCTCGCGCTCACCGCCATCCTCGTGTTCGGGGTGCTGATGACCCTGCTCGTCTCGAAACTGCTCTCGGGCACCCTGCTGCGCGGCGTGCCCTCCTCCTTCACCCTCGAGCTGCCCCCCTACCGCGTGCCGCAGTTCGGCAAGGTGCTGCTCCGCTCGCTGCGCGACCGCACCCTGTTCGTGCTCGGCCGCGCGGCGGTGGTGGCGGCGCCCGCCGGGCTGCTCATCTGGGCGATGGCGAACGTCACGGTCGGGGACCTGTCGCTGCTCGCCCACTGCGCGCAGTTCCTCGAC
>DXWE01000099.1:4178-5985 GCA_019417045.1 Oscillospiraceae bacterium
AGGGGTCGCTGCTCGAGCTCGGGATGCCGCAGCTCCACGCGCTGCTCCTCGACAACGGCTGGACGTGGGTCACGGCGCTGTGCGTCATGCTGTTCTCCCTGCTCCACTGGCCCTGTTCCACCACCTGCTTCACCATCTATAAGGAGACGCACAGCGTCAAATGGACCGCGATTGCCGTGCTGCTGCCCACCGGGATCGGGATCGCCTGCTGTATGCTCGTTCACGCGGTGTGCACCCTCGCCGGCTTTTGAAAAGGGGGCCTCCCCCCTGCCGCGCCCCGGCGGCGCGCTGCTCCCCCGTCTGACCAAGAAAGGAAGGATTTCGGATATGACTACTATGGATACATTCGCGGTGATAGGCGGGGACCTGCGCACCACCTATCTCGCCGGGCAGCTCGCGCAGGACGGGTACAAGGTGATCACCGTCGGGTTCGACAACGCCGACCTGCCCTCCTGCGTCGTCGGCTGCAACCGCCTCTCCCAGGCCATCGCGCCCGCCGACTGCGTGATCCTGCCGGTGCCCGTCTCCACCGACGGGATCCACGTCAACGCGCCGTTTGCCCGCATGCCGCTTCCGCTCTCCGGCGTGCTCGACTGCCTGGATCCCGGGCAGTATGTCGTCGGGGGCAATGTCACCGGGGAGGTGCTCGAGCAGTTCGCCTCCCGCGGGCTGCACATCGACGACTACCTGCGCCGGGAGGAGCTCGCGGTCCAAAACGCGGTGCCCACCGCCGAGGGCGCCATCCAGCTCGCGATGGAGGAGCTCCCGGTCACGATCAACGGCGCCTCCTGCCTCATCACCGGCTACGGCCGGGTGGCGCGGGTGCTCTCCCGGCTGCTCGTCGCGCTCGGCGCGAACGTCACGGTGGCCGCGCGCAAATGCGCCGACCTCGCCTGGGCGGCCACAATGGGCTGCACCGCCGTCCACCTGCGCGACCTCCCCGACGCCGGGGTGTTCGACGTCATCTTCAACACCGCGCCCGCACTGCTGTTTGACGACACCGTCCTCTCGGCGCTCGATCCCGGCACGCTGCTGATCGATCTCGCCTCCAAGCCCGGCGGCGTCGATTTCCACGCCGCGGCCGAACACCACATCAAGACCATCTGGGCGCTCTCCCTGCCCGGGCGCGTCGCGCCCAAGAGCGCGGGCGGCATCCTCAAAAACACCATCCTCAACATGGTGAAAGAACGGGAGGGAACGGTATGAACGACCCTCTGCGGCTGGGCTGGGCCCTCTCCGGGTCCTTCTGCTGCTTTGAGCGGGTCCTCTCCCAGATCGAGCGCCTCGTCTCGCAGGGGATGGACATCACCCCCATCCTCTCCTTTCACGCGGCCTCCCTCGACACCCGCTTTGGCACCGCCGCCTCCTTCCGGGAGCGGCTGACCGGCATGACCGGCCACGAGCCGCTGCTCACCCTCACCGACGTGGAGCCGATCGGCCCGAAGGGCTACTTCGATCTGCTGGTCGTGGCCCCCTGCACCGGCACCACCCTCGGCAAGCTCGCAAACGGCATCAGCGACACCCCGGTCACCCTCGCGGTCAAGTCCCACCTGCGGCGGGAGAAGCCGGTGGTGCTCGCCGTGTCCACCAACGACGCGCTGGGCGCCTCCTTCCGCAACATCGCGCTG
This sequence comes from Oscillospiraceae bacterium, assembly GCA_019417045.1. Lineage (GTDB taxonomy): Bacteria > Bacillota > Clostridia > Oscillospirales > Acutalibacteraceae > DXWE01. The sequence goes on from DXWE01000099.1 coordinate 5,807, forward strand.
CTCAAAAACGTCAAGCACCTCTATCTCGTGCCGCTTCGCCAGGACGACCCGGGCAAAAAGCCCAACTCGCTGGTCGCGGACTTCACCCGCATCGGCGACACGATCGAACAGGCGCTGGAAGGCAGGCAGATCCAGCCGCTGCTGCTGTGAGGCCAAAGGGGTGCGGGGCGAAGGGCGCC